>DATNBX010000129.1:0-17693 GCA_035571795.1 Ramlibacter sp.
AGCCCGCCGGCCGTTATCGCCCGCGCGCCATAGGACAGGCGCTTGCCGGGCTGGATGCCCTTGCTCTCGTCGCCCTCGAGGTACCAGCGGATGTTGGGATGGGTCTTCCAGCGCTGGAACTCCTCGAAGGGGCTCAGGTAGGGGTTCGAATAGTTCAGCCCCGTGATGAAGCCCATCACCACCTGGTTGTTTTCCATGTGGTACAGGAACGAGCCGCCATAGGTGTCGTTGGGAAGCGGCCAGCCCGCGGTGTGCATCACGAACCCGGGCTGATGACGTTGCGGATCGACCTCCCACAGCTCCTTGATGCCGAGCGCGTAGCCTTGCGGGTCCTTGCCCTCGTCCAGCTTGAACCGGGCGATCAGCTGCCGGCCCAGCTGGCCGCGCGAGCCCTCGGCGAAGATCGTGTACTTGGCATGCAGCTCCATGCCGAGCTGGAAATTCTCCGCCGGCTCGCCGTCCTTGCCGATGCCCATGTTGCCGGTGGCCACACCCTTGACCGAACCGTTCTCGTTGTAAAGCACCTCGGCCGCCGGGAAGCCCGGAAAGATTTCCACGCCCAGCCCCTCGGCCTGCTGGGCCAGCCAGCGCGTGAGGTTGGCCAGGCTGATCACGTAGTTGCCGTGGTTCTGGAAGCACGGCGGCAGCAGGAAGTTGGGCGTGCGCTTGCCGGACGTCTTGGTGAGGAAGAGCATCGCGTCGTCCGTCACGGGCTGGTTCAACGGCGCGCCCAGCTCCTTCCAGTTCGGGAACAGCTCATACAGCGCGCGCGGATCCATGACGGTGCCGGCCAGGATATGCGCGCCGGGTTCCGAACCTTTCTCCAGCACGACCACGGAAACTTCCTTGCCGTGCTCGGCCGCCAGTTGCTTGAGGCGGATGGCCGCCGACAGGCCGCCTGGCCCGCCGCCGACCACCACCACGTCGTACTCCATCGCCTCGCGCGGTCCGTGCTGCGCCAGTATCTCTTCGTTGGTCATAGGTCTCTCGTTGATAATGTTTTGAAAACGACGTGCGACCGATTGCGCCGCAGAATGGGTTTCATTTTATTGCCGCGATCGCACTATTCGAACGAGCATTCTTGTTGCGCCTATTTTAGGCAGGAGAGTCCTGTGAGCTACAGCATCGATTTATCGGGCCGCGTCGCCTTCGTGACCGGCGCTTCCAGCGGACTGGGGGCGCAATTCGCGCGCACCTTGTCGCGCGCCGGCGCGGCGGTGGTCCTGGCCAGCCGCCGCGTCGAAAAGCTCAAGGATTTGCGCGCCCAGATCGAGGCCGAGGGAGGTGACGCCCATGTGACACAGCTGGACGTGACGTCCCTGGACAGCATCAAGTCCGCGGTGGCCCATGCCGAAACGGAGGTGGGCTCCATCGACATCCTGGTGAACAACTCGGGGGTGAGCACCACGCAGCGCATCCAGGACGTGGGCGAAGAAGACTTCGATTTCATCTTCGACACCAACGTGAAGGGCGCCTTCTTCGTCGCGCAGGAAGTGGGCAAGCGCATGCTGGCGCGCGCCCGCGGCTCCGCGCCGGGTACCTACACCGGCGGGCGCATCATCAACATCGCTTCGATGGCCGCCCTCAAGGTCTTGCCGCAGATCGGCGCCTATTGCATGAGCAAGGCGGCCGTGGTGCAGATGACCAAGGCCATGGCGCTGGAGTGGGGCCGCTTCGAGATCAACGTCAACGCCATCTGCCCGGGTTACATCGACACCGAGCTCAATCACCATCACTGGTCGACCGACCAGGGCCACAAGCTGATGCAGATGCTGCCGCGCAAGCGCGTGGGGCGGGCCGAAGACCTGGACGCGCTGATCGTTCTGCTGGCGAGCGCCCAGAGCCATTTCATCAATGGCGCCGTCATAGCCGCGGACGACGGGTTCGCCGTCTGAAAGGTTCTGGTTCCTGGCTCATCGGGCGCTGCCTGCGCGGCAGAGCTTTGCGCGTCGGATAGCACCTCAGCGCGGCGTAGGAGGGCGCCCCTAGTTGCGCGCCAATAGCTCTTTCGGGCCAATGCGGCCCCAACCTCTGCATTTCATACTTCTGCCGGTCCATTGACGATCCGTTGGGAGATGTCATGCAGCGACGTGAATTCAACAAGGCGGCCGCCGCGGCCGCGGCAGCAGCTCTGACCGCATGTGGCGGCGGCGGCGGCGGAACCGCAGATTCAAACATCGCCGCCGCACCCCCGCCCGCGCCGCCAGCGCCGGCGCCCGCGCCCCCGGCTCCAGCCCCGGCACCACCTGCGCCGGCTCCCGCGCCGCCCGCGCCGGCGCCTGCCCCCGCGCCCGCACCAACGCCGGCGCCGACACCGCCGCCGCTATCCGGACCGCTGGCCATGGGCACCAATCTCTGCAGCATGGAATCGGCCGGTGGCCTGCGCTATGGCGCCAGCAGCCTGCCCAACGTCAACTTGACCGTGCCACGCCGCGAGGACGTCGCATGGCTTGCGGCCAACGGCTATACGAAGACACGCCTGCCCATCCGCTGGGAGTTCCTGCAGCCGATGCTGCACGACACGGTGGCCAATGCAGCGGCCAAGGACGCGATCGGCAGCCCGGGCGCCTTCCATCCAGGCTACGAGTCGTATATCACCGGGGTGATGGATGCCCACGCGGCCGCCGGCATCAAGTGCATCATCGACTGCCACAACTACTGCCGCTACCAGGACTTCGTCTTCCAGGCCGACGGCTCCGTGATCGGGCTGGTGAAGCCGTCCAATCCGCTGATCCATGCCTACACGACCGACAACACCCAGGTCCAGACCCGGATCTTCGCGCTCGCGCCCGGCACCACGCTCAAGCAGTCCAACTACATCGATTTCTTCAGCCGCGTCGCGGCGAAGTGGAAGGACCACCCCGGCTTTGGCGGCTACGGCTTGATGAACGAGCCCTTCTTCCTGCCCAAGACCGGAGACATCGTCGAGTCCTTCCAGGGCTTCGGCCAGGATCTCACGATCTGGCCGACCTACGCCAAAGCGGTCATTGCCGCCATCCGCGGGCTCGATCCGGTCAACCCCATCTACGTGGCGGGCAATAACTTCAGCGGGGCCTGGTCGGTGGGCACGGACAATCCCGGATGGCCCATCAATGCGCCCAACCTCATCTATGAATTGCACATGTATCTGGACGCCTTCAGCAACGGCACGGGATTCGACTTCGACCTCGAATCGTTGCGGGATTTCAGCGCCGGTGTCGGCGAGGTTCCGATCAGTGCGGATACCGGCGTGCTGAGGCTCAAGCCGGCCGTCGATTGGGCGAGCGCCAACGGAACCCGGCTGGCGGTGATGGAAACCGGCATGCCGCTGGACGACGTTCGGTGGCAGGAAAGCTGGACCCGTTTTCTCAACTTCGCGCGCCAGTCGGGCGTCGAGGTGTACAGCTGGGGCGGCGGCAACCACTGGGACTTCCATAACCACACGATCACGCACGTGCCTGGCTGGCACCAGAACAAGACGCTCGAACCTCCCATGTCGGGGCCGATGAAAGCCGCTGCCGGCGTGGCGCTGGCCACACTGTTCGACGATGGGCCGGGCTGGGCGCCCGACGGCACGGCCGTCACCATCACCGTCTATGCGCGCGGCAACCTCGCCAATCCGGTGACGCTCACCGTGTCGTCCAACAACGGCGGCACGCTCAGCAAGTCGACCCTGTCGATCCCGGCCGGCCCGAACGGCCAGGACACGTTCACGTACACCTCCGCGTCCAACCGGGTGGCCACGCTCACCTACGCGAGCTCCAACGCGCCCAACGTGCCGCCGCCGCGAAAAATCTATTCGCTCAGCGACCCGGTAGCCTACGCCGCGACCAGCCTCACCGACGCGGCGATGGCGCTCATCGCCAAGTACGCGGCCTGCAAGTGGGAACTGGCAGACGGCTACACCGATTACATGCAGGGCGTGCCGGCGGGCGCCGGCCAGGTGGTTCGCGCCATCTCGGACTCGGGCTACGGCTCCAGCCCGGGCAACGCCATGGAGATGATCAACTGGACCAACACTGAAGGTGGAAGCGCGATGGGCACCATGGTGCCCCCGGTGATGCGCGTCACCAATGGCAAGAAGAACTCGGACCATAGCGCGTTCGATACGCACGGGTTCTGGTGCCGCAAGTCGCTGGCGGTCGCGGGGCTGACTCCCAAGGCCCGCAACCTGGTGCCCTACAACATCGCGGACCCGCACTTCGCGATCGCGGCCGTGAGCGTGCCCGGAGTGGCGAACAACGGCGTGGTGTTCCAGGCCTCGAACGCCGTGGGAGCGTTCGCCTCGGAGCTGGGCTTTTCCAACAGCCAGCCGGCGGCGAGATGGGTCGACTCGACCGGAACGTCCCAGGTACTGGTCAGCCCGACCCGGCTGGCCGCCAATGCGCCGGCGGTCATATCCTTCACCTCAAGCGGCTTGGCGCAGCAGCTTCGCGTCAATTCGGCGGTGGCGGCAAGCGGTGCCGTGACGCTCCACTCCAACCAGTTCGGATTCGACCAGTTCCTGCTCGGCTGGGGTTTCCTCAATTTCTTCCCGCGCGACGGCTTCGGCGGCAACATTTACTCTGCCATCACCGGCAAGGGCACGCCGACGGCCGACGAAATGCAAGTGATGGAGCGCTACGTGGGCTCGACCGCGGGTATCTGACGCGGCGGCGCAAGCTGCCGCGCCGTGCTTGGGCGCAGCGCGCGGCGGCTCCGCGCTACTTCTGCTTCGGAACGCGGCCCATCAGATAGAACTCCGGATTGGGCAGCATGTTGGAAAAGCTCGCCATGCGGTTGGAAAGGCCGAAGAAAGCCGTGATCGCGGCGATGTCCCAGATGTCCTCGTCGGAAAAGCCGTGGGCATGCAGCGGCGCGAAGTCCGCGTCCTCGATCTCGTCCGAGTGCAGGCAGACCTTCATCGCGAAGTCGAGCATCGCACGCTGGCGCGGCGCGATGTCGGCCTTGCGGTAATTCACCGCCACCTGGTCGGCCACCAGCGGCTTCTTCTCGTAGATTCGCAGGATCGCGCCATGGGCGACGACGCAGTAGAGGCAGTTGTTGGCCGCGCTGGTGGCCGTCACGATCATCTCGCGATCGCCTTTCGTGAGCGAGCCTTCCTCCTTGAGCATCAGCGCGTCGTGGTAGGCGAAGAAAGCGCGCCACTCGGCCGGCCGGCGCGCCAGCGAGAGAAATACGTTGGGCACGAAGCCGGCCTTCTCCTGCACTTCCAGCACGCGCGCCTTGATGTCCTGCGGCAGGTCCTTCAGTTCCGGGGCGGGGTAGCGGTTCATTGCGGTATCTCCTGTACGGGTTTGGGACGATTATGCTGTGCGGCAATCGGACAAGGAGCAGCGCATGGACACCGCATACGACAAGGGCCTGGCCACCCGCAAGCAGGTCATGGGCGAGGACTACGTGAACAAGGCATTGGCCGGTGCCACGGCCTTCACCCGGCCGATCCAGGAGCACATCACGCGCGCAGCGTGGGGCGACGTGTGGCAGCGCGAGGGGCTGGACCGCAGGACGCGCAGCCTGGTCACGGTGGCCATGCTGACGGCGCTGGGCAAGCAGCACGAGCTCAAGGCCCACGTGCGGGGCGCGCTGGCCAACGGCGCCACCATCGAGGAAATCCAGGAAGTGCTGCTGCACGCGACGATCTATTGCGGCGTACCGGCAGCGGTGGACGCGTTTCGCAACGCCGCCGAAGTCATCGACGGCAAGTAGGGCCCCGTCCCACGGATCGCTACTCCCCGGCCATCAATTTGTGCACCAGGTCGGCCGTTGTGCTGGCCTTGTACTTGCGCATCAGGCGGGCCCGGTAGATTTCGACGGTTCGATGGCTGATCCCGAGCGTCTTGCCGATTTCCTTCGAGGTCATGCCATCCAGCAGCCGCGCGGCCACCTCGCGCTCGCGCGCCGTGAGCTCGGCTTTGACGGGACGCTGTGAACTGAGGTCCTCGAAGGCCCAGATGCCTGACTCGTGCGGCGCGTCGCGGTTGAGTGCGCGGCCGGTCACGTGGCACCAGAACACCTCGCCATTGGCGCGCTTCATGATCCGGTCGTCGGCGTAGTGGCCCTTGGCATTGAGGATCGGCGCCATGCGCGCGCCCAGCCGCTCGTACTCATCGGCGCTCGGGTAGAGAATCTGGAACGACTGCCCGATCAGCAGCTCGCGCGAAGCGCCGAACATATCGCACAACTGCTGGTTGCAGTCCACAATCGAGCGGTTGCGCGACAGGCACAGCCCAACCGGCGCCAGATTGAAAGCAAGGCGGTAGTCGACGTCCATCGGGCTAACCTCTACGGAGAACTACGTAACTCATTAGGTAGTATCGTACCGGCATTCCGGTGCATCGCGAAATCGCTTTTATCGAGCAGGAGAATTTTTGTGAACAAGATATTTCCCTCCGCGGCCGCCGCCCTCGACGGCGTGGTCAAGGACGGCCAGCTGCTGGCTGTGGGCGGGTTCGGCCTGTGCGGCATCCCGGAGGCGCTGATCGAGGCGCTGCGCGACAGCGGCGTCAAGAACCTCACCGTCATTTCCAATAACGCCGGGGTGGACGGCTTCGGCCTGGGCAAGCTGCTCGACACTCGCCAGATCAAGAAGATGATCTCCAGCTACGTGGGCGAGAACAAGGAGTTCGAGCGCCAGTACCTGGCCGGCGAGCTGGAGCTCGAGTTCACGCCGCAGGGCACGCTGGCCGAGAAGCTGCGCGCCGGCGGGGCCGGCATTCCGGCGTTCTTCACCAAGACCGGCGTGGGCACCATCGTGGCCGAAGGCAAGGAACTGCGCGAATTCGACGGCGAAACCTATGTGATGGAGCGCTCGCTGGTAGCCGACGTGGCGCTGGTGAAGGCGCACGTGGCCGACAAGTCGGGCAACCTGCGGTTCCGCCTCACGGCGCGCAACTTCAACCCGGCGGCGGCCATGGCCGGCAAGCTCTGCATCGTCGAAGTGGAGCATCTCGTCGAGACCGGCGAGCTGCTGCCCGACGACATCCACCTTCCGGGCATCTACGTGCACCGCATCGTCGTGAACGCGAATCCCGAGAAGCGGATCGAAAAGCGGACCCTCAGCCAGTGATTGTGTCGTCAGGAGAATCGAAGATGCGTTGGACCCAGGAACAGATGGCGGCGCGCGCCGCGCAGGAACTGCAGGATGGCTTCTACGTCAACCTCGGCATCGGCATCCCGACCCTCGTTGCCAACTATGTCGGCGACAAGGAGGTCTGGCTGCAGTCGGAAAACGGCATGCTGGGGATCGGCCCGTTCCCGACCGAGGAAGAAGTGGACGCCGACCTGATCAATGCGGGCAAGCAGACCGTCACCACCATTGCCGGCTCGTCGATTTTCGGCAGCCACGACAGCTTCGCCATGATCCGGGGCGGCAAGATCAACCTCTCGATCCTCGGCGCGATGCAGGTGAGCGAGCAAGGCGACCTCGCCAACTGGATGATCCCCGGCAAGATGGTCAAGGGCATGGGCGGCGCGATGGACCTGGTGGCCGGCGTGCCGCGCACGATCGTGCTGATGGAGCATGTGGCGCGCAAGAAGGACGGCACCGAGGACCTGAAGATCCTGCCCAAGTGCACGCTGCCGCTGACGGGGGTGGGCGTGGTCGACCGCATCATCACCGACCTGGCCGTGATGGACGTGACGCCGCAAGGGCTGAAGGTCATCGAGATGGCGCCGGGCGTGACGATGGAGATCCTGCAGGCCAAGACCGGCGTCAAGCTGCACTGACCGGCCGACTCGGCGTCGGCCGCCGCTGACAGCAAAAGCCTGAGTTGGACTGCCCCGCGCAACGCCCGCGCGGATCAATCATCGCCCACCAACGGCCCAACGGCCGTGTAGGAAGGCGATCCATGAAGCTCACACACTCGCTAACGGCTTTGTGGCTGGGGCTTGCCGCCGGCCAGGCGCTGGCGTGCTACACCGTCTACGACCCGTCCGGCCGCGTGGTCTACAACGATGAAGCGCCGCCGGTGGACATGAGCCGGCCCCTCCATGAAACGCTGCCGGCTCGCTTTGCGGATGCCCACATGGTGTTCGACAACCAGGCCGCATGCGATTCGATCGAGCCGCTGTCGCCCTCGGTCGCGCTGCGAGGCGGGACGCCGCTGCTGACCGATCAGAGCAGCGCGCGGGCGATGAAGGTTCCTTATGCGCTGCTGGCGGGCGGCATCGCCTTGGTTGGCGCGGGCGATGCCCGCACCGGACCCGGCGTGACTGTCGTCCCGGCGCAGACGTTTGCCGGCGCACCCAGCACTGGACTGGCGGTGATGGGAAACGCACCGGCGCCGGGATTAATTTCTCCGGCGCGGTGAGCGATCCCCTTTGCGACGATGCTTGAGTTGAGCGCTGCGCGCGGTCGAGTTCCGTATTCGATGTTTGCGTGCCTGACGCCTCAGCGGTACGATCGTCGGCTAGGTCAAAGGGATGAGCAAGAACAAGCCTCTACGCCTGTACGTGCCTGAGCCGTCGGGGCGGCCGGGACACGGAACCGATTTCTCCTACCTGCACTTGTCGCCCGCGGGCGAAGTCAGGCGCCCGCCCGTCGAAGCCACGCCGGCCGCTACCAGCGACCTCGCCTACAGCCTCGTGCGGGTGCTGGACGACGACGGCCATGCCGTCGGCCCCTGGGCGCCCAAAGTGGATCCGCAGTTGCTGCGCGCCGGGCTGCGGGCGATGATGAAGACCCGGGCCTACGACGCGCGCATGGTGATCGCGCAGCGGCAAAAAAAGATCTCGTTCTACATGCAGTGCCTGGGCGAGGAAGCGATCGCGACGGCGCACGCACTGGCGCTGCAGCCCGGCGACATGTGCTTTCCCACCTATCGCCAGCAAGGCCTGCTGCTGGCCCGCGAAGACGTCTCGATGGTGGAGATGATCTGCCAGCTCATGTCCAATGAGCGCGATCCGCTCAAGGGCCGCCAGCTCCCGGTCATGTACTCGTACAAGCGGGCAGGCTTCTTCACGATTTCGGGCAACCTGGCTACGCAGTTCATCCAGGCGGTGGGCTGGGGCATGGCGTCCGCGATCAAGGGTGACACCAAGATCGCTTCGGCCTGGAT
Organism: Ramlibacter sp.; assembly: GCA_035571795.1. Taxonomy (GTDB): domain Bacteria; phylum Pseudomonadota; class Gammaproteobacteria; order Burkholderiales; family Burkholderiaceae_C; genus Ramlibacter. The sequence continues at coordinate 9,039 of DATNBX010000129.1, forward strand.
CGGCGACGGCGCCACCGCCGAGTCGGATTTCCACACCGCGTTGACCTTCGCTCATGTGTACCGTGCTCCAGTGATCCTGAACGTGGTGAACAACCAATGGGCGATCTCGACCTTCCAGGCGATTGCCGGCGGCGAGGCGACGACTTTTGCCGCGCGCGGTGTCGGCTGCGGAATTGCGTCGCTGCGCGTGGATGGCAACGATTTCCTGGCGGTCTATGCGGCGTCGCGCTGGGCGGCCGAGCGCGCGCGCAGCAACTTGGGGCCGACGCTGATCGAGTGGATCACCTATCGCGCCGGCGCGCATTCGACTTCGGACGATCCTTCGCGCTACCGCCCCGCCGATGACTGGCAGCACTTCCCGCTGGGGGACCCGGTGGCGCGGCTCAAGCAACATCTGATGCTGCTCGGCGCCTGGTCCGAGGAAGAGCACGAGGCCACGAAAAAAGAACTCGAAGCGCAGGTGTCCGCGGCCCAGAAAGAGGCCGAAAGCTACGGATCGCTGGCGAAGGGCCACATGGCCAGTGCCGCAACGATGTTCGAGGATGTCTACAAGGAGATGCCCGAGCACCTGAGGCAGCAACGCGACGAACTGCTGGGGACGAAATCATGAACGCCGCTGACCGGGCGCAATTGGCAGAGAAGACCGGCGCGGCGACCAGCCGGATGACCATGATCCAGGCGTTGCGTTCCGCGATGGACGTGATGCTCGAGCGCGATCCCAACGTAGTGATCTACGGCCAGGACGTGGGCTATTTCGGCGGGGTGTTCCGTTGCACCGAGGGCCTCCAGGCCAAGTACGGAAAGTCGCGCGTGTTCGACGCGCCGATTTCCGAAGGGGGAATCGTCGGCTCGGCCATCGGCATGGCGGCTTACGGTCTGCGGCCGGTGGTCGAAGTGCAGTTCGCCGACTACTTCTACCCGGCGTCCGACCAGATCGTCTCGGAGGCGGCGCGGATGCGCCATCGTTCGGCCGGCGATTTCACGGCGCCGATCACGATCCGGATGCCCTGCGGCGGCGGCATCTACGGCGGGCAGACGCACAGCCAGAGTCCGGAAGCGCTGTTCACCCATGTGTGCGGCATACGCACCGTGATGCCGAGCAATCCCTACGATGCCAAGGGGCTGCTGATCGCCTGCATCGAGAACGACGACCCGGTGATCTTTCTCGAACCCAAGCGTCTGTACAACGGGCCCTTCGACGGCTACCCCGACAAGCCGATGGTTGCGTGGTCCGCGCATCCGCTGGGTGAGGTGCCGCAGGGTTACTACACCGTACCGCTGGAATCGGCGTCGGTGTTCCGCCGCGGCGAGCAGCTGACGGTGATCACCTACGGCACGATGGTCTTCGTGTCGGAAGCGGCGGCGCGCGAAACCGGCCTCGACGCCGAGATCATCGACCTGCGCAGCTTGTGGCCGATGGATTTGCAGACGGTGGTGGATTCGGTCAAGAAGACCGGCCGCTGCGTGGTGGTGCACGAAGCCACCCGCACCAGCGGCTTCGGCGCCGAGCTGACGGCACTGGTGCAGGAGCACTGCTTCTACCATCTCGAAGCGCCGATCGAGCGCGTGTGCGGCTGGGACACACCGTATCCGCATGCGCAGGAGTGGGCGTATTTTCCGGGACCGGGCCGGGTCGCGGCGGCGATGCGGCGCGTCATTGAGGATTGATACCTTGAGCCTTCACGTCATCAAGATTCCCGACATCGGCGAGGGCATCGCCGAAGTCGAACTGGTCGCCTGGCATGTGAAAACCGGCGATAGCGTGACGGAGGACCAGGGCCTGGCGGACGTGATGACCGACAAGGCCACGGTGGAGATTCCGTCGCCGGTGGCCGGCAAGGTCGTGGCACTCGGCGGGGAAATCGGAAGCCTGATGGCCGTGGGCTCGGAGCTGATTCGCATCGAGGTGGAAGGCGCGGGCGAGCGTGATGCACAGAGCGCCGCGGCAACCGCGCACGTGCCCCCATCCCAACCTTCCCCCGGCGGGGGAAGGAGCGAGATACAAGCGGCGGGCCCGGCTGTTTCTCCCTCCCCCTCCGGGGGAGGGCAGGGGTGGGGGCGCGCGGCGAATGCGCCCGCGTCTCCGCCGCCCCCATCCCAACCTTCCCCCAAAGGGGGAAGGAGCGAAAGCACGGGTCACCCTATCGCATCACCATCCGTGCGGCGCCAAGCCTGGGAACTCGGTATCGACCTGAAGAATGTGCGGCCCACGGGAACGGCCGGGCGGATCATGCACGCGGACCTGGAAGCCCACGTTGCGGGCGGCGCAGCGTCCGTGCGGCCGCCCGCTGCGGCGGCGCTCGGACAGCAGCGTGAGGATCAGGAAAAAATACCTGTGATCGGCCTGCGCCGCAAGATCGCGCAGCGGATGCAGGAGGCCAAGCGACACATCCCGCACTTCGCCTACGTCGAGGAAGTGGACGTGACCGAGCTGGAAGCGCTGCGAGCGCGCCTGAACGCCAGGCCCAATGCGCAGCGGCCGCGCCTGACGCTATTGCCTTTCCTGATGCGCGCGGTGGCGTCCGCCGTGCGCGACTTCCCCCAACTCAACGCGCACTTCGACGACACGGCTGGTGTGCTCACTCGCTACGGCGCCGTGCACATCGGCATCGCCACGCAGACGAGCTCCGGCTTGATGGTCCCGGTGGTGCGGCAGGCGCAGGCTCTCGATCTCTGGGCCAGCGCGAGCGAAGTGGCCCGCGTGGCCGATGCCGCGCGCAAGGGCAAGGCCACGCGCGACGAGCTGAGCGGATCGACTATCACGATCAGCAGCCTGGGCGCCTTGGGCGGCATCGTCTCCACACCGATCATCAATGCGCCGGAGGTGGCGATCATCGGCATCAATCGCATCGCATTGCGCCCGATGATGCTGGGCGGCGCCGTCGTGCCGCGGCAGATGATGAACCTGTCGTCTTCGTTCGACCACCGGGTGATCGACGGCCAGGTTGCGGCGGAATTCGTGCAGGCCTTGCGCGGCCTGCTGGAGTGCCCGGCCACGCTGTTCGTGGAGTAGTCAACGTCACCGTTATCGAAACGCCCGGCTCAAGTAACGCGAGCCGGCCAGGCCGAACCGCCACGGCACGTCTATGGCTTTGCTGATGCCGACGCGCGGGCCGGCAATGATTTCATGTGTCTCTGATGCGGCCAGCACCTTGAACGGCGGCCGGTCCAGCCGGGCGCCGTTGAGTTCATGCGTGATGCCCAGCGCCTGGCCGACGCGTCCCGGACCCGAGCACAGCAGGCGCAGTTCCAGCAGGCCGCGCCGCTCGCGCATGAACTCGATGCCGTCCAGCGGCTCGATTGCACGGATCAGCACCCCGGCACCATGGCCTTCTTCGCGGCAGACGAAATTCAGGCACCAGTGGATGCCGTACGAGCGGTAGACGTACGCATGCCCGGGCGGGCCGAACATGACGGCATTGCGCATGTTCGGACCTGAAAAGCTATGCGAGGCCGGATCTTCGCGGTCGTACGCTTCGGTTTCCACGATGCGTCCGCCCACGCCGCCCACCAGCAGCGTCGCGCCGATCAGCATCCGCGCCACGTCGTGGGAATCGCCGGCGAAGTCAGCCGATCTCAGCGGCGCGTTCCGGTTTTTCGTCATTGGACGGGCAGTTTTGACGGAAAAATATTTTTACGTGATCACGCGAAAGAAGGCTTCCTGGGATTTTCCAAACACTGTATAAAGAAACAGTATATCCCAGAGTCTGCCTTGTCCCAGCTTATCCATATTCGTGCTGTCGATCCGCGCTTATTGCCAGAGGTGTGGCGAGTGGAGGATCTCGCGTCGCAGGAGACGGTCTTGCCCACCGGCCACGCGGCGCTCGACGCCCAATTGCCTGGCGGTGGCTGGCCGGTGGGCAGCATGGTGGAACTGTTGCAGGAGCGTGCCGGACCGCATGTGTGGCAATTGCTGCTGCCCGGCCTGGCGCAGGCCATTTGCAAGCAGGCCGGTCCGGTGGTGCTGGTGAATGCGCCGTTCGATCCGTTCGGCCCCAGCCTGGCTGCGCAAGGCTTGCCCGGCGAGCGCCTGCTATGCGTCAAGGCCGACAAGCCGGCGGCCCGGCTCTGGGCTGCCGAGCAGGCGCTGCGCTGCGCCGATGTGGCGGCTGTGCTGGCCTGGCTGCCTCAGGCCAGAAGCGCCGAACTGCGCCGCTTGCACATGGCGGCCCAGCAGCACGATCGCTTGCTGTTCGTTTTTCGCGGTTTGAAGGCGCGCCACGGCGCTTCGCCGGCCCGTTTGCGGCTGCTGCTCGAAGGCGTGGATACGCTGCAACTGCACATCCTCAAGCGGCGCGGCCCGCCGCTTCAGGCGCCGCTGGCTTTGCCGGCTTGTTCCGCGCGCGTGGCCGCGCTGCTGGATGCGCGCAAACGGCGCATGACCGCAGCGCCTGCGGACGTGCCGGCTATTGCATTGCACAGGAGATCGCATGTACTGGATCGCACTGCTGCCCTCACATGAAGACGAGCGCACCGCCTGGGGCTGGCGCGCTTTGCAGTTCACGCCGCGCGTGGCACAGGTCGATGAAGCGCTGCTGCTGGAAGTGTCGGCATCGTTGCGGCTGTGGGGCGGCCGCAAGCGCCTGCTGCGCTGCTTGCTTGCCGAATGCGAGCCGCTGGCCGGCGCGCACTGGGCGCAAGGCGCCAGCTCGCTCGCGGCGCTCGGCTTGCTGCGCCTGAAGTTGCGCGGCGAGGCGGTGCCGGGCCGGCTGCCGCAGGACCTGCCGCTGGAAGTTCTGAGCGCCGCCCGCGAGCATGTCGCGATCCTGGAGCGCATCGGCTGCCGCACCTGGGGCGAATTGCGTGCCTTGCCGCGTGGCGGTGTGGCGCGGCGCTTCGGCGCAGACCTGCTCGATGCGCTGGACGCCGCCTATGGCGAGCGGCCGGAGCGTTATCCCTGGCTCCAGTTGCCCGAGCAGTTCGACCTGAAGTTCGAGCTCGCATCGTTGGCCACGACGGCGCCCGAACTGATGTGGAGCGCGCAGCGACTGCTGACGCATTTGCAGGTCTGGCTGCAAGCGCGCCATCGCGGCGTGCTGGCACTCGAACTGGAATGGTCGCTGGACCTGCGGCGCCTCAACGGAGTGCGGCTGCCCAGCCATGAGCGGCTGGTGGTGCGCACGGCCCAGCCCACGCAGGACATCGCCCATCTGCGGCGGCTGGTCGGCGAACGTCTGGCGCGTTCCACCTTGGCGGCCCCGGCCAATCACCTGCGGCTGCGGTCGCTCGAAACGCTGCCTTGGGGCGGCGCCGACAAGAGCCTCCTGCCCGAAGACAACGTCAAGGGCGAGCACCTGCATCAACTGGTCGAGCGGCTGAGCGTGCGCCTGGGCGATAGCAATGTGCTGGTGCCGGTGGCGCAGGCCGATCACCGGCCCGAGCGGATGCAGCAGTGGGAGAGTGCGAGGCTTGCCCCGCACCCCGGCCCTGCGCCCAAACACGCTGAACCGACTGCCATCGACCCGCTTTATCCACCGTGGCTGCTGCCTCAGCCCCTGCAGTTGGAAGTCAAGGGCGAGAAGCCGCAGTATTACGGGCCGCTGCGCCTGCTGGCCGGCCCGCAGCGGCTGGAGACCGGCTGGTGGGACGACAGTGCACATGGCCTCGCCAGCCGCGACTACTTCATCGCGCGCAGCGATGAAGCCGGACTGCTGTGGGTGTACCGCGAGCGGCTGGCGGCGCGATCCGGGAGCGAGAGCGAGTCAGCGCCGGTGCGATGGTTCCTGCAGGGGATCTACGCATGAGCACCTCGATGTTCTCGCTGCCTGCCTACGCCGAGCTGCATTGCCTGACGAACTTCAGCTTTCAGCGCGGCGCTTCGCACCCCGGCGAACTGGTGCAGCGCGCCTATGAACTCGGCTACTCGGCGCTCGCGATCACCGACGAATGTTCGGTGGCCGGCGTGGTGCGCGCCTATGCGGCCCTGAAGGACATGAACCTGCCGCGCGACGATCCGTTCCGGCTGGTCCTGGGCAGCGAATTCCATTTCGACGGCTTCCGGCTGGTGGCGTTGGCGCGCAACGTGACGGGCTGGGGCAACCTGTGCGAATTCATCACCGCGGCCCGGCTCCATGCGAAAAAAGGCGAGTACATCGCGAGCCGCGACAGCAGCGATTTCACTTTGCTGGACGAGTGCGAGATCCTGGTCGCGCCGGTGCGGGAGGGCAAGGATGCGGTCGACGCTGCGGATGTGATGACGCTGCAAGCCACCGTCTCCTGGGCGAAGAACCTGTTCGGCGAACGCACCTGGCTCGCGGTGGAGTTGACTCTGGGCCTGGACGACGCGCTCTGGCTGGACACGCTGCAGCGCGTGGGCGCGGCCACCGGGGTGCCCCTGGTGGCGGCGGGCGATGTGCACATGCACGTGCGCTCGCGCAAGGCCTTGCAGGATGTGATCACCGCCGTGCACGAAGGCAAGGTTGTGAGCGACTGCGGCCTCGCTTTGCAAGCCAACGCCGAGCGCTACCTGCGCCCGCGGGTTCGGCTGGGCGGCATCTACCCGGGCGAACTGCTGGCCAACGCCTTGCAGGTGGCTTCACGCTGCAAGTTCAGCCTGGAGTCCATCAAGTACCAGTATCCGCTGGAGACGGTGCCGCCGGGTATGACGCCCACCCAGGCGCTGCGGCAGTTCACCATCGAGGGCGCGAAGAAACGTTATCCGAAAGGCGTGCCCTGGACGGTACGCAGGCAGCTCGTGCACGAGTTGCGGCTGGTCGCGGCCTGCAAGTACGAGATGTACTTTCTTACCGTGCACGACATCGTGCGCCATGCGCGCGAGCTGAAGATCCTTTGCCAGGGCCGCGGCTCGGCTGCCAATTCGGCGGTCTGCTATTGCCTGCACGTCACCGAGGTCGACCCCACGCGTGCCAACCTGCTGTTCGAGCGCTTCATCAGCATGGAGCGCAAGGAGCCGCCCGACATCGACGTCGATTTCGAGCACGAGCGGCGCGAGGAAGTCATCCAGTACATCTACGCCAAGTACGGCCGCGACCGCTCCGCCATCGCCGCCGTGGTCGCCAGCTACCGCTCGCGCAGCGCCATTCGCGACGTGGGCAAGGCACTGGGCATTCCGCCCGGTCTGGTCGACGCTTTCGCCAAGGAACATTACTGGTTCGACGAAGAGGGCCTGCAGGTGCAGCGCTTGTGCGAGCGGGCCGCGGAAGCGGGCGTTCAGATCGGCGAGCTGCGCATGCAGCAGTGGCTGGAGCTGACCGAAACGTTGCGCGGTTTTCCACGGCACCTGAGCCAGCACGTGGGCGGCTTTGTGCTTACGCAAGGCAAGCTCACCCGGCTGGTGCCGGTGGAGAACGCGGCCATGCCGGATCGCTCCATCATCCAGTGGGACAAGGACGACCTGGAGGACATGGGGCTGCTCAAGGTCGACGTGCTCGCGCTGGGAATGCTCACCGCACTGCGCCGCTGCCTGGACTTCGTGAGCCAGCGCCGCGGCTATCCGTTCGCGCTGCAGGACATCGAGGACAAGGACACCGAAACCTACGACATGATCGGCCGCGCCGATACGGTGGGGGTGTTCCAGATCGAGAGCCGGGCCCAGATGTCGATGCTGCCGCGCCTGCGGCCGCGCGTCTTCTACGACCTGGTGATCGAAGTCGCGATCGTGCGGCCGGGGCCGATCCAGGGCGGCATGGTCCATCCCTACCTCAAGAGCCGGGAGCGCCTGCGAAAAGGCGAGCAGATCCGCTACGAAAACGATGCCCTGAAGCCGGCGCTGGAGCGCACGCTGGGCGTGCCGATCTTCCAGGAGCAGGTGATGCAGATCGCCATGATCGCCGCGGGCTTCACGCCCGACGAGGCCGATCGCCTGCGCCGCTCGATGGCGGCGTGGAAGCGGCGCGGCGGCGTGCACCAGTTCCAGGACCGGCTGATCGGCGGCATGCTGGACCGGGGCTATCCGCTCGAGTTCGCGCAAAGCATCTTCAAGCAGATCCTGGGTTTTGGCGAGTACGGTTTTCCGGAAAGCCACGCCGCCAGCTTCGCGCTGCTGGCCTACGACAGCAGCTGGCTCAAATGCCACGAGCCGGAGTGCTTCCTGGCCGCGATGCTCAACTCGCAGCCGATGGGCTTTTATTCGCCCTCGCAACTGGTGCAGGATGGCCGCCGCCATGGCGTGCAGGTGCTGCCGCCCGACGTGTCGTACAGCGACTGGGACTGTAAATTGGAAAAAGAATTGGGGTCAGATTCCAATTCTTTGCGGCCCGCCGTGCGGCTGGGCCTGCGGATGATCGGCAGCCTGAGCCAGAAGGGTGCCGAGCGCGTGGTGGCGGCGAGAGCGCAGGCGCCATTCGCGAGCACCGAGGACATGGCCTTACGGGCCGAGCTCGATGTGAAAGACCTCAACGCGCTGGCTTCGGGCGATGCCTTGCTCTCGCTGTCGGGTCACCGGCGCCAGCAGGTCTGGGATGCGGCGGCGCAACGCGGCGTGCCGGCGCTGCTGCGGGGCGCGCCGGTCAACGAGGAAGCGCTGGCCCTGCCCGCCGCGCCGGAAGGAGAGGAAATCGTCTTCGACTACGCCTCGCTGGGGCTGACACTGCGCCGTCATCCGCTGGCCTTGTTGCGGCCGCGGCTGGCGCGCATGAAGCTGCTCAGCGCCGCGCAACTGCATGACCTGCCCGATGGAAAGCGGGTGCGCGCCTG
>DATNBX010000130.1:0-8380 GCA_035571795.1 Ramlibacter sp.
CGACGGCACCAAACAATGAAGTCCGCCGGGAAGGCATCGGCGGGCCAAAGCACGGACTCAGGCCAAGATGAATCTCGACCAGTATCTCCCTGTCCTTTTGTTTTTGCTCGTGGGCGCGGGGGTGGGCATCGCTCCCATGGCGATAGGCTGGGGACTCAGCGCCCTGCTTGGCTTCCAGCGCCCCGATGCGGCGAAAAATTCGCCCTACGAATGCGGCTTCGAAGCCTTCGACGATGCGCGCATGAAATTCGACGTGCGCTACTACCTCGTCGCCATCCTGTTCATCCTGTTCGACCTGGAAATCGCGTTCCTCTTTCCTTGGGCGGTGTCGCTGAAGGAAATCGGCGCCGCGGGCTTCTGGGCCATGATGATCTTTCTCGCCATCCTGGTGGTGGGTTTCGTCTATGAATGGAAAAAGGGCGCACTGAACTGGGAGTGACTCTCCTCTTCCCGCGCGTGCGTTTTCCTCCAGGCAATCAATCAGGACTTCCCGTTATGGCACATGAAGGCGTTCTCGAACGAGTTCCCGACTCGGCGATCCTCGAAAGGACTCCCGACTCGGGCATTCTCGACAAGGGCATGATCACCACCACGGTGGACTCGGTCATCAACTGGGCCAAGACCGGCTCGCTCTGGCCGATGACTTTCGGCCTGGCCTGCTGCGCGGTGGAGATGATGCACGCCGGCGCGGCGCGCTACGACATCGACCGCTTCGGCATGCTGTTTCGTCCCAGCCCGCGACAGTCCGACCTGATGATCGTCGCCGGCACGCTGTGCAACAAGATGGCGCCTGCGATGCGCAAGGTTTATGACCAGATGGCCGAGCCGCGCTGGGTCATCTCCATGGGCTCGTGCGCGAACGGCGGCGGCTACTACCACTACAGCTATTCGGTGGTACGCGGCTGCGACCGCATCGTGCCGGTGGACGTGTACGTTCCCGGCTGCCCGCCGACGGCCGAAGCGCTGCTGTACGGAATCATCCAGCTGCAGCAGAAGATCCGCCGGGTACAGACGATCGCGCGCGCGTGAAGGCAGGATAAAAAATGACCCTCTTCGCTGTTGATCCGCAGGTCCTGAAGGAAACGCTGGCCACCACCCTGGGTGGCATGGCCAGGAGCATCGAGCTCAAGTTCGGCGAGGTGACGGTGGTCGTCGCCGCCGCCGATTACCTGGAAGCCGCCCGCCTGCTGCAACAGGCACCGGGCTGCCGCTTCGAGCAGCTGGTCGACCTCTGCGGGGTCGATTATTCGGAGTACGGCGGCGGCGGCTGGGAAGGCCTGCGCTACTGTGTCGTATCGCACCTGCTGTCGGTGAGCCTGAACCAGCGCGTCCGGCTGAAGGTGTTCGCAGCCGACGACGACATGCCGGTGGTCGACTCGCTTACCGGCGTATGGAGTTCGGCCAACTGGTTCGAGCGCGAGGCTTTCGACCTGTTCGGAATCATCTTCGAAGGCCATGCCGACCTGCGCCGCATCCTGACCGACTACGGCTTCATCGGCCATCCCTTCCGCAAGGACTTCCCGATGCTGGGCCACGTGGAGATGCGTTACGACGCCGAACGCGGCCGCGTGATCTACCAGCCCGTCACGATCGAGCCGCGCGAGGTGACGCCCCGGATCATCCGTGAAGACAACTATGGGGGCCTGCTCAACTAAGGAATAAAGGCGGCCTGGGCCGCGTCCTTGTACGGTGAAAGCCATATGGCAGAAATCAAGAACTACACCCTCAATTTCGGACCTCAGCATCCGGCCGCGCACGGTGTGCTGCGCCTGGTGCTCGAGCTCGACGGCGAAGTCATCCAGCGGGCGGACCCGCATATCGGGATGCTGCATCGGGCCACCGAGAAACTGGCCGAAACCAAGACGTACCTCCAGGGCCTGCCCTACATGGACCGCCTGGACTACATGTCGATGATGTGCAACGAGCATGCGTACTGCCTGGCGGTCGAGAAGCTGCTGGGCGTCGACGTGCCGGTTCGAGCGCAGTACATCCGCGTCATGTTCGCCGAGATCACGCGCATATTGAACCACCTGTTGTGGATCGGCGCGTCGGGGATCGATTGCGGGGCGATGAACGTGCTGCTGTACGCCTTCCGGGAGCGCGAAGACCTGTTCGACGTCTACGAAGCGGTTTCCGGTGCCCGCATGCACGCCGCGTACTTCCGCCCCGGCGGCGTCTACCGCGACCTGCCGGACAGCATGCCGCAGTACAAGCCGAGCAAGGTCAGGAGCGAGCGGGTCATCAACAAGCTGAATGAAAACCGCCAGGGCTCATTGCTGGATTTCATCGACGACTTCACGCGGCGCTTCCCGAACTACGTCGACGAGTACGAAACCCTGCTGACCGAGAACCGGATCTGGAAACAGCGCACGGTGGACATCGGCGTCGTGCCGCCCGATCGCGCGCTGAATCTCGGTTTCACCGGACCGATGCTGCGCGGCTCGGGCATCGCGTGGGACCTGCGCAAGAAGCAGCCGTACGACGTTTACGACCGGCTCGACTTCGATATCCCGATCGGCCGCAACGGCGACTGCTACGACCGCTACCTGGTACGCGTCCAGGAGCTGCGCCAGTCCAACCGCATCATCAAGCAGTGCGTGGACTGGCTGAAGGCCAACCCCGGACCGGTGATCACCGACAACCACAAGGTGGCACCGCCGGACCGCGAGTCGATGAAAGCCAACATGGAGGAGCTGATCCACCATTTCAAGCTTTTTTCGGAAGGGTTCCGCGTGCCCGAGGGCGAGGCCTACGCCGCCGTGGAGCATCCCAAGGGCGAATTCGCGATCTACATCGTGAGCGATGGCGCCAACAAGCCTTACCGCATGAAGATCCGCCCACCGGGCTTTGTTCACCTGTCCGCCATGGACGAAATGGCGCGCGGCCACATGATCGCCGACGCAGTCGCCGTAATCGGCACCCTGGACATCGTGTTTGGAGAAATAGACCGATGACGTCTGACGCAAGAAAACCGACCGATGCGGCGCCGCTTTCCGCGGCAACGCTTGCCCGCTTCGACAAAGAAGTCGCCAAGTACCCGGCCGACCAGAAACAGTCCGCTGTGATCGCCTGCCTGGCGATCGTCCAGCAGGAGCGCGGCTGGGTCAGCACCGAAAGCGAGAAGGAAGTGGCCGACTACCTGGGCATGCCGCCGATCGCAGTGCACGAGGTCACCACCTTCTACAACATGTACAACCAGCGGCCGGTGGGCAAGTACAAGCTCAACGTCTGCACCAACCTGCCTTGCCAGTTGCGCGACGGCGCGCGGGCGCTGCGCCACCTCGAGCATCGGCTGGGCATCGGGATGGGCGAGACGACGCGCGACGGCCTGTTCACACTGCAACAGAGCGAGTGCCTGGGCGCCTGCGCCGATTCGCCCGTGCTGCTTGTGAACGACCACACGATGTGCAGCTTCATGAGCGACGACAAGCTCGACCAGCTGGTCGACGGCCTGAAGAAGGCGGAGCAAGCATGAACCGCCGGGCCGCTCCCAAGGTGAATACCGCAGCGCATCGCGCGGAGGTTTCCGAATGAACGCGCAGCAAGTGCTTTCGCAATTCCAGGCCACGGGTGTGCAGACCTGCTTCCACGGCCGCCACATCAAGCCGCAAATTTACGCCGGCCTCGACGGCACCAACTGGCGGCTGAAGGACTACGAGGCGCGTGAGGGCTATGCCGCCCTGCGCAAGATGCTTGGGAAATTGAATGGAGCCGCCGGCGGCTCGGGCGGTGGCGAGGCGATGACGCCGGACCAGGTGATCGCCGTCGTCAAGGAATCGGCGCTGCGCGGCCGCGGCGGCGCGGGGTTCCCGACCGGCCTGAAATGGAGCTTCATGCCGCGCCAGTACACCGGCGCGAAGTACGTGGTGTGCAATTCGGACGAAGGCGAGCCTGGCACGTGCAAAGACCGCGACCTGCTGCAGTTCAACCCGCACATGGTCATCGAAGGCATGATCATCGCGGCCTACGCGATGGGCACCCAGGTCGGCTACAACTACATCCACGGCGAGATCTTCCAGACCTACCAGCGTTTCGAAGAAGCGCTGGAAGAGGCGAGGGCGGCCGGCTACCTTGGCGACAACATCCTGGGTTCGGGCTTCTCGTTCCAGCTGCACGCCTGCCACGGCTACGGCGCCTACATCTGCGGCGAGGAAACGGGGCTGCTCGAATCGGTCGAGGGCAAGAAGGGCCAGCCGCGCTACAAGCCGCCGTTCCCGGCGAGCTTCGGCCTGTATGGCAAGCCGACCACGATCAACAACACCGAGACGTTCGCCGCCGTGCCCTGGATCATCCGCAATGGCGGCAAGGCCTACGTCGACTGCGGCAAGCCGAACAACGGCGGCACCAAGATCTATTCGATGTCCGGCGACGTGGAACTGCCTGGCAACTACGAGGTGCCGATGGGCACGCCGTTCAGCACGCTGCTGGAACTGGCCGGCGGCGTCCGCAAGGGCAACCGTCTCAAGGCGGTGATTCCGGGCGGTTCGTCGTCCCCGGTGCTGCCGGCGCACATCATGATGGAATGCACGATGGACTACGACTCCATCGCCAAGGCCGGTTCCATGCTGGGATCGGGCGCCGTGATCGTGATGGACCACACCCGGTCCATGGTCGAATCGCTCAAGCGCCTGTCGTATTTCTACATGCACGAGTCGTGCGGCCAATGCACGCCTTGCCGCGAGGGCACCGGCTGGCTTTGGCGCGTGGTCGATCGCATCGACAACGGCCATGGCAAGCCCGGCGACATGGACCTGCTCGATAACGTCGCCGACAACATCCAGGGCCGCACCATCTGCGCGCTGGGCGATGCGGCTGCGATGCCGGTGCGCGCAATGCTCAAGCATTTCCGCCACGAATTCGAGGCCAAGATTGCCGAGGCCGCAAGGAAATCGGCTCCGGCCCCCACCGAAGCGCGGAGCGCTTGAACCATGATTGAAATCGAACTCGACGGTCAGAAGGTGGAGATCACCGAAGGCAGCATGATCATGCATGCGGCCGAGAAGGCGGGCACCTACATTCCCCACTTCTGCTACCACAAGAAATTGTCCATCGCGGCCAACTGCCGCATGTGCCTGGTCGAAGTCGAGAAGGCGCCCAAGCCGATGCCGGCCTGCGCCACGCCCGTGACCAAAGGCATGGTCGTTCGCACCAAGAGCGACAAGGCCCTCAAGGCCCAGCAGTCGGTGATGGAATTCCTGCTGATCAACCACCCGCTGGACTGCCCGATCTGCGACCAGGGCGGCGAGTGCCAGTTGCAGGACCTGGCCGTGGGCTACGGCGGATCGTCGTCGCGCTACGAGGAAGAAAAGCGCGTCGTGCTGCACAAGGACGTGGGCCCACTGATCTCGATGGAGGAGATGAGCCGCTGCATCCACTGCACCCGCTGCGTGCGCTTCGGCCAGGAGCTGGCCGGTGTGATGGAGCTGGGCATGATCCATCGCGGCGAACACTCCGAAATCACCACCGTGCTCGGCGAAACCGTCGACTCGGAAGTCTCAGGCAACATGATCGACCTGTGCCCGGTCGGCGCGCTCACGAGCAAGCCGTTCCGCTACCAGGCCCGCAACTGGGAGCTGTCGCGCCGCAAGTCGGTCAGTCCCCACGATTCGACCGGCGCCAACCTGATCGTGCAGGTCAAGGCCAACAAGGTCATGCGCGTGCTGCCGCTGGAAAACGAAGAGGTCAACGAATGCTGGCTGGCCGACCGCGACCGCTTCTCGTATGAAGCGCTCAATGGCGACGAGCGCCTGACCCGGCCCATGCTCAAGCAAGGCGGCCAGTGGAGGCCGGTCGACTGGCAGACGGCCCTCGAGTACGTCGCGCACGGCCTGAAGCACATCAAGGAGGACCACGGCGCGAACAGCATCGGCGCGCTGGTCAGCCCCCATAGCACGGTCGAGGAGCTTTACCTGGCCGGCGCCCTGGTGCGCGGCCTGGGCAGCCAGAACATCGACTACCGCCTGCGCAATGCGCAATTTGCCCGGACCGAAGGGGAAGGCAAGGACGCACCTGCGGTGCGGTGGCTCGGCACCTCGATCGCTTCGCTGTCGCAGCTGCAGCGCGTATTGGTGATCGGCTCGAATCTGCGCAAGGACCATCCGCTGTTCGCGATGCGCGTTCGCGCCGCGGTGCGCAAGGGCGCGGCCGTTTCGGTGATCCACGACGTGGACAACGATTGGGCGATGTCGATCGCCAACAGCGTGCTCGCGCCTGCCGCCGGCTGGGCCCAGGCGCTGGCCGACGTGGCGGCTGCCGTGGCGGCCGAAAAGGGTGTCGCCGCGCCGGTCCAAGGCAAGGCGAACGATGCCGCCAAGGCGATCGCGCAATCGCTCCTGGGTGGCGAGCGCAAGGCCATCCTCCTGGGCAACGCCGCGGCGCATCATGCCAATGCCTCGGGCCTGCTGGGGCTGGCCAACTGGATCGGCCAACAGACCGGTGCGACCGTGGGTTACCTGACCGAAGCGGCCAACACGGTGGGCGCACAGCTGGCCGGCGCGTTGCCGGGCGCGGGCGGCCTGAATGCCGGCCAGATGCTCAGCGGCTCGCTGAAAGCCGCGATCCTGCTCAATAACGAACCGGTGTTCGACTCGGCCGCCGGCGGCAAGGCCGCTGCTGCGCTTGCCAAGGCCGAAATGGTCGTGACCCTCAGCCCGTTCAAGGCGAACATGGAATTCAGCGACGTGCTGCTGCCGATCGCGCCGTTCACCGAGACGCCGGGTACTTTCGTCAATGCGGAAGGGCGCGTGCAAAGCTTCCACGCCGTCGTCAAGCCACTGGGCGAGACGCGGCCGGCCTGGAAGGTGCTGCGCGTCATCGCCAACCTGCTGGGCCTGCCGGGCTTCAACTTCGAGACGGCACAGGAAGTCCTGGTGGCGGCTCGCGGGGCGCAGGACGCCCAGGCCACGCACGTGCAAGGCGGCAAATTGTCCAACGCGACATCGGCGGCCGCGGAGCCGTCGGCAGCTGCCGGCAAGCCGGTGACCGCCTCGATCTACCAGCTCGACAGCATCGTTCGCCGCGCGCCGTCGCTGCAGCTGACGGCGGATGCCCGTGGCGCACGCGCGCAAGGTGCAGGCGGCGCGGCCGCTGCGAGCGCAAGGGCCTCATCCGGGGTCGACGAAGAGCCAGAAAGTGTGGGAGCCCTCTAATCATGATCGACCTGATCTACGGTTTCGGTAATGGCCTGATCAGTGCCGGCTGGTGGACCGGGGCCGCCTGGCCCACCGCCTGGGCGCTGATCAAGATCATCGTGCTGGTGGCACCGCTGATGGGCGCCGTCGCCTATCTCACGCTGTGGGAGCGCAAGGCGATCAGCTTCACGCAGATTCGCATCGGCCCCAACCGCATCGGCCCCTCCGGTCTGCTGCAGCCCATCGCGGACGCGGTGAAGCTGATGACCAAGGAAATCATCCTGCCGACGATGTCGGCCAAGGGCCTGTTCTACCTGGGCCCGATCATGACCATCATGCCGGCACTGGTCGCCTGGGTCGTGATCCCCTTCGGTCCCGAAATCGCCGTGGCCAACGTCAATGCCGGCCTGCTGCTGCTGATGGCGATCACCTCGATGGAAGTCTATGGCGTGATCATCGCCGGGTGGGCGTCCAACTCGAAGTACGCGTTCCTGGGCGCGCTGCGCGCCTCGGCCCAGATGGTGAGCTACGAAATCGCGATGGGTTTCTGCCTGGTGGTCGTGCTCATGGTGGCCGGCAGCATGAACATGACCGACATCGTCATGAGCCAGGCCAAAGGCATCGGCGTCAACATGGGACTGAACCTGCTGTCCTGGAACTGGCTGCCGCTGCTGCCGATTTGCTTCGTCTACTTCATCTCCGGCCTGGCCGAATGCAACCGCCATCCGTTCGACGTGGTCGAGGGCGAATCGGAAATCGTCGCGGGCCACATGATCGAGTACTCGGGCATGAGCTTCGGCCTGTTCTTCCTGGCCGAATACGCCAACATGTGGCTGGTTTCGATCCTGGCCGCGACCATGTTCTTCGGCGGCTGGCTGCCTCCGTTCGAATTCCTCAGCTTCATCCCGGGCTGGATCTGGCTGGGCATCAAGACCTTCATCCTCTGCACCATGTTCCTGTGGGTGCGCGCCTCGTTCCCGCGCTTCCGCTATGACCAGATCATGCGCCTGGGCTGGAAGATCTTCATCCCGGTCACGCTGGTCTGGCTGGTGGTGGTGGGCCTGTGGATGCAGACCCCGTACAACATCTGGAAGTAGCTCGTAGAAGTACCCCGACATGACTACCCAAGCATACGCACCCACCCGCCCGTCGGCGTTCTCGCTGAAGGACTTCCTGTCCAGCTTCATGCTGATCGAGCTGTTCAAGGGCCTGGCCGTCACCGGCAGGTACGCCTTCAGGCGCAAGATCAC
>DATNBX010000131.1:0-5656 GCA_035571795.1 Ramlibacter sp.
TGCCGCCGGGTGGTCTGCTCGGGAACGGACTGGGGAAGGTCGTCACGTTGCCGCCGTAGATCAGAGCCACCATCGAATTGATCAGGATCAGCAGACCGAGCATGACGATGATGGACGCCATCGGCGGCGCTTTTTCCATGCGGCGAATGATCAGCCGCTCGATTGCCACGCCGATCACGAAACTGGCGATCACGGTGACGGCGAAAGCGATCCAGTACGGCAGGCCGATGTTGATCAGGGTCAGGGCTGCGTAGGTCGATAACGTGGCCATCTCGCCCTGGGCAAAGTTGATGTGGTGCGTGGCGCGGTAAATCATGACCAGCGCCAGCGCGATGGAGGCGTAGATCCCGCCTGTAGCCAGGCCGGCGAAGAATTGGTGCAGAAACTGTTCCATGGCTCAGTACCCGAGATAGGAGCGGCGCACGGCCTCGTCCTTGAGAAGCGCGTCGGCTGGCCCAGAGATCACGACGCGCCCCGTCTCCAGCAGGAATGCGTGGTCGGCCACTGCAAGCGCCTGCTGCGCGTTCTGTTCAACAAGCAGGATGCTGACCCGCTGCTCCCGGTTGATGCTGCGCATGATGTCGAACAGTTCGTCCACGACACGCGGCGCCAGGCCGAACGAAGGCTCGTCCATCAGCAGCAGTCTGGGCTGGAGCATCAGCGCGCGGCCGATGGCCAGCATCTGCTGCTCGCCGCCTGACAGCGTCCCCGCCTGCTGCCCTTGCCTGTCCTTCAGTTTCGGGAAATAGCGGAACACCCGTTCGAAGCTCGCGTTCAGCTCCGATCGCTGCAAGGTATACCCGCCAACGCTCAGGTTTTCCTCGACCGAGAGGCGCGCGAGCGTGCCTCGTCCGTCGGGCACATGGGCAATCTTGCGAGCAGCAATTGCCTCGGTGGACTTACCGTCGATCCTCTCGCCCTGGAACAGAATGTTTCCGTTCGCCCTGATCAGAGCACTGATCGCACGCAGCGTTGTCGTCTTGCCCGCTCCGTTGGCGCCCAGGATCGCAGTAATGCCCCCCTCGGTGACGCTGAAGTCGATTCCGAACAGCACTTCCACGCGCCCGTATCCCGCGTGCAGGTTCGTGACCTGGAGCAATGGCGCGTTCATGACGCGTGTCCCAGATAGGCACGCACGACCTCAGGGTGCTCCTGCACCGATTGGGGGCTGCCGTCGGCGATCTTGCGCCCGAAATCCAATGCAACGACCTGGTCCGAGACGCGCATCACAAGATTCATGTGGTGCTCGATCAGCAGGACGGTGAGCTTGAAACGGTCGCGGATGCCTTGTATCAGCAGTCGCAACGTTTCGACTTCCTCGTGATTCAGGCCGGCCGCCGGTTCGTCCAGCAGCAGAAGCCGGGGGCCGACCGCCAGGGCGCGTGCCAGCTCGACCCGCTTTCGCATGCCGAAGGTCAGCTCGCCGGCCGGGACCTGCGCGACCTGATCGAGTTGCAGCAGCGCGATCATTTCATCGGCGCGCTGCCGGATTGCATGCTCCTCGCGCAGGGCGCTGGTCCACCGGGTCAGATTCGCCAGCGTGCCGCTGTGGCCGTGGCAATGGCCACCGAGCATGACATTGTCCAGCACGCTCATCGCATCGAAGAGCGCGACGTTCTGAAACGTGCGCGCGATGCCGAGCGCCGCGATACGATGACTGGGCTCTTCCAGGATCGAGCGGCCACCAAACTCGATGTTGCCGCTGCATGGGTAGAGACGGCAGAGGCAATTCAGCAGTGATGTCTTTCCCGCTCCGTTCGGCCCGATCAGACCGCAAATCGCGCGAGGCAACACACTGAACGACACGGCGTCCAGCGCAATCACGCCGCCAAAGCGCAGGCTGACGTCTCGAAAGCTGAGGAGTCCGTCCATCACTGGCTAGCCGGCTGGAGGTTCATTGAGCGCCCGCCTCACAAGCTTCCGCCCAGGCGGCACGAGCCAATGGACGGATCAGCGGAACAATTTCGGCGGCATGGCTGGAGGTCGCGGTTCCTTCGTTGATGCGACCGGCGATGCCGTGCAGGATGGCGGCGACCCGGAACAGATTGAATGCGCGGTAAAAGCCCAGGTTGCCACTGAACCTGAAGCCCGTGCGCTCGCAATAACGGGCGACGTACTCCTTGAGCGTCGGTATTCCCAGAGCGGGCATATCGGCGCCGCGGAGCGTTCCACGCGTGTCCAGTCCGGTCGGGCGATACCATTCCATGAGGTGGTACGTCAGATCCGCGAAGGGGTGCCCGATCGTCGAGAGTTCCCAATCCAAGAGGGCGACCACCCTGGGCTCCTTTGGATGCACGATCATGTTGTGGAACGAGTAGTCGCCGTGAATCAGCGTACTCAGGCCGTCCTCCGGCGGAGCGGCCGCTGGCAGCCACGCGATCAACTTCTCGAACTCAGGGATCTCCTCGGTCTTGGTGGCTTCGTATTGCTTCGACCATCGCGAGATCTGGCGGAGAAGGTAGTTTCCAGGCCGCCCGAAACTCTCCAGGCCAAGGGCCGCGAAATCGACGGTGTGCAGGCGCGCCAGCACCTCATTCGCCGAGTCGTACAGTGCAGCGCGCTCTTCGGGGCGAAGATCCGGCATGCGACAGTTCCAGAAGATCCGACCCGGCACATGCCGCATCACGTAGAACATGCTTCCAATGACGCCTTCGTCTTCGCACAGCGCCAACGCCTCGGGGACCGGAAACCCTGGCACCCGTCCGAGCGCCTTGATCACCCGAAACTCGCGGTCAATGGCATGCGCGGATTTCAGCAACCCGCCGGCGGGCTTTCGGCGAAGCACATACTTCGCCTCCGGAGTTGCCAGCAGATAGGTCGGGTTGGACTGACCTCCCTCGAACTGCAGGATGCTGAGCGGCCCGCGATAGCCCGGGATCATGTCGTGCAGGTAGCCCGCCAGGCGGCGCTGGTCCAGGCCTTGCCCCGGCCGCGCCTCGCCGGTCGTTCCGATGTAGTTCCTGGCGGCTCCGCCCGGTTCGGTCCTTGCCGACTCGGTCGGGGTATTGCCCGCAAGGCTTGTCTCGGCGTTTCTCATGTTTCTGCCGGCCCTCGAACAGGCACTGACGGCCTCACACAAACCCCCGGATATCCGAGTATTTCCAGTCCTTGTATTTCTTCAGCTCGAGCCGCGCGATCTGCCGGCAATGGACTTCATCCGGCCCGTCCGTCAGTCGGACGATGCGCGTATTCGCATACAGCTCCGCCAAGCCGAAGTCCTGGCAGACACCACCGCCCCCGTGCGCCTGGATCGCCATGTCGACGACCCGTTGCGCGGCGCGAGGGGCCGCCACCTTGATCATGGCGATCTCGGCGCGCGCGGCCTTGTTGCCCACCGTGTCCATCATGTGGGCCGCCTTCAGGCACAGCAGCCGAACCATGTCGATTTCGATGCGGGCATTGGCAATGCGCTCCTCCCACAGCGAGTGCTCGGAGATGGTCTTGCCGAAGGCCGTCCGCCCCATCAACCGCACACACATCTTTTCCAGCGCCACCTCGGCCGTGGCGATGGTGCGCATCGCATGGTGGATTCGCCCGGGACCCAGCCGTCCCTGGGCGATCTCGAAACCCCGCCCCTCACCGAGCAGCAGATGGTCCACGGGGACCCGCACGTTCCTGAGTTCGACTTCGAAGTGCCCGTGCGGGGCGTGATCGTAGCCGAACACTTTGAGATGCCGCACGAGCCTCACCCCCGGGGCTCCCGCCGGCACGATGATCATGGACTGCTGCCGGTGCGACTCGGCCTGCGGGTCGGTCTTGCCCATGACGATGTAGAACGCGCAATGCGGGTGACCGGCGCCCGAGGACCACCACTTCCGGCCGTTGATCACGTAATCGTCACCCTCGCGGCGAATCTCCGTCTGGATATTGCGGGCGTCGGAAGAGGCGACGGCGGGCTCCGTCATGAGGAAGGCGGACCGTGTCTCGCCATTGGCCAGTGGCACCATGAAGCGGCGCTTCTGCTCGGCCGTTCCGTATCGGTGCAGGACCTCCATGTTGCCCGTGTCGGGCGCCATGCAATTGAACACTTCCGACGCGAATGAAACGCGCCCCATCATCTCCGCGATGGGCGCGTATTCGACATTGGTGAGACCGACGCTCCTGAAGTATTCGTCGTCATGTTCCGACGGGGGCATGAACATGTTCCACAGGCCCGCGGCGCGCGCCTTGACCTTCAGCTCTTCGAACACCGGGGGGATCTCGGTCCAGCGATCGATGCGCGCGGATTGTTCCCGGTACAGGGGAATCGCCGGATAGATGTGTTGCTCCATGAACTCGCGGACGCGGTTCATCCACATGCTTGAGCGCTCGGATTGCGCGAACAGCGGTCCTTCCATTCCTATCTCCCTTTAAGGCTGCACGCAAACTGTTGCAGGTGCGATCGCACCCCACCAAAGAGTTGCCCATCCACTATCGACCGCCGCAGGCAGTGGCTGACGGCGTACTCCTCGGTGATGCCGATCCCGCCGTGCAATTGCACCGCTTCCTGCGCCAGCAGCCGCGCCTGGGGGCCGACGAAGGCTTTGGCCGCGTGTATCTCATAGGCTCTTGCCTTGGGATCGCTTTCCAGCGCCTGGGCCGCGCGCGCCACCACCGCCCGGCATTCCTCCAGGCGGATGAACATGTCCACCGCGCGGTGGGCAACGACCTGGTGGCTGCCGATCGTCACCCCAAATTGCTTGCGGGCCTTGATGTATTCGAGGGTCAGGGCAAACGCGGTTTCCATCGCGCCCAGCGCGTCGGCCGCGGTGGCCAGCGCCGCGACCAGGCGGCTGTGTTCGTCATTCGAGTCCGCCAGGGGTTCGGCGGTGCAGCCGTCGAGGTCCAGCGTGGCGGCGCCGCGCCCGTCCATCAGCGGGTACACGGTGCGCCTCAGTCCTGCGGCATCGGGCAGCACGGCATGCCAGCGGGCGTCGGCGCCGCTGCCAACTTCCAGCAGCAGCAGATCTGCCAGGTCGGCGTCGAGGACGACCTCGCAATGACCGTGCAGGCGCTTGCCGTCGCGACTGAGGCTGCCGCCGTCCGCGGCAAACGCGCAGGCAATCCGCAGCCTGCCCGCCAGCAGGCGCGGCAGCCACCCGGCGCGCTGCCGCGCGGTCGCGTGCAGCCTCAGCACGTCCGCGGCGATGAAGCCGGTGGAGGCTAGCGGCTCGTTGATGCCGGCCGCCCCGGCAGCCTGGGCCAGCAGCGCGATCGAGCCGGCGCGAACGCCGAGTCCGCCGTCCTCTTCGCTTGTGGCGACCGACAGCCATCCCATCTCCGCGATCTCCTGCCAGGCCTGGTCATCGAAACGCCGTTGGTCCGGCGCGAGGCGCTGGCGGGCGTCGAAGGCATAACGTTGCCGGCTGTACCGCAGCGCAGCGTCGGCCAGCGCGGCGTCGGTGTCATCAGGGTAGGCGTCGCGCTTCACAGGCCGAGCTCCACTTTGGCGATGATGTTGCGCTGGATTTCATTGGAGCCGCCGTAGATGGTGGCCGCGCGTCCGTGCAGGTACTCGCGCACCATGCCGGGCGCGAGAGCGGGCGCCACGTGGCTGCGCGGCGCATCGCCATGCAGTTGCGCGGCGTCGTACACAGCGGCGCGCGGCCCCAGCCAGTCGATCGTCGCCTCGGCGATGGCCTGCTGCAGTTCGGAGCCGCGGATCTTCATGATCGAG
>DATNBX010000132.1:0-59919 GCA_035571795.1 Ramlibacter sp.
AATCAGCTGCGCCTCGGTCAGGCGCGGGTTGGCCCAGTTCGAAGTGGTCGCCTTGCGCGACTTGATGAAGCGCCGGTTGAAGAGGACAGCCACCGCGCCTTTGACGCCCATGTCCTTGCGATAGCCGCGCTCGCGGAACACGGTGTTGAGCTCCAGCACGCCCACGGGATCCACGCCGAACTTGCTGGCAATGCGCTTGCGGTCATCGCCGAGGCCAAAGCCTGCTTTCACGACGCCGGGCAAGGCCAGCAGGTCCGCGACGATCTTGCGGCACTCGAGGTCGTGCAGCTGGAACACCCACGCCTTGTGAGCGGTGGCCAGCTGCACGATGTGCGGGCCTTCCGAAACCTGGTCCTTGAAAAAGGTCGGTTTCGACTCCGTGTCGAAGCCCCAGGCGCGCGCCATCGCGAGCTCCGTAAGCGCGCTGCGCGCCTGCAGCGCCGTCGCCACCAGCTGGATGCGGTCCAGCCCCAGCCGCTCGAACGGCTCCAGCAGCGCGATCTGCTCCTTGTCGGGGGTGGCGTGGCGGGTGTTCATTCGGAGTGGCGCGAGGATAACCCGGCTGGCTTACCGAACTGGCGGCGCTGGTCATAATCGCTTCGTTTATCTCGTATGACCTACTCCGTCATCCTCTACGAAGCCGATGTCACCGAGGCCGAGCGCCGCCAGGCCGAACAGCGCTTTCGGCGGGCGCTGGAGGAAACACTGGGCGATGCGAGCCTGGTGGTGCCGGTGTACCGGGCCTACTTGCGCATCGTCGGCAGCCATGGTGACACTCCCGATCCGGACAGCCTCACGGATGCGGAACGAGCGGTGTTCGACCAGTGGCAGGCCGCCGAAACGGCTGCGGTCGCAGCGGCCTTCGGGCCGAATCGCTACATGGGAGACGCCATGTACGAGATCCGGATCTAGGACCGCACACGGCTGCTGAACTTTCACATGCTGCGCTAGTTGGGCAACTGGAAGCCGTTGCGCCCGGCACTGATGCGCACGGCCGTCGGCTTGCCGTCGATCTCGCGGGCGGACAGGGACGCGCTCGCGCCGGCCACCAGCAAGCTGCGATCGGCCGGCTTGAAAGACACGATCGCCGCACCGGGCGGCACGATGATCGTTTGCTCGCCATCCTTGTACCTGAGCTGCAGCCGCCGTCCCTCGGGCGCGGACGCCACACCGACCACGGTCGCGTTGGTCATCGTGCTTTGCGGCACCGCCTCGAACGGGTAATGGCCTTCGTTGGTGCCGCGCGCCGACTCGGGAAAAACCGTGACCAGGAAGGCGAGCTGCGAGCCGTCGGCCTGCGGCATACCGCCCACGCCGACAAAGCTGCCCTCCTTGATATCGGCCAGCTCGATCGGATAGACCTCGTTGACTGCCAAATTGGCCGGCACTGCTACTTGCACCACTTCGCCGCCACGCGTTTTCAGGGTGACGCTGTCCGGTGTGACCGACTGCAGAACCCCGCGCATTCGCACCGTGGGCGCTGCGCGGGCTGCGGTCGCCGCGGCCGGCGCGCCCAGGTTGGCCTTGAAGAAGGCGATCGTGCGCTCCCACGCGAGCTTTGCGGCGGCAGCGTCGTAGCGCGGCGTGGTGTCGTTGTTGAAGCCGTGCTGCGTGCCGGGGTAGCGGTACGCCGTGTACTTCACGCCGGCGGCCTTGAGCGCGGCCTCATAGGCCGGCCAGGCGGCGTTGATGCGTTCGTCGACGTCGGCCTGCTGGATCAGAAGCGGGGCCTTGACCTTGGCCGCTTCTTCCGGGGCAGGCGTGTTGCCGTAGAAGGGCACGGCCGCGTTCAGGTCGGGGATGCGCAGCGCCAGCCGGTGCACGATTCCGCCGCCATAACAAAAACCTACGGCGCCCAGCTTGCCGGTTCCATCCGGTCGCGCTTTCAGCCAGAGCGCCGCGGCGACCAGGTCCTCGAGGGTCTTGGCCTGGTCGAGCCGGCCGAACAATTCGCGGGCCTTGTCTTCGTCGCCGGGGTAGCCGCCCAGCGGCGTCAGCGCATCGGGGGCGAAGGCCATGAATCCGTCCAGCGCCAGCCGCCGCGCGATGTCCTCGATGTGCGGATTGAGGCCGCGGTTCTCGTGGATCACCACCACCGCCGGCAGCTTGTTCGCGCCGGCACTGGCAGGCCGCGCGAGGTAGCCCTTGACGGTGCCGTTGCCGGCCGGCGACGGGCAGCTCGGGCGTTCGGTCTTGAGCCTCGGATCATCGGGGCGCACCTGCTGGCCGGCCGCGAAGTCGGGGCTGAGCGCGGCCAGCAGTCCCGCCGCGGTGACTCCGGCCTTGGCGAACTTCTGCGCCTGACGCAGGAAGCCGCGCCGGTCCAGGTTGCCGTGAACATAGGCGTCGAAGAGGATCAGCAGTTCCTGGTCGAAGTCCTGCGCGGTCAGGCGTTGCGGCATGGTCGTGCTCCCTGAAAAAGCAGCTTGTTCTGCCTGGAAAGACGCAGCATACGATGGCTCCGGATTCCGTGCAGGCGATGCGGCCACGCGATTGCTCGCGCAGATCAGTTGCCCTGTCGTGCAGGAGCGCAGGGATAGATGCGCGCCATCGCGAAGTAGATGAGCGCGCCCAGCACCAGCCCGCCGGCCGCGATTTGCAGCGAAAGCGCGAAACCTTCGGCCGGGTGCCGGCTGCGCGCCAGCAGCGCAGCGGCCAGGGGCGGGCCGACGATCTGGCCGACTCCGTACATCGCCGTGATCAGGCCCATGAGCCCCGCGGGCGCGGCCGGACGCAGGCGCCGCGCCTCCTGCAGCGCAAAGAAAGTGATCGCGGTGAACGGCAGGCCGAGCAGCAGGCTACCGATCGCGAAGCCGGCCAAAGTCGGGCTCCACAGGCTGGCGGCTATGCCCAGCGCCTGGACCAGGTAGCACACCGCCAGGCGTAGCCGCAGGTCACCGGCGCCGCGGATGCGCGACGCGATCAGCACGCCCACGATGGTGCCGGCGCCGAGGATCGGCCAGAACATGTCGAGCCAGGGCGACCCGGACAGCGATTGCCGCGCGATCACGGGCAGGAAGGTGGCGGTGATGATGTAGCCGAAGCCGGCCAGTCCGTAGGCCAGCGCGAGCAGCGTCACCTCGGCCCCGCCATGGGCCGGGCCCTGCTGGGGGGCAACGGTGGGGCCCACCACCGGCGCTGCTAGTGCGCTCTCGCCGCGAGTGGCGAAGGCACTCCACACCGCCGCGGTGAGCAGCGCGGCCAGCACGCCGAAGATCAACCAGCCCAGCGCCGCCGACCAGCCCATCGGCACCATGATGGTCGCGGCCAGTCCGCCCAACACGATGCCGCCGCCCGGGCCCGCGTAGATCAGCGCGCCCATCGCGGCCAGTCCCAGGCGTGACAGCTGCCCCAGGCACCAGGCCGAGGTGTAGACGAACACGAACGCGCTGGCCACGCCGGCGGCCAAGCGCAGCGCAGGCCACGCGGCCGGCCATTGCAGCGCCATCCCGAGCGTGAGCACGGCGGTCGCGGCCAGCCCGCCACGCACGAATGCGGGTGCATTGAGCGGGGTCGCGATTCCCGCCTGGCGCCACAGCCAGGGCTGGAAGGTGCAAAGCAGCGCGCCCAGCAGGTAGCCCAGGTAATTGGCACTGGCGAGCCAGCTTGCGGTGGGCAGGTCGACCACGCCATCGGCGAGCATCATCGGCAACAGCGGCGTGAATGCGAAACGGCCGATGCCCATGGCCACCGCCAGCGACACGATGCCGGCCACGACCACGCGCCAGGCACTCGGAGCTGTGTCCACGCGCGTCACGCCCGCCCGCCCGCCGGCCGAGGCGCCGGCAGCAATGCGAATCCCAGGGCACCGGCTGCCAGCATCGCGGCAATTGCGAGCAGCACGGCCGTGAACGCGTCGGCCTGCCGCGCATGGGCCAGCGAGGCCACGACGCCGGTGATCCATTGCATCAGCGCGATGCCAAGGAACATGGCCATGGTGAACACGGCCAGCGCGCGGCCGGTGAGCGCTTCCGGGTAGGCACGCCGCACGTCCGCGTACTGCCAGACGATGAAGCCGGTGAGGAACCCGATCACGAGCGATGCGGCCACGCCCGCAAGCCGGCCGTGCGTCACCGCCAGCAGCGCGAACATGGCGGCCATCGCGAAAGTGAATCCCAGTATCCAGCGTCGCCGCTTCGATGGCTTCGGGTCGAGCCGGCCGAACACGGGCGGGCCCAGCAACGACACGATCGACACCGCTAGCGCGATGTTGCCGCTTTGCAGCAGCGAGAAACCGTAGCGGTCGATCAGCAGGGGCCCCAGCCACAGGCCGCGCAGCGTGATGAAGGAGGCATAGGTCACGGCGCCGAGCGCCACGATGCCCAGCGTCTGGGGCATCGCGAACAGGGCGATGAACTGCCGCACTGCCGCGAGCACGCTTTCGTCCTGGGCTGCGCGCGAGCGCCCGTCCTCATGGACCAGCGCGAACACGGCCAGCCACGCGAGCGCCGAGCCGGCCGCCAGCACCAGGAAAGCGGTGCGCCACGAGCTGACATCCACGATCCACGCGAGCGGTGTGCCGGTCAGCAGCATGCCCAGGCCGCCCAGGCCCATCATGAGGCCCGACACGGAAGCGAACTGCGACGGCGGAAAACGCTGCGCGATGAAGACGGTGCATACCAGGAACGCCGGCGCGCAGCCGACGCCGATCAGCGCTTGTCCCAGCACCACCAGCGCGTAGTTCGGCGCGAGCGCCGAGAGCAGCGCGCCGGCGATGGTCAGCGGGAAGGCCGCGAGGATCGTGCGCCGCACGCCCTGGAAGTCGATGCCGATGCCCATCACCAGTTGCAGGCCGCCGAAACTGAAGTGGAAGATGCCCGCGAACAGGCCCAGCTGCTGGGCCGACAGGGCGAAGTCGCGCTGCAACTGGTTGGCCATCATCGCGCCGACGGTGCGGTAGGCCTGGCTGAGCGAGAAGGCGGCGCCCAGCGCGAGCAGCATGATCCACGCGGTGCGCCGCTCGGGCGCAGCGGTGACTATCGGCTGTTCGGCGCTGTCCATGACGCGGGCCGAGTCAGGTCCGCGGGGCCAGCTCGTCGCGCACCTGGGCTGCTATCTCGTACGAGCGCAGCCGCGCGCCGTGGTCGAACATCTGCGATGTGATCATCAGCTCGTCGGCGCCGGTACGGTCGATGAAGTCCTGCAGGCCGCGCCGCACCGTCTCGGGCGAGCCGATGCTGGCGCACGACAGCACGCTGTCCAGCAAGGCGCGCTCGGCCGGCCCCGCCTTGTCGCGGTAGCCGGGCAGCGGCGGCGGCAGCCGGGTCGGGCGGCCGCTGCGCAGGTTGACGAAGGCCTGCTGCATGGAAGTGGCGCGAACCTGCGCTTCTTCGTCGGTGTCGGCTGCGAACACGTTGAAGCCCAGCATCACATAGGGTTGCGCCAGCTGCGCCGAGGGCTTGAAGGTGTCGCGATAGAGCTCGATCGCCTGCATCAGCTGGGCCGGCGCGAAGTGCGAGGCGAAGGCATATGGCAAGCCCAGCATCGCAGCGAGCTGCGCGCCGAACAGGCTGGAGCCCAGGATCCAGACCGGCACCTTCAGGCCGGTACCGGGCACGGCCCGGATGCGCTGCTGCGGCTGCTCCGACATGAGATCCATCAGTTCGACGACGTCACGCGGGAACTCTTCGGCCTCCGACAGCAGGTTGCGCCGCAACGCGCGGGCGGTCGCGGCATCGGAGCCCGGGGCCCGTCCCAATCCGAGATCGATCCGGCCAGGATAGAGCGACTCGAGCGTGCCGAACTGCTCGGCGATCACCAGCGGCGAATGGTTGGGCAGCATGATGCCGCCGGCGCCGACGCGAATCGTGCGGGTGCCGCCGGCCACGTGTCCGATCAGCACCGCCGTCGCCGCGCTGGCGATGCCGGGCATGCCGTGGTGTTCGGCCAGCCAATAGCGATTGAAACCCCAGCGCTCCGCATGCCGCGCCAGGTCGAGCGTGTTGCGAAACGACTGCGCGGCCGTGCTGCCTTCGGTGATGGGCGACAGGTCGAGGACGGAAAAGGGAATCATCGTTCTCACTTGGGTTCTTATATGCTGCGTCGATGAGCATAGCCGTTCCGCGCCGAATCCTCCCGGTGATCGTGCTGTCGCAGTTCGCGGGTACCTCGCTGTGGTTCGCGGTCAATGCCGTCATGCCCGATCTCCAGCAGGCCTGGGGGTTGCCGGCGGCATCGGTCGGGATGCTCACCTCGGCCGTGCAGCTGGGCTTCGTCACTGGAACGCTGGTGTTCGCGCTGCTGATGCTGGCCGACCGGTTTTTGCCGTCGCGTGTGTTCCTGGTGTGTTCGGTTCTCGGCGCGCTGCTCAACGCGGGCACGCTGCTGGCAGACGGCCGGTTGCCGCTGCTGGTCGCCTTGCGCTTCGGCGTCGGCTTTCTGCTGGCCGGGATCTATCCGGTCGGGATGAAGCTCGCGGCGAGCTGGTACCGCGAGCGCCTGGGCGCCGTGATGGGCGTGCTGATCGGCGCGCTCGTGCTCGGTACCGCATTGCCGCACGGCCTGCGCGCGCTGGCGGGCGACTCCGGCGCGCTCGCGTTCACCATCGCAGGCTACCGGCCGTGGCAAGCCGTCGTGATCGGCGTGTCGTTGCTGGCGGCATTGGGTGGCTTGGCCACGGCCTTGCTCGTGCCCGTCAATCCGGACGCGCCGCGCGGCGCCCGCATTACGCCAAAGGCTTTGGCCCTGATCTGGTCCGACCGGCGGCTGCGCGCGTCGACCTTCGGCTACTTCGGCCACATGTGGGAGCTGTACGCGTTCTACGTGCTGGTGCCACTGATCGTGCTGACGCGGCTGGCCGGCACCGCCGTCAGCGCGGCCGCATTCTGGGCGATTGCAGCCGGCTTCGCGGGCTGCGTTGTTGGTGGCCTGTTGGTGCGGCGCTTCGGCAGCGCCCGAGTCGCCCAGCTGCAGTTGGCAACCAGCGCCGCGTGCTGCCTGGCCGCGCCGCTGCTACTGGCGGCGCCGTTGCCGCTGTTCATGGCATGGGTGCTGCTGTGGGGCGCGACCGTGGTGGGCGATTCGCCGCAGTTCTCGACGCTCACGGCGCAGAATGCGCCGGCCGCCGTGGTCGGCAGCGTGCTCACGTTCACCAACTGCATCGGCTTCGCGATCTCGGTGGTGAGCATCGAGCTGTTCGTGCGGGCGGTGCAGGCGTGGCCCCTGGCTGGGGTGCTGCCGTGGCTCGCGCTCGGGCCCGCCCTAGGGCTCTGGATGCTCAGGCCGCTGGTGGTTGCGACGGCCAGTCGCTGAAAGGGAACGGCAGGTCTTCGGTGCGGAAGCTGACGAAGTCCGCGATCTGCCCGAGATAGCGGCCCAGCGCGCCGCCGAAGCTGCGCAAGCGGTCGTTGGCCGAATCGGTTGCAACCGAGAGCACAAGCTGCAGGACGGCCACGCCCAGCAGCACCCATTTCGTCAACTCGAAAGCGATCAGCATGAGCAGCATGAGCAGCGCGCGTATTCCCAAGCTGCGCGGCTTGGCTGGAGCAACAGTGTCATCCATGATTGCGTTCTCCCAGGATGCGAAAACTGTGGGCGCGTCAGCGCGCGACCAGCACCGGTACGCGGCACTGCGCGACCACCTTGGCGGCGACGCTGCCCAGCACCAGCCGGGCGACGCCGGTGCGGCCGTGCGAGCCGACGACGACGAGGTCGGCGCGCTCCTGCTCCGCCATCTCCACGATGCCGTTGGACGCAGTCACGTTCTCGGCCAGCCTGGCTTCCACGGCAACCGGCGGCTGCGCCTCGCCGCACAACTGCGCCACCTTCGCATGGGCCTGTGCGGCATGCTGCTGGGCCGCCGCCATGTAGGCCTGGAAGCCCATCGGATTGGTTTCGCCGATGCCCATGTAGGGATAGGGATCGACCACGTACAAAGCCGTCAGTTTCGCGCCGTGCGTGCGCGCCAGACCCACGGCCAGGGCCGCCGCGTGTTCCGATGCCGCCGAGCCGTCCGTGCCGAGCAGGATGTGCTTGAACATGAGAGCCTCTTCAGTGATGTTGAGCCTTCATTATTGCGCTCCGCCAATGGCGCCTCTGTCCTTGACGTGCGTCAAGCTATCGGGCGCAGCGGACCACTACATTGAATCAAGCGGGCAGTCGACTGCCCCGCATCAAAACCGAGGTAGTCAAGATGACCGACAACCCTGTCGAACAGCGTACTCCGGACCACGAAACGCCGTTGAACCTCTTCTCGCAATGCCATGCCGGCATCCTGTCGCAGCTGGATGCGCTGGCCAGCCTGCCGGCGCTGGTGGAGGCCGCGGCGCAGGCGCGCAGCGTGGCAGCAAGCACCCTGGCGATGTTCCAGCACGGCATCTTCGAGCACCACGCCGAGGAAGAGGCCGAACTGTTCCCGGCGGTGCTGCGCAGCGCGCATCCCGGCGCCGAACGCGATCGCGTGCAGGACATCGTGGCGCGGCTGACCAGCGAGCATCGCACGCTCGAAGCGCTGTGGAAGCGGGTGGAGCCCGCGCTCAACGCCACGGTCAAGGGCAAGTATGCCGAGGTCGATGTGGACGTGGTGGCCGAACTGGTGCACGCCTACGGCATGCACGCGCGCTTCGAGGAAGAGGAGTTCCTGCCGCTGTCGGACATCATCCTGGGGCGCGACGGCAACCACATGGCCGCTCTGGGCCTGGCGCTGCACATGCGGCACTCACAGCTGCCGGGGTAGCTCTAATTCATTGCGGGACAGACCTTCAGCTCTGTCCCCAACTGACTACTTGGCTGCCGCCACCAGCACCGGCGCTTCGCGATAGACCTCGGGCATGGTGCTCTTGAGGTTGGCGATCTTCGGAAAGTCGAAGGTCGCGATGTACGGCGATTGCGGATGCAGGGTCGCGTAATCCTGGTGATAAGCCTCGGCCGGATAGAAGGCCGCGAGCGGCGCCACTTGCGTGACGATCTTGCCCGGGAAAGCATGCGCCGCTTCCAGCTGCGCGATATAGCGCTCGGCCACCTGCTTCTGGCTGTCGCCGGCGAAGAAGATGGCGGAGCGGTACTGCGTGCCCCGGTCCGGCCCCTGGCGATTGAGCTGCGTCGGATCGTGCGCCACCGAGAAGTAGATCTGCAGCAGCTTGCCGTACGAGATCTGTTTCGGATCGTAGGTGACCTGGACCGATTCGGCGTGGCCGGTCGCGCCGGAGCCTACGGCTTCGTAATTGGCCGTTTCCTTCTTGCCGCCGGCATAACCGGAAACCGCATTGAGCACGCCCTGGGTATGCTGGAACACCGCCTGCACGCCCCAGAAACAGCCGCCCGCAAAGACCGCCGTCTGCGGGCCCTGGGCTGCCGCCGGCGTGTCGAACGCCGGGGGCGGCAGCTTGACGGCTTTCTCCGCCGCTGCGCTATTGGCGATCCAGGTGCCGGCGGCCGCCGCGACGGCGACGGCTATCACGAAGGCGTTTCTGGTGAGGAAATTGGCGGACCTGGCGATGAAGCCGGCGGGTTGGGATTTCATGGAGCTGCTCCGTAACGGTTTCGTGTAAGCGTGCGCGTACAAATCAAAAACTTTGAGCCTCACGCCGGCATGAAATTCAATGCCAGGCCATTCATGCAATAGCGCAGGCCGGTCGGCTTCGGTCCGTCGTCGAACACGTGGCCAAGGTGGCCGCCGCAGCGGTGGCACAGCACTTCCACCCGCCGCATGCCCAGCGACCAATCCGTGGCCTCGTCGACGGCGCGGTCCAGCGGTTGCCAGAAGCTGGGCCAGCCGGTGCCGCTGTCGAACTTGGTCTTCGAGGAAAAAAGGGGCAGGGCGCAACCCGCGCAGTTGAACACGCCGGCGCGCTTTTCCTTGTCGAGCGGGCTGGAGAAGGGACGCTCGGTACCGGCTTCGCGCAGCACGTGGTAGCGCTCGCTGCCCAGGAGCTTGCGCCACTCGGCCTCGGTGTGCGTCACCTCGTAGGCGCGCGCCGGCTGCGCGGCCTGCGCCGGCGCGCCGGCAAACAAAGCGCGAATCCCGGCTGCAAGGCCCGACAGGACTCCGATACCCAACAGCGCATTGCGTCGATTGCTCATTCGAACTGCTCTCCTTTGAAGGGGCCCGCTTCAATTGTGGACCTGCACGTCTGTCGGCGGGGACCGGCTATTCTTACAACCATGCTCCGCTCATTGGTCGGCCGGCGCCGCTGGCTTTTCAATGTGTCCGGCGCTGCCTTGGCAGTTGCGTGCCATAGCCCGCCCGACGATTCAGCGCCGCAAGCAATCGAGCAGCGGCTCGTGGGAACATGGCTGCGCGAGTACGAGGAAGAGGGCGTCAAGGTCCGGCGCGTGCTGGTGCTGGAGTCGGGCGGGCGCTTCACCGAAATGTCCAGGCTCACCGAGCTGGACAGTGCCGCCGCGGAGCACAGCCATACCGGCGACTGGCTCTTCGACGGTACCAACCTGAAGCGCCGCTACACCCGCATGGACGGGCGGCAGCCGGCCGCTCCAGTCGTGCCGTACGCCACTTTCGAGCTCAGGTTCCCGTCGCGCAACGAGTTTGTCGGCATCGACCGGGTCCGGCAGCGCGAGGTGCGGTATCACCGGGTGGCCGACGGAACGAAGCCCTGACCGGTCTTGCTCAACTGTCCGTGCCGCACTACTATCGAGCTGAGCGTCAGCCCGGAGTCATTACATGCCGCAACTCATCGCGTCGGTCGAAGGTGTCGAGATCAAGCACGTGTACCTGCAGAAGGACCGCACGACGCTGGGCCGCAGCCCCGACAACGACATCGTGTTCGACAACATGGTGGTCAGCGGCCACCATTGCCGGTTCGACCTGCAAGGGCTGGCCGACGTTTTCATCGAGGACCTGCACAGCACCAACGGCACCTACATCAACGGCAAGATGGTCAAGCGCCAGTTGCTGCACGACGGCGAAGTCATCAGCATCGGCAACTTCCGCATCAAGTACGTTGCGGCGTCCGAGCGGCCCGATTTTGCGCACACCGCCGCAATGAAGCTGGATCCCCTGGGCACACCCGGCAAGCCGGCGCATGCCATTTTTCGCGTCCTGACGGGATCCTCGGCGGGACTGGAGGTGCCGGTGGTCAAGGCGGTCTCGACTTTCGGCAAGCCGGGCGTGTCCGTGGTGGCCGTGTCGCACCGGCGCGATGGTTTCTACGTGGCGCATCTGGACGGGCTCGCGCGTCCCACGCTCAATGGCGACGACATCGGCCCCGATGCCGTGCTGCTGTCGAACCACGACGTGCTGGAACTCGCCGGCACCCGGATGCTGTTCCAGCTGAAGGACGACGCGCCGTGACCATGCCTTTCCCGGTCCGCAGGCGGCGCAACTGATGGGACTGCTGAACAGGTTTTTCGGCAAGGGCGAGGCGGCCCCCGAGGCGCCGCCCGAGTCGTCGCAGTTCCACGAAAGTGAAACCACGGCGCAGGACCTGGGTTCGAAGAACACGCCGCATCGTGAGCTGGTTCAGGTGGTGCTGCGTGACACCATGCGCAAGCACGGCATCCCGTCCGACTGGATCGACTGCCGAATTCTTTCGGTGGTCACGCGCAACCGGACGGCGGGCATGCACGTGCAATTCATCGTCGGCGAACGGCAAGGCGCCTTGCTGGATTACGTGCACGCGTTCCAGGACAGCTTCTGGCAGGAAATGGAAAAGTTCGAGCCGCGCGCGCGCGAATGGCTGTTCAGCGTGGCGTGGCAATTCGACGGCCCGGCGCCGCCCAGCAAGAAGTCCATGCCCAGGCCCAGCGGCTGGGGCGACCTCAACTCGGCGGGCGGGGACACGCAGCCGCCGGACCTCAGTGCGGACGAGCTGGCGTCAGACTTGCGAGCGCTGTACGCAATTCGCGACGCGGCGCTCAGCCAGCCTCGCGACACGTCGCCGGCGCCCCCCGCCCCGGCCCCGTCCCGCAGCGGCAACTAACCGACGACCGGGTGGTGAACCCTGCGCGGGCCTTGCATTCGTGGCACGAAGCCCCAGCTTCGATGCATGAAAACGCCCCGAGGTCTGCCATGAGCGGCGCACTGCACGTCGTCTGTCCGCATTGCCACACGACCAATCGGGTGCGGCAAGGCGATCTGGCGAATGCCCCGGACTGCGGCAACTGCCATCAGGCATTGTTCACCGCGCATCCGGCGGCGCTGGACGAAGCCGCATTCGAGCGGCACATCGGCCGCAACGACATTCCGGTGCTGGTCGATTTCTGGGCGCCCTGGTGCGGGCCATGCCGCCAGATGGCGCCTTCGTTCGAGCAGGCCGCGGCCCAGCTGGAGCCGCTTGTGCGGGTGGCCAAAGTCAACACCGACCAGGCGCAGTCGCTGGGCGCACGCTATCGAATCCGCAGCATTCCCACGCTGGCGCTGTTCATGAACGGCCGTGAGGTCGCGCGCCAGGCCGGTGCCATGGGCGCCGCCGACATCGTGCGCTGGACCCAGGCGCAGTTGCGCGCAACGGTCAGTTGAAGCGCCTCAGCACTTCGTAGCCGGCTCCGCCCGGCAGCGAGCGCACCAGTACATAACCCGAGTCGACGCGCCAGCGCAAGCCAGGTCCTTGCGGCGGCGGTATGGCGCCGTGCGCGCGCCGCGCCAGCGTGACGTGCGCACGATAAGGCCGCGTCTCCACCGGCAGTTGCAGCTGTTCCAGTTCGGTGCGCAGCGCCGCGTGCAGCCGCACCAGCACGGGCGGGGTGATCTCGGGCCGCAATAGCGCCACACCGTTGGACCAGACTTCGCCCTGGCCCAGCGCCAGCGTGAACGGCTCGGCCCGCGCCGAGAGCGCCTGCACCAATCGCGGCAAGCGATTCGCCGGCACGTCGCCGAGGAAATGGAGCGTGAGGTGCAGCCGGTCGGGCTTGACCAGCGCCGCGCGCGGCGGCCAGGTCCAGGCCAGTTGCCAGGAAGCGATCGCGCGGCGCAGCGCATCGCCGGGCCACAGCGCGATGAACAGCCGCAGCGGCTTGGCGGCATCTCGGGCGCTGGGTCCCGTTCCACGAATATCCGTACTCTCGTTTGAATCCATGTGGTGATGATCGCATCACTACCCTGCCAGGCGTCGGACAGCGCCGACATGCGCCCGTGCCCGGGTCCGACGGGGCCGGCGAGCCGCCGCGCTTAAGGTGGAACTCAGGCACCCTCAAGGACTGCGCATGCAACACGCCGCGCCCCGACACTTTTCCATGCTGCGGGGTTTTCACGTGGCCGATTTCTTCACGCTGGGCAACGCGGCCTGCGGCGTCGGCGCGGTGTTCTTCGCCATGCTCTATGCGGCCGGCCAGTCGCCGTTCCACTTCTATGCGGCCGCCGCGCTGGCGCCCGCCGCCTTCGTCTTCGATGTGCTGGATGGGCGCATCGCCCGCGCGCGGCACGAACATTCCCCGCTCGGACGCGAACTCGATTCGCTGTCCGATGTGATCTCCTTCGGTGTGGCGCCTGCCGCGCTGGGCTTTGGCGCCGGGCTGCAAGGCGGCTGGGACGCGGCTGCGCTGATCTTCTTCGTCTGCTGCGGCGTGAGCCGGCTGGCCCGCTACAACGTGACGGCCGAGACACTCTCGGCCGGCAGCGGCAAGGTGTCGTATTTCGAAGGCACGCCGATTCCCACCAGCGTCCTGCTCACGGCGCTGCTGGCGTTCGCGGCAGCGCAGGGGCGCCTTGGCGACGAACTGTACGGCGGGGTCTACACCATCGGCCCGTGGCAGCTGCATCCGCTGGTGCTGCTGTTCGTGTTGTCGGGCAGCTTGATGATCAGCAAGACGCTGCATATCCCCAAGCTTTGAAATCAACCCAGGAATCGATAGGAGCAAGCTCATGACGACGATCGCCGGGCCGGCCGGCCAGCTCAATGTGGACGACGGCGGGACGGGCGGCTTGCCGGTGCTGCTGGTTCACTCCTTTGCCGGCAGCTGCGCGCACTGGAAGGCGCAGCTGGCCCATCTCAGGCGCCGCCGCCGCGCGCTGGCGATGGACCTGCGCGGCCACGGCCGCTCCGACAAGCCGCCAGCGGGCGACTACGGCGTGTCCGCCTTGGCCGAGGACATAGCGGCCGTGGCCGACTCGCTCGAGCTGCGGCGCTTCGTGCTGGTGGGCCACAGCATGGGCGGCGCAGCCGCCGCGGCCTATGCGGGCAAGCATCCCGCCAAGCTGGCCGGGCTGGTCCTGGCAGGCACGCCTGGCAAATCGTCCGGCGAGCAGGCGCAGAAAATCATGAGTGCGCTGCGGGCCGACTACGACAAGGTGATGGCCGGCTATTGGAACTCGCTGCTCGAAGGGGCCGGAGCTTCCGTGCGCGAGCTGCTGGAGACCGGCATGCGCAGTGTCGGCCGCGAGGCGTCGCTTGCGATGATCGGTGCCATCTTCGAATACGATCCGCTGCCCGACCTGCGCAGCTACTCCGGCCCGAAGCTGATCATCGACACGCCGCACGGCGACGGTCCCACGGCGTTGCACCGCCAGATGCCGGACGTTTCGCGCAAGGTGATCGACGGCACGAGCCATTGGCCGCACCTGGACAAGCCCCAGGAATTCAATCGCCTCCTGGACGAGTTCCTGGCCTGGCTGGCCTGAGATGCGCCGCTGGGCGAGGCGTACCATTTCGGTGCCGGGAAGCCGGCGCTACGAGGACACGCATGACCATGCTGGCAAAACGTCTTTTCGCCTACGCCTGGGCGGCGCCTTGGTCCGCGCTGGGGCTTGCGTTCGGGATGGTGGCCTGGTTGCTGGGCGCGCGTGCGCAAATCCATGATGGGGCGCTCGAGTTCGGCGGAGGCAGGGTCGGGGCGGTGCTGTCGGGCTTGCCCGGCGGGTTGGGATTTTCAGCGATCACGTTCGTCCACGTGATTCTCGGGCTCGACCACGCGACGCTCGCTCAGTGCCGGGCGCACGAGCAGGCGCATGTGCGGCAGTATGAGCGCTGGGGACCGTTTTTCATCCCGGCCTATCTGCTGTCGAGCCTGGCGCAACTGGTCCGCGGCCGCCGGCCGTACCGCGACAATTTCTTCGAACGCGAAGCTTATGAGTGCTGTCCGGCAGCGGGCGGGCGCCGGATTCGCGTTTGAATTTTCCGCCGGCTGTCGAAATAGGCGCTGCCTGTCCGTCATTCCCATAGCGGCGCATTGATGCTCCGCCACAACCCAACAGGAGTCCGACATGCAATACCTACTGCTCATTTATGGCAATGAAGCCGCGATGCAATCCGCTACCGAGACGCAGGTCGCACAGATGCACGCCGCCTACGGCGCCTATACCGAGGCGCTGAAGAAGGCCGGCGTGATGATCGGAGGCGAACGCCTGAAGCCCACCGCGTCGGCAACGACGGTGCGCGTGGCCAATGGCAAGACCGAAGTGCTGAACGGCCCCTACGCCGAAACCAAGGAGCAATTAGGGGGCTATTACCTCATCGATGTACCGGACCTGGACGCGGCGCTGACCTGGGCCGCCCGTTGCCCCGGCGCGAGTGCCGGTACCCTGGAAGTGCGCCCGATCTGGGCCATGTAGGTCGATGGCGCAGGCGCAGTCCGCGCAGGAAGCGGCCGAAGGCGCGGCACGCCGCAGCTACGGCAAGCTGGTGGCCTTCGTGGCCGCGCGAACGCGCGACGTGGCCGGTGCCGAGGACGCGCTGGCCGAGGCATTTGCCGCGGCCCTGGCCAGCTGGCCGGACCGCGGCGTGCCCGACAACCCCGAGGCCTGGCTGCTGACGGTGGCGCGGCGAAAGATGGTCGACGCGGTGCGCGAGCGGCAGTATCGCGAGGGCGCTGCGCAGCACCTCGCGCTGCTGGCTGAGCTGGCCGATGGCGAGGAAGGAGACGCGATTGCCGACGAACGGCTGGCGCTGATGTTCGCTTGCGCGCATCCGGCGATCGAGGCGGGCATCCGCGCGCCGCTGATGCTGCAGACCATCCTGGGCTTCGACGCGGCCGCGATCGCGTCGGCGTTCCTGGTGGCGCCCGCGACGATGGGCCAGCGGCTGGTGCGCGCCAAAAGCCGCATCCGCCAGGCCGGCATCCCGCTGCGCGTTCCTGGCCAGTCCGAGCTTCGCGGTCGGCTGGTCGACGTGCTCGACGCCATCTACGCCGCCTATGCCGAAGGTTGGTCGGACGCGGCGGGCACCGATGCGCGCCGGCGCAACCTGGCCGAGGAAGCGATCTGGCTGTGCGCCCTGGTCGCCTCGCTGCTGCCGCAGGAGCCCGAGGCGCTGGGCCTGCTGTCGCTCATGCTGCATGCGCAGGCGCGCCGCCGGGCCCGGCGCGATGCCGAAGGCGCCTATGTTCCGCTCGACCAGCAGGACGTGACTCTGTGGGACGAGCGGCTCATAGCCGAAGCCGAAGCCCTGTTGCGGCGCGCCAGCGCGCTCGATGGCATCGGCCGCTACCAGCTCGAGGCCGCCGTTCAGTCGGCCCACGTGGTGCGCCGCCGCACCGGCACCGCCGACTGGGCGGCGATCGATCGGCTCTACGAGGCGCTTCAGGCACTGACGGCTTCGCCTGTCGTCACCATCAACCGTGCGATTGCCATTGCCCATACGCAAGGCCCGCAAGCTGGCCTGCAGCTGCTGGACGGCCTGGGCGGCGACGCACGGCTGGCCGACTACCAACCCTACTGGGCGGCTCGCGCCGGCCTGTTGGCGCGCAGCGGCGAGGCCTTGCAGGCCGACCGTTCGTACGAGCGCGCGATCGGTCTGGAACGCGACCCGGCGGTGCGGCAGTTCCTGCAGCGGCAGCGCGAGGCATTGGCGCAGCGCCAGTCCACTGACTCGGTGGACTAGCATTGGCTCATGGCGCGCCGCCACCACTACCACGTCTACGTCGTCGAGTTGGCCGACCAGGTCTGGAACGTGGTGCGCTTTCGCCGGGCCAATCCGGACTATCGATTGGGCAAGCCTTTCGTCTATGTGGGCATGACCGGGCTCGATCCGGACGTGCGGCTGGACAAGCACAAGGCCGGCATCCAGGCCAATTCGTTCGTGCGCGACTACGGCTTGCGATTGCTGCCGGCGCTGTATGCCA
This sequence comes from Ramlibacter sp., assembly GCA_035571795.1. GTDB lineage: Bacteria > Pseudomonadota > Gammaproteobacteria > Burkholderiales > Burkholderiaceae_C > Ramlibacter. The sequence continues at coordinate 16,951 of DATNBX010000132.1, forward strand.
TGTACAACCCGATGCCTTACGACGCGGCGCGCGAGATGGAGGTGGAGCTGGCGATCGCGTTGCGCGAGGCCGGCTACGGCGTCTGGCAGGCTTGAGGAGCGCGCGCGACTCATCGGACCTGCTTAACCGGTCCGGCACGAGGACTTACCGTGGCGCGACCGGCTTTTCTCATGTCAAATAGCCGCGATGGCAACGATCGCAGGCACGCAAGAAGACATCGAATCGCCTTATGCCTGGATGCGGCTGGCCGTGTCCCTGCTGCTGATGACCATCGGCGGCTCCGGCATGTATTCGGTGACGGTGGTGCTGCCGGCCATCCAGGCGGAATTCGGGGTGGCGCGCGGCGATGCCTCGCTGCCCTACACCCTGACCATGATCGGCTTCGGTATCGGCGGCGTTTTCATGGGCCGCCTGGCTGATCGCTTCGGCGTGCTGGTCCCGGTGGGAATCGGAGCGGTGGGGCTGGGCGCGGGCTTCATCGCCGCCGGCCTGGCGCCCAGCCTATGGCTGTTTTGCGCCGCGCAAGGCTTGTTGATCGGCCTGCTGGGAACCTCGGCGACCTTCGCCCCGCTGGTTGCGGATACTTCGCAATGGTTCGACCGCCGGCGCGGCATGGCGCTGGCGATTTGCATGAGCGGCAACTACACCGCCGGGGCGGTCTGGCCGCCCGTGATGCAGCATTTCATCGACAGCGTGGGCTGGCGCCAGACCTACGTCGGCATGGGCGTGTTCTGCGTTGTTTCGATCCTGCCGCTGGCGCTGGTGCTGCGGCGCCGTCCGCCGATCCACGCGGCCCCGCCAGCGGTTGCGGATGCCGCGCCGGCAGCGCGGGCCGCCCGGCCGCCGGCATCCGATCAACCGATGGGGATGAGCCCGGGCACGGCACAGGCGCTGCTGTGCGTGGCCGCCGTTTCGTGCTGCGTGGCGATGTCCATGCCGCAGGTCCACATCGTGGCCTATTGCGGCGACCTGGGCTACGGCGCGGCGCGCGGCGCCGAAATGCTCTCGCTGATGCTGGGGCTGGGCGTCGTCAGCCGGCTGGCGTCGGGATGGATTTCGGATCGCATCGGCGGCCTGAGAACCCTCTTGCTGGGATCGGTGCTGCAGGGGGTCGCGCTGCTGCTGTTCCTGCCTTTCAAGGGGCTGGTGTCGCTGTACCTGGTGGCGGGCCTGTTCGGCCTGTTCCAGGGCGGCATCGTGCCGGCCTATGCCCTGATCGTGCGCGAACATTTTTCGCCGCGGGAGGCGGGGGCCCGCGTCGGCACGGTGCTGATGGCCACGCTGTTCGGGATGGCGCTGGGCGGATGGATGTCCGGCGCCGTGTTCGACCTAACCGGCTCGTACCGCGCGGCCTTCATGAACGGGATCGCATGGAACCTGCTCAATGCAGCTATCGTTGGTTTCCTGCTCTATCGCGTGAGATTCCTGGCAGGCAGCGGCCGCTGGTCCGGCGCCGCCGGCTGAGCCAGTTGATATAGTGAAGCGGTCCATGCCTGAAGACCGCTCGATCGACCGCCGCCGCCTGCTGCAGCTGGCCGCCAGCGCCGCCGCCGGCTTGTGGCTGCCGCGCGCCGCCTGGAGCCAGCCGCGCTTGCCGGCGAATCCGTTCGCATTGGGCGTCGCCAGCGGATCTCCCACGCACGACTCGGTGGTGCTGTGGACGCGGCTGGTGGCGCCGGGTACCTTCGAGAGCCTGGGCACCCGGCACATTGCCGTGCGTTGGGAAATGGCGCACGACGAACAATTCAGCCGCATCGTCCAGCGCGGCGAGTCGCCGGCGTTGTTCGAGCTCGCGCACTCGGTGCACGTGGAGGTTGCGGCGCTGGAGCCGGACCGCTGGTACTTCTACCGCTTCATCGCCGGCGATGCGGTGAGTCCGACGGGCCGAACCCGCACCTTCCCCGCGCCGGATGCGATCGTGCAACAGCTGCGGCTTGGGCTTGCGTCATGCCAGCGCTGGGAACACGGCTACTACAGCGCGTACCGCCACATGCGCAGCGAAAACCTGGACGCCGTGCTGTTTGTGGGCGACTACATCTACGAGTACCCGATCGCCTCCAATCCGGTGCGCATACCCACCGGCGGCTGGGTGGTCACGCTGGAGGACTACCGGCGGCGCTACGCCCTGCACAAGAGCGACGCCGACTTGCAGGCCATGCACGCGGCGTGTCCCTGGCTGCACACCTGGGACGACCACGAAGTGCAGAACGATTACGCGGGCCTCGCCCCGGGTTACAGCGGACGGGGGGCGCCGGCCGAAACGCCGGAGAGCTTTCCGGCACGGCGCGCCGCCGCGTATCAGGCGTTCTACGAGCATATGCCGCTGCGCACCGCGGCGCTGACCCGGGCCGTGTCGGGCCTGGCGGCCGGCGCTGAAATGCGGATCTATTCGCGGCAGCGCATCGGCCAGCTCGCATCGCTCTACCTGCTGGACGACCGCCAGTACCGCGACCGCCAGGCCTGCACGCCGGGCGGCAGGTTCGGATCGGGCGACGTGAACCTCGCCGGGTGCCCGGACTGGAACGACCCGAAGCGCAGCCTGCTCGGCGCGGCGCAGGAGCAGTGGCTGGATGGCGCGCTGGCTGCCGGCGGTGCGGCCGGCTGGACCATCATCGGCCAGCAGACGCTGTTCGGGCAGCGCACCATGCGGCGCCCCGCGGGACAGTTCCAGTGGAACGACGGATGGGACGGCTACGGCGCGGCGCGCCGGCGCCTGACCGATGCGCTGCAGCGGCACCGCGTTCCCAATCCGGTGGTGCTGGGCGGCGACGTGCACGAGAACTGGGTCGGCCATGTGAAGGCCGATTACGCGCGGCCCGACAGCGCCGCCGTCGGGGTGGAGATCTGCGGCACCAGCATCACGTCGCGCTCCTCACGTAGCGGGCCGGTTCCCGCGGCGCTGCTGGCCGAGAATCCGCACTTCGTCTTCGCCGAGTCCGAACGCCGGGGCTACTGCGTGTGCGATTTCACTCCGAATCAGCTGATCGCCAGCTTGCGTGTCGTCGACGACGTCAGGCGCAAGGACGCCGGCATCGAGACGCTGGCCCGTTTCGTGGTCGAAGCGGGCCGCCCGCGATTGGTGCAAGCGTGAGCCGGCGCTGGTGGTTGTGCGTGTGCTGCCTGCTGGCGCTTGGTTCGGCCGGGGCCAGCATGCCGCCGGGAGAAATCGCGATCGCCAGCGACGACAGCTACGTCCTGTCGCGCGCCTTCACCTGGCTGGAAGACAAGGACGGACGGCTCACGCTGGACGACATCGTCAAGCCGCAGGCGCAGGCAGCGTTCCGGCCGGTGCCGCCGGGTGGCCCCGGCGCCAATTTCGGCCTCACCCGCTCGGCCATCTGGCTGCGCATCGCGCTGAACGTCTCCCCCGCGAGCCCGCACGACTGGATGCTGGAGCTGGCCTACCCCCCGCTGGACCGGCTGGAGTTGTACTCCTCCCGTGGCAATGGCGGTTTCGAGCGGCAGTTGGGCGGCGACCTGCAGCCTTACGCCAGCCGCGCCGTGCCGCATCGCAATCATGTCCTGCCGCTGCGGCTGAACCCCGGCGCGCAAACCGTGCTCTACCTGCGGCTGAAATCGGAAGGCACCGTGGTGGCTCCGGTGACGCTGTGGCGGCCGGCCGCATTGTGGCAGCACGACCAGGCTGCTTACGCCGCGCTGAGTCTGTACTTCGGCCTGCTGATCGGCCTGCTGCTGTACAACCTGCTGCTGTTCGTGGCGGTGCGCGATATCGGCTACTTGTATTACGTCGCGTTCGTTGGTTTCCTGGGGGTCGCCCAGGCCGCGCTGACGGGGCTGGCTGCGCAATTCCTCTGGCCGCGCTGGACCTGGTGGAACAACCTCTCACCGTCGGCCCTGATGGCCGCGGCCTCGATCTTCGGCGTGCTGTTCGTGCGCAACTTCCTTTCCAGTGGGGTGCGGATGCGGCGGATCGACCGGTTCCTGCTGTTGCTGCTGGCGGGCTGGAGCCTGGCGTTCGTGGCGGCCCTGACGCTGCCATACCTGGTGGCGACCTGGATGGTGATGGTCCTGGCGGTGCTCGGCGTGGTCACCATGTTCGTGGTCGGTGTGATCAGCGTGCGCCGCGAGTTTGCCGGCGCCCGCTATTTCTTCATGGCCTGGGCCGTGCTGCTGCTGGGCGTGCTGACGCTGGCGCTGCACACGATGGGAGCGCTGCCGTCGAACGTGATCACCGCCAATGCGCTGCTGATTGCATCGGCGCTGGAGATGGTGTTGCTGTCGTTCGCGCTGGCCGATCGCATCAACGTCGCGCGCCGGTTCAAGGAGCAGGCGCAGGCGCGGATTGCCGCCGAACAGGCGATGGTCGGGGCGCTGAGCCAATCGCAGGACCGCCTGCGCATGATGCTCGAAGAGCGCGAGCTGATCCTGGAAAGCTCGATCGTCGGCATCGCCTTCCTCACGCCGGAAGGGCGGCTGCGCTGGGCCAACAAGGCGATGCACGACATCTTCGGGATGTCGGGCCGGGCGAATACGTCGATGGAGCCGTTCTATTTGTCGCGCGAGGAGTACCTTCGCGCCGGCGCTGGATTCGCCGCCAGCGCCGCCCGCGGCGAGGTGCACGAAACGGAGCTGCAGATGCGGCATGCGGACGGCACGCCGATCTGGGTGTCGATGTCCGGCAAGGCGGTGAATCAGCACGACCCGAGCCAGGGCACGGTATGGGTGGTCATGAACATCACCCAGCGCAAGCAGCTGGAGGCGCAGCTGCAAAAGACGAGTTCGGAACGCGAGGCGATCCTCAACAGCATGCTGGTGGGCATCGTACTGACGGTCGCCCGGCGCCACGTCTGGGTCAACCAGAAGTTCGCGCAGATGCTGGACTACCCGGCGCACGTCCTGATCGGCCAATCGTCCGTCAACCTGCATCCGGATCATGAATCGTGGGAGCGCTTCGGCGCGAAATCCGGCGCGACCCTGGCCGAAACCGGCTCCTATATATGCGAGCACCAGCTGAGGCGCCGCAACGGCGAACTGTTCTGGGTCGAAATGAGCGGTAGCTGCCTGAAGCCCAACGACCCTGATTCCGGTGTGATCTGGACCTTCCTGGACCTCACCGAGCGCAGGAAATCCCAGGCGGGGATGAACGAGGCACTGGAGCAGTAGCGGGCGCCCCCCCGCGCGATCCGGGCGGGGGTAAATATGGGTTGATGCGGCCTGCCCGCGATTCCATACTGCTTTTCCCACCCAAAACTGCGAGGAGCCATCATGAGTCTTCAGACCAAGTACCTGCTGAATGAAAGCCAGATGCCCAAGTTCTGGTACAACATTCAGGCCGACCTGCCCACTCCCGCCCCGGCGGTGCTGCACCCGGGCACGCTGCAGCCGGTCGGGCCGGACGATCTGGCACCGCTGTTCCCCATGGAGCTCATCATGCAGGAGGTGAGCACGCAGCGCGAAATCGAGATTCCCGAGCCGGTGCGCGACGTCTACCGCGCCTGGCGTCCTTCGCCGCTTTACCGTGCCCATCGGCTGGAGAAGGCGTTGGGCACGCCGGCCAAGATCTTCTACAAGTACGAGGGCGTGAGTCCCGCCGGCAGCCACAAGCCGAACACCGCCGTGGCCCAGGCCTTCTACAACGCCGCGGCCGGAGTCAAGCGCCTGGTCACCGAGACCGGAGCCGGCCAATGGGGGACGGCACTGTCGTATGCCGGGTCGCTGTTCGGCCTGCAGGTCGATGTCTACCAGGTGCGCGTGTCCTACGACCAGAAGCCCTATCGCCGCGCCGTGATGGAAACCTATGGCGCGCGCTGCGTGGCCTCGCCCTCGAACGAGACCGTCTATGGCCGGTCGGTTCTGGCCAATAACCCGAACCACCCCGGCAGCCTGGGAATCGCGATCTCGGAGGCCGTCGAACTCGCGGTGCAGCGCGAAGACACCAAGTACGCGCTGGGCTCGGTGCTGAACCACGTGCTGCTGCACCAGACCATCATCGGCCAGGAGGCGATGGAGCAATTGAAGATGGCCGATGCCTGGCCGGATGTGATCGTGGGCTGCACCGGCGGCGGCTCCAACTTCGCGGGAATTGCCTTTCCCTTCATCGGGGACGGCCTGCGCGGCGGCGCGAAGCCGCGCATCGTGGCGGTGGAGCCGGCGGCCTGCCCGTCGCTCACGCGCGGCAGGTATGCCTACGATTTTGGCGACACGGGGCACATGACGCCGCTGAGCAAGATGCACACGCTGGGCAGTTCGTTCACGCCGCCCGGCTTCCACGCGGGCGGCCTGCGCTACCACGGCATGGCACCGCTGGTCTCGCACCTCAAGGAGCTGGGCATGCTTGAAGCCGTGGCCTACAACCAGGTCGAATGCTTCGAGGCCGGCGTGCTGTTCGCGCGCAACGAGGGGATCGTTCCCGCACCCGAAGCGAATCATGCCGTCAAGGGCGCGGTCCAAGAGGCGCTGCGCTGCAAGCGGGAAGGCAAGGCCGAAACGATCCTCTTCAACCTCTGCGGCCACGGCCACTTCGACATGCTGGCCTATTCCAAGTACTTTGCCGGCGAGCTGAGCGACGAAAAGTACGACGAGAAGGAACTCGCGATGGCGCTCGCCGGCTTGCCCAGCGTGCCGGCCTGATCGGCAATACGCGACCGAGGGCACTTGATTTCGAGCAGGCGGCTGAGGCCGCCTGCTTCGTTTCCAAGCGGAGGCAAGGGGCCGGGATTCAAGTGCAAGCGGTGTTCCTACACCATAGCTGCACCCCTTGCAAGTGACCAGGTGGGTGACTACACCCACCTGGGTGACTACACACACCCAAGAAGCGATCTTCAGAAACTTCTCGCACGCCGGCACGGCCATGTTCCGCGCGCTGCGTGGAACCTCCACGGGGTCAGGTTTCCCTCGGACGGGGGGCGCCCGGAAGCAAGACTCTCAACACACATTTGCGGAGTCATGAGAGCGCCTGGCAGAAATGGCACGTTGCTTGCTGTTACCTGTGTGACCGCAGTAATTCCAGGTCGCGATGAGCAACTTAACCAACAGAGGTAAATCATGAAGACTCCGCAACGCAAACTCATTTCTGCGGCCATCGCCCTGGCGTTCGCTGCAGGTTCCGCCCACGCCGCGCTCGAGCGGATGGGCCCCGTCAGCAGGGCGCCCAGCGTGGGCGGCTACCCGAGCTGGTTCCAGGACAAGACGGGCATCACGATGGAATTCTGCGACCTGAAGAGTCAGGCGGAACTCACCGGCGGCTGGTGCGTGTTGATCCCGCCGGGGCTGTCCTATCCGGAGACCTTCCCTGGATCGTTTTTCGGCGAGCACTTCTACTATGCCGCCGACAACGGGCTGCTGGATCCCAGCCCGCCCGGCGGAAGCGGCGCCCTGCGTGCGCGGCTCGTGATTGCCCTCGAAGCGGCTTTCGCGACGGGTCCGGTCATCGACGGCGACCAGATGACCTTCACCCGCCACCGCGTTTTCATTCCGAACCTGCCATGGGCTGGCGACTACCGGATCATCACGCCGTTTGGCGAGTTCAACTACTACGACCAGGTGGCCGGGGACCGGATCTTCGATACCACGGACGTCGGCATCGCGTGCATCAACACATTCGAGTGCACGCTGCAATCCTCTCTTCTGGGCCCGTTCCTGCTCCCGTCGGACCAGGCCGGCGGCGCGGAACTTCCGCCCATGCCCGATCTGGCCGCCGCACCACGCGGCACCGATCCCTGGTTTGACCTGCTGGCCGCGACCACGGCAGATCCCGGCACGGGCAAGAAATATCTCGCCGACCCGGCGCGCATCGGCACCGTGACCGGCAGCCCGTTGCCCCCGTTCACAGCCTACGAAGTGGGCGGCGGAAGCAGCCAGCGCAATCACAACACTTTCCGCATCGAGGTGCGGCAGTCCCAGGCCGATCGCAACGGGCCCGTCATCTACACCATCGACGGCGAAACCAACTTCACCGTTTCCGGTCGCCTGATGGACGGGGCGATCCCGGGCAAGGTGACCGTGGAGCGCGCGACCTACAAGGCCGACGCCTCGGGCAACGTCACCGATCTGGACGTTTTTGCCACTGGTTCGCCGACGACGCAGTCGCGGATGCCGACCCAGGCGCTGCCGGCTCCCACGATACCGGTCCTGTCGTTCTACGACGATGCCTGCGCGGGCGCCGTGACGACCGATCCGCTGACCGGCGCCGTGACGATCAATCCCGGCCCTTACACCGCACCGGCGACCGCGGAACATCCCATGACCAAGAATGCAAGCGACTACTGGGGTCAGAGCCAGCCGGGAACCGGCAAGCCCCCGGCGTTCACATGCGTCAAGGATTCGACAGCGCGCAACGCTGCCGGGCAGACGGCGCCAGCCTTCTATCTGTCCAAGGTGACGGACCTGGTCACGATCACCGATTCGTGGTACGCGGGGTCTTCCAATGCAACGATGACCGTCAAGGCAGTTTCCACCGATCCCACCGCTGTCCTGACACTGGAAGGATACGGGCTCGCCGGGGCCGCCGCCGGTCCGCTCGTCGCTACTCCTGGCCCGATCATGGCCCCGCCCGCGAAGGTGCAGGTCACTTCGAACAAGGGCGGTGCCACCCTGCGCGCCGTCGAGACGGTTCATGGCCCGGCACAGTTGCTGGGTACCCCGACGGCAGGGAACGATTCCATGACGATCATGGAAGACTGCTCGCCGGTCGCCGCGACCTCGTGCGCCCAAGGCGTCGCCTACGATGTGCTGGCCAACGATTCGGTCATGGTCAATGGCACTCCCACCTCCCTGCGGGACTTGTACACCGCGAATCCGGCCGATTTCGTGATCACCGTGGTGCGGGCGCCCACCCTGGGGACGTACACGGTGAGCAACGGTGACATCGTCTACACGCCGAAATCGAATGCCAATGGCACGGACAGCCTGGACTACTCGGTGTCGTATCTCGGCAAGGCTTCCAATGTGGCGACCATGACGGTCAACATCCTGCCGGTGAACGACGTGCCGGTGGCCGGTAACGTCACGAGCGGGGCCGTCGTCGCCAAGACGAACGTCCTGAACCTCATCGCCACCTCGACCGACCCGGACGGCAATGCGGACGTGAAGAACGCGGTCATCACAACCTGGCCAGCCCAGCTCGGGGCCAGGCCGGTACCGACCAATGGGGTGATCAACTTCACGCCGACTGGCACCGGCAATTTCACCATCAACTTCCAGGTGGTGGATGCAGCCAACGCAACGTCGGCGAACACTGCGTCGGCGGTCGTGTCGGTGGCCGGGAGCGAGGCGATCGCCTATACCAAGCAGATCTTCAAAGCCGCCGCCAATATCGGTGGAGTCACCACCACACGTTGGACGGTGAGTGGCACCGACAGCGTCAGAGAGGGCCAGACTATCACCATCGCGTACGCCAACGGCACGATCAGGTCGACCGGCCAAGCCTGCAACGGAACGGCGGTGCCCGCAGCTTGCGTCATTGCCAATGTTCCGGTCGACTCGCTCGGCAATTGGATCTTTGACCAGGTGTTGACGCCCGGCGGTGCGCTCGACCCGAAGGATACCGTGTTCTGGAGTGTGGGACCGACGAACATCAAGTCCTTCTCCAGCTCGCCAGTGCTCGGCGGCTCCGCCAGCACCGGGATCCAGTTCAAGTAGCAAAGCATCACCTCTGAGAGCGCTTCGCGCGCCTTTCAAACCGGGCCTTCGGGCCTGGTTTTTTTTGGCTATGCCGCCTCCGCGACCTGCGGCTGACCCAGGGAGCGCAGCACCTCACGCACCGTCTGCGCTCGATCCTTCGGCTCCTTGAGCGCGCGCTCGATGCGCAGCTTCTCGTTGCCGGCCAGCTTGATGTGGCGGTTCTTCTGGACCAGCTCGATGATGCGCATCGAGTCGATCGGCGGATTGCGCTTGAAAGTGATGTGGATGACGCCCGGGGCGGCATCGACCTTGACCACGCCGTAGGGCTTGGCCAGCACCCGCAACCGGTGCACGTCGATCAGCGTCTGCGCCTGCGCCGGCAGCTTGCCGAAGCGGTCGACGATTTCCTCCAGCAGGCCGTCGATCTGCCCGGCGGTCCTGGCCGTGGCCAGCCGCTTGTAGAACGACAGGCGCAGGTGCACGTCGCCGCAGTAGCCGTCGGGCAGCAGGGCGGGCGCGTGCAAGTTGATCTCGGTCGTGACGGACAGCGGCGCCAGCAGGTCGGGTTCCTTGCCGGCCTTGAGCGACCGCACGGCCTCCGCCAGCATCTCGTTGTAAAGCTGGAATCCCACTTCGAGCATGTTGCCGCTCTGGCTCTCGCCCAGCACCTCGCCGGCCCCGCGGATCTCCAGGTCGTGCATCGCCAGGTAGAAGCCCGAGCCCAGCTCTTCCATCTGCTGGATTGCCTCGAGGCGCTGCCCTGCCTGCCGCGTCAGGCTCTGGGTGTCCGGCACCATCAGGTAGGCATAGGCCTGGTGGTGGCTGCGCCCGACCCGCCCGCGCAGCTGGTGCAGTTGGGCCAGCCCGAACTTGTCGGCGCGGCTGATGACGATCGTGTTGGCGGTGGGCACGTCGATACCGGTCTCGATGATGGTGGAGCAAAGCAGCAGGTTGTGGCGCTGGGCCACGAAGTCGCGCATCACCCGCTCGAGTTCGCGCTCGGGCATCTGGCCGTGCGCCACGGCGATGTGCGCCTCGGGCAGCAGGTGTTCCAGCCGCTCGCGCCGGTTCTGGATGGTTTCCACCTCGTTGTGCAGGAAGTAGACCTGGCCCCCGCGTTTCAATTCGCGCAGCACCGCCTCGCGGATGACACCGTTGCCCTCGTTGCGGACGAAGGTCTTGATCGCCAGCCGCCGCTGCGGCGCGGTGGCGATGACCGACAGGTCGCGCAGGCCTTCCAGCGCCATGCCCAGCGTGCGCGGAATCGGTGTGGCGGTCAGCGTCAGCACGTCGACCTCGGCCCGCATCGCTTTCATGGTTTCCTTGTGGCGCACGCCGAACCGGTGCTCCTCGTCGATGATCAGCAGCCCGAGGTTCTTGAACTTCGTGGCTTCGCTCAGCAGCTTGTGGGTGCCCACGACGATGTCCACGGTGCCGTCAGCCAGCCCCTTGAGCGAACCGGAAACTTCCTTGCCCGAGCGGAAGCGCGAGACCTCCGCGACCTTGACCGGCCATTTGGCGAAGCGGTCGACCAGGGTCTGGTAATGCTGCTCGGCCAACAGCGTCGTCGGTGCCAGGAACGCCACCTGCTTGCCGCCGGTCACGGCGATGAAGGCCGCGCGCAGGGCGACCTCGGTCTTGCCGAAGCCCACGTCGCCGCACACCAGCCGGTCCATCGGCCGCGGCGACACCATGTCCTGGATCACCGCGTGGATGGCCCCGTTCTGGTCGGCCGTTTCCTCGAAGCCGAAGTCGTTGGCGAAGGCCTCGTAGTCCTGGCCGGAGAAGCGAAATGCGTGCCCTTCGCGGGCGGCGCGGCGGGCATAGATGTTGAGCAGTTCCGCCGCGGTGTCGCGCACCTGTTCGGCGGCTTTGCGCCTGGCCTTCTCCCATTGTCCGGAGCCGAGCTTGTGCAGCGGCGCCTCGTCCGCCGAAACCCCCGTGTAGCGGCTGATCAGGTGGAGCTGGCTGACCGGCACATACAGCGTCGCCTTGTCCGCGTACTCGAGATGCAGGAACTCCTGGACGATCGGCGAGCCGTCTTCGCCCGCTCCCTGCCCGAGGTCCAGGTTGACCAGGCCCCTGTAGCGGCCGATGCCGTGTTGCGAATGGACCACCGGGTCGCCGACATTGAGTTCCGACAGGTCCTTGATCAGCGCCTCGACGTCGCTGACCTGCTCCTGCTTCTTGCGCCGGCGAGCCGTCGGCCCGGCCGCGAACAGCTCGGTTTCGGTGACGAAGTCGATGCTTCCGTCCAGCCAGGCAAATCCGGTGTTCAGAGGCGCCGTCGCGATGCCCAGCTTTTCCTCGCTCGCCTGGAATTCGGCGAGCGAGCCGAAAGACGGCGGTGTCAGGTGGCTGGCATGCAGGAAGTCCAGCAGGCTGGCGCGCCGGCCCTCGCTTTCGGCCAGCAGCAGCACGCGCCGCGAAGTAGCGCGCAGGTGTTCCTTGAATCTGGCCAGCGGTTCCTCGGCCCCGCGCACGACCGCCATCGGAGGAAGGGGTTCGAATTCGGCGTAGGCGCTTGTCTCAACGCCTTCCCTCAGCGCCAGCTGCGCATGCTCGTTCGCCCGGCCGTAGAACTGCTCGGCACCCAGGAACAGGTTTTCGGGTGGCAGCGCGGGCCGTTCGGGATCGCCTCGCACCAGCCGATAGCGGTCCCGCGTGTCCTGCCAGAACTGCTGGAACGACCGGTCCAGGTCGCCGTGCAGGACAACGGTTGCGTCCGCACCGATGTAGTCGAACACCGTGGCCGTCTCGTCGAAGAACAGCGGCAGGTAGTACTCGATGCCGGCCGTCGCTACGCCGTTGCCGATATCCTTGTAGATGCGGCTCTTGGTCGGATCGCCCTCCAGCAGCTCGCGCCAGCGGCTGCGGAATTTTGCCCGCGCGTCGTCATCCATCGGGAACTCGCGGCCCGGCAGCAGCCTGACTTCGGGCACGGGGTAAAGGCTGCGCTGGCTGTCGGGATCAAACGTGCGGATCGAGTCGATCTCGTCATCGAACAGGTCGACCCGGTAGGGTACCGTCGAGCCCATCGGGAAGAGGTCGATCAGCCCCCCGCGAACCGCGTATTCGCCGGGACTGACGACCTGCGTGACGTGGCTGTAGCCGGCCAGCGTGAGCTGGGCCTTGAGCCTGGCCTCCTCGAGCTTCTGTTTGTCCTTGAAGTGAAACGTATAACCAGCCAGGAAACTGGGCGGCGCGACGCGGTACAGCACAGTCGTCGCCGGCACCACAACCACATCCGCATCGCGTTGCGAAATGCGCCAGAGCGTCGCAAGCCGTTCGCTGATCAGGTCCTGATGAGGCGAAAAGGTGTCGTAAGGCAGCGTTTCCCAATCGGGGAAGAGCGCGCAGCGCAGATCCGGCGCGAAAAACGCGATTTCCTCGATCAGCCGCTGCGCATCCGTGGCATCGGCAGTGACGATGGCTGTCAGCTGCCCTGCAGCTTTGGCGCGCTCGGCCACGCGTGCCAGCAGCAGCGCATCGGCCGAGCCCGGCGGACGAGGCAATGTGTAGCGCTTGCCTACGCTAAGTTTGGGTAAATCCATAAACAAATACAAAACACCCCGCGCCTGAAGAGGGTGGGGTGTGAAGCTCGATTCTAGAATGGACGGTATGGCAACGAGCGAAAGTAAACCGAAACAGCGTTTTTATGCCCTTGTCCCATGCGCCGGCACAGGCAGCCGCGCCGGCACGCATGGCCCCAAGCAGTACGAGCGGATCGCGGGTCACCCGATGGTCTGGCATACCCTGGCGGCCTTCGCGGCCGTGCGGCGCATCTCCAGGACGATGGTGGTGGTGGCGCCCGGGGACGGCTTCTTCGAGCGCAATCCGACTTCCGCCATGGTGGTCGCCTGCGGCGGTGCCATGCGCGCCGACAGCGTGACCAATGGCCTGTACGAGCTCACCCGCGTCGGCGCCACCGACCAGGACTGGGTGCTGGTGCACGATGCCGCCCGATGCCTGATCACGCCGGCACTGATCGACACTCTGATCGACGCCTGCGCGCACGACGAAGTGGGCGGCTTGTTGGCTCGCAAGCTGCAAGACACCCTCAAGTGCGAGGAGGGCGGCCGCTCGGTTGCCACCCTTGAGCGCGAGGACAAGTGGCTGGCGCAGACGCCGCAGATGTTTCGCATCGGCCTGCTGATGCAGGCGCTCGAACGAGCCGGTGGCCATCTGACGGACGAGGCGGCCGCGATCGAGGCACTCGGGCACCGGCCGCTGCTGGTGCCGGGCGCGGTGCAGAACTTCAAGGTCACCTATCCCGATGACTTCGCGTTGGCCGAGGCCGTGCTGAAGGGGCGTTCGAGATGACCGCCACCCACGGCCTGCGGATGCTGCCCCCTGGCACGGGGCGGACGTTCCAATGACGTTTCGCATCGGCCAAGGTTGGGACCTGCATGCCCTGGTGCCGGGGCGCAAACTCATCATCGGCGGCGTGGAAGTTCCGTTCGAGCGCGGCTTGCTCGGTCATTCCGATGCCGACGTGTTGCTGCATGCGATCATCGACGCGCTGCTGGGCGCGGCCGCGCTGGGCGACATCGGCCGGCATTTTCCCGACACCGACGAGCGTTTCCGCGATGCCGATTCGATCGTGCTGCTCACTGAAGCCGCGCGGCGGGTGCGGGAGCAGGGCTTGCAGATCGGCAATGTCGACAGCACCGTCATCGCGCAGGCACCGAAGCTGGCCGGCTATGTCGATGCGATGCGTGAGCGCATTGCGGCGGCGCTGGACGTTGCGGCTAGCCAGGTCAACGTGAAAGCCAAGACGGCGGAGAAGCTGGGCCCGGTAGGGCAGGGCCTGGCGATCGAGGCACGCGCGGTGGTGCTGCTCTCCCGCCCGGGCTAGTACGCCGCTTCCGTCGTCACGGTCTCAGGCTCGGGGGCGGCCGTCGGCAGCCGCGGCTTTTGCAGCTTGATGTGCGCGGCCAGCCCGCCCGAAGCGGTGTTGGCCAGCGCGAAGATGCCGCCCATGCGCTGCACCGTCTTGTCGACGATGGCCAGGCCCAGGCCGGCGCCGGTGGCGGCGGTGCGCGCCGCATCGCCCCGGAAAAACGGCTTGATCAGGTTGGGCAGGGCCTCGGGCGCAACGCCCATGCCGTGGTCGCGCACCTTGAGCAGGACCCATTCGTTGCGCGACTTGGCTGTAATGTCCACGACGGCGATTCCGGTTTCGGGCGTCTTGCCGTAGCGCCGGGCGTTTTCCAGCAGGTTGGAGATGACGCGCGCCAGTTCCACCTCGTCCGCGAGCACCAGCAGGCCCTTGGAGATGTCGAGGTTGACCCGCATGTCGCCCTGGTCCTGCACGGCGTAGAGGCAAGCCTCAATCACGTCATTGAGCAGCACCGGCTTGAGCTCGGCATGATCGGGCCGGGCGTAATCCAGGAATTTGTCGATGATGGCGTCGAGCTGGTCGATGTCGGCAGCCATGTGGTTGCGCGCATCGGCGTCGGCCACGCTCATTTCGGTTTCCAGCCGCAGGCGCGCCAGCGGCGTGCGCAGGTCGTGCGAGATCCCGGCCAGCATCACGGCACGGTCCTGTTCGATCTTGGCCAGCTGCTGGGCCATGCGGTTGAAACCGATGTTGACCTCCCGTATTTCGCTGGTCACCGCTTTCTCGTCCAGCCGGCTGGCGTCGAAGTCGCCGTCGCGCACGCGGCTCGCCGCGAATGACAGCTGCTTGAGCGGGCGGTTGATCAGGCGGGCGATCAGCGCCGCCCCCGCCAGCGACAGGCCCGCGGCCGTGATCAGCCAGACCAGCCAGGTCTTGCCGCCGACGCGGGTAAAACGTGCGCGATCCAGCAGCATCCAGTATTGGTCGGTATCGATCCGAAAGCCGATCCACAGGCCTTCCTCGCCATTGACGCTGGCTGCAATCACCGTTCCCGGGCCGAGACGCGTCGTGAGCTCGTCGGTGATGGCGTGGTCCAGCTCGCCGGCGCCGAAGGTCGCGTAGCGATCGGTGGGCTCGCGCGGCAGGATGCGCACGCCTTCCTGCTCAGCCAGCGTCTTGATGAGCGACACCCGCGCGATCGAATCCGAGTGCACCAGCGCGGCACGGCTCAAGTTGACCAGCGAGGCGATCTGCTGGGCCGTCTGGACGGCGCGTGGCTCGAACTCCAGCGCCCTGAACGTCTGGAGCCAAGCCACGATACTGCCGATGAGCAGCAGGGATAGCAGGAAAAAAGTGCGCCAGAACAGCGAAAGACCGAGCCGTGGCCGCATCTCGAGCGGCGCGGGGGCCGTCTCAAGCGGTGCCGGGCCGGTGACGTCGATACTCCTGGTGACGGCGCGAATCAATTACTGGTCCCCTGCTCATTTACTGCAGCCCCGATTATCGTTGCGCACTATCGCGCGGACGGTCAGCCCGCCCCGTCGGGAACGAAAACGTAGCCTACGCCCCACACCGTCTGGATGTAGCGCGGCGCGGCCGGATCGGTCTCGACCAGCTTGCGCAGGCGCGACACCTGCACATCCAGGCTGCGGTCGAACGGCTCGAACTCGCGCCCACGGGCCAGCTGTGCCAGCTTTTCCCGCGACAGCGGCTGGCGCGGGTGCCGCACCAGCGCCTTGAGCATCGCGAATTCACCGGTGGTCAGCGGCAGTTCCTCCCCGTTCTTGCGCAAGGTGCGCGCTCCGAGATCGAAGGCGAACGGCCCGAAGGTCACCACTTCGTTGTCGCTCGACGGTGCACCCGGCGCTTCCTGGGCTGGACGGCGCCGCAACACGGCATGCACACGAGCCAGCAGCTCGCGCGGATTGAAAGGCTTGCCGAGGTAATCGTCGGCGCCGACTTCCAGCCCGACGATGCGATCCACGTCCTCGCCCTTGGCCGTGAGCATGATGATGGGCGTGCGGTCATTGGCCGCCCGCAGCCGGCGGCAGATCGAAAGTCCGTCTTCCCCGGGCATCATGAGGTCGAGCACGATCAGGTCGGCTGTTTCGCGCAGCATGAGTCGGTTCAGGGCCTTCCCATCCTCAGCCAGGATGACTTCGAAGCCCTCCTGGGTCAGGTAGCGGCGGAGCAGGTCGCGGATGCGAGCGTCGTCGTCGACCACGAGGATCTTGTCGGTTCGGGCTACAGCTTGTGTCATGTTCATCCAAAGTGATATGTAACAGAGCCGATTTTGAGGGGCTTGATGGCGGGCGTGCGGGATTCGCCCCTGACCTTGACACAGTGTTACAAATGTTGCCCCAGGGCGCAAGCGTTGACCTGGGGCGTGTGAACGACGGGAATTCGTGATCGTTTAATGCTGACCATGAAGCAGTTTCTTGCCCTGATCGCCACCGTGGCCGCAGCGGCCTGCCATGCCGAGTCGACGCCGGCTGGCCCAATGACTTCGGGCCTCAGGCAGGGGACGGCGGAAAAGCCGCCGCCCTCGACCTCGGCCGTGCCGCGCCAGCTCTCCGCGCAGGAACGGGCGGAACTGCGACGCCAGCTTTATCAATACAGCCGCGTGGCGGGCAAGGGCTCGTGAGGCGCGCCCGGCTACTGGCAAGCGCCGCGACGTTGAAGGGGTTCGTTGCCGCTTGGGCCATGGCGATTGCCGCCAGCCCCGCATGGGCGCAGATCGCAACCTACGCCCCGCCGCAGAACGTGGTGCAGTTGTCGGCCACCGGGACGGTGGAAGTGCAACAGGACCTGCTGAGCTTGAGGCTGACCGCCTCACGCGAGGGCGCGGACCCCAATGCTGTTCAAAGCCAATTGAAGATGGCACTCGATGCCGCGCTGGCGGAAGCGCGCGCGGCAGCTCAGCCGGGCCAGCTCGACGTTCGGACCGGCAGTTTCGGTCTGTACCCGCGCTATAGCCAGGGCGCCAGGAGCAATGACTGGCAGGGCACGGCCGAGCTGGTGCTGGAGGGGCGTGACTTTCCGCGAATCACCCGCACCGCTGGGCGCATTCAAACGATGACGGTCGGCGGCGTGAGCTTCGGTCTGAGCCGCGAGCAGCGCGCCAAGGTGGAAGGGGATGCGCAGGCAATCGCGATCGAACGCTTCAAGGCCAAGGCGGCCGAGCTGGCCAAAGGCTTTGGTTTCTCCGGCTACAGCCTGCGCGAGGTGGCGGTGAATGCGAACGACCTGGGGTTTCCGCGGCCGCTTCGGATGCAGGCGAGCGGCGTGGCGGCGCCCGAGGCCGCTCCTTTGCCGGTCGAAGCAGGGAAGAGCGCTGTGACGGTGACCGTTTCAGGAACGGTGCAGCTGAAATAACGTTACTGGGCCGCCCAGCCCCCATCCATATTCCAGGCGACACCTCTGACGTTGTTCGCGGCGGGAGAGCAGAAGAACACCGCGAGTTCGCCTAGCTCTTCGGGGGTGGTGAACTGCAGCGACGGTTCCTTCTCGCTGAGCAGTTGGCGCTTGGCCTCTTCGTTGGAACACTTGCCGGCCGCCGCCCGGGCGTCAACCTGCTGTTGCACCAGGGGCGTCAGCACCCAGCCGGGGCAGATCGCATTGCAGGTCACGCCGCTGGTGGCGTTTTCCAGCGCGATCACCTTGGTCAGGCCGACCAGGCCGTGCTTGGCCGCGACGTAGGCCGCCTTCTGCGCGGAGGCCACCAGCCCGTGCACCGACGCCACGTTGATGATGCGACCCCAGTTGGCTGCCTTCATGGCGGGCAGCGCCAAGCGGCTGGCATGGAACGCGCTCGACAGATTGATCGCGATCACGGCATCCCACTTTTCCGGCGGGAAGTCCTCCACCGGCGCCACGTGCTGGATGCCGGCGTTGTTCACCAGAATGTCGACGCGGCCGAACTGGGCGGCGGCGAACTTGATCATGTCCTCGATCTCCGGGGGCTTGCTCATGTCGGCGCCGTGATAGGCGACCTTCACCCCCAGCGATTGCACTTGCGCCTTCGGCCCTTCGACATCGCCGAAGCCATTGAGCACGATGCTGGCGCCCTGGCGCGCCAACGCCTTGGCGATACCCAGGCCGATGCCGCTGGTCGAACCCGTGACCAGGGCGGTTTTCCCTTTGAGCATGGTGAAACTCCGAAGTGAATTAGGATGAGGGAAACGGTTCGAGAACCGCAAAGTATCGGGGTTTTTATCCGCCATGCCGGAACCTACGCTGAACTACGTATCGTGTCCCGATCCCTCGGGAGGGCACCGCCTGGCCTATTGGCTTTGGGGCGACCCGCTCGCCGGGCACGTGATCGTCTGCGTCCACGGCCTGTCGCGCCAGGGGCGGGACTTCGACCTGCTGGCAGAGGCGCTGCTGCAACGCTCGGACCATCCACTTCGCGTCGTGTGCCCCGACGTGGTCGGACGCGGGCGCAGCGATTGGCTCAAGGACCCCGCGGGGTACCAGATCCCCGGTTACGCCGCCGACATGCTGGCGATGATCGCCGGCCTGCAACAGCAGGCCGCAGTGATCACGCTCGATTGGCTGGGCACGAGCATGGGGGGCCTGATCGGAATGGCCGTGGCCGGCACGCCCAAGCTGCCCTTGCCTGCGCCTGTGCGGCGTCTCGTGCTCAACGACGTCGGTCCGGCGATCCAGTGGCAGGCGCTGCAACGCATCGGCACTTACCTCGGCAACACGGGACGCTTCGAAACGGTGGAGCAGGCCGCGGCCGCGATGTGGGCCATCTCGACGAGCTTTGGCCCGCACACCCCCGAGCAGTGGCTGGCGCTGTCGCAAGCGATGGTCAGGGCGGCGCCGGAAGGCGGCTTCACATTGCACTACGACCCGGCCATCGCCGTGCCGTTTCGCACCGTCACCGAGGAGTCGGCGGCCCAGGGGCAGGCGGCGCTCTGGCAGCTCTATGACAACATCCGGGCCGAAGTGCTGCTTACCCGTGGCGCGAATTCGGACCTGCTGTCGCGCGAAACCGCGCTGGCCATGACACAGCGCGGACCGAAAGCGCGTCTGGTCGAGTTTGAAGGCGTGGGACATGCCCCCACCTTCGTTGCGAACAACCAGATCGAGGCCGCGGCCTCGTTTTTGTTAAGACAAGACAATGAAAAGTTTGACAGCGGAGCAAAGTGACTCCGTCCAAGTACCCGAGCTGATCGCCGCCACCGAGCAGGCGATGCCGCACCAGGCCAATGCGCTGGCCCGCGCGCGCGCATTCGCGGAGCCCTTCATTGCGGGAGAAACGCTCGACACCGGCCAGAACACGCTGGCACATGCCGATGCCGTCGCCGCCATCCTCAAAGGCATGGGCGGCTCCGAAGCCATGCAGGCAGCCAGCTACCTGGTGTACGCCTGCCCGCACCTGACCAAGCCGCAGGAGGTGATCGCCAAGGCCTTCGGCGAGAACTACGCGGCGCTGGCGGTCGAAACCACCAAGCTGGTTCGCGTCCAGCAGCAGACCCGGGCGGCGCAGGAGTCGGCGCAGCTGGTGGACGACCCGAAGGTGCAAACCGAGAACGTGCGCAAGATGCTGCTGGCGTTCTCGCGCGACCTGCGCGTGGTGCTGCTGCGGCTGGCTTCGCGTCTGCAGACGCTGCGCTGGTACGCCGCCTCCAAGCGGCCGGCGCCCCCCAGCGTCGCGCGCGAAGCGTTGAACGTGTTCGCGCCGCTGGCCAATCGCCTGGGCATCTGGCACCTCAAATGGGAAATGGAGGACCTGGCCTTCCGCTTCCTCGAGCCCGAAACCTACAAGCAGGTCGCCAGATTCCTCGACGAGAAGCGCGCCGAACGCGAGGAATACGTCGAGCACCTGCGCACCCGGCTGGAATCCGAATTGAAGGCCCAGGGCGTGCGGGCCAGCGTGCACGGCCGGCCCAAGCACATCTAC
This sequence comes from Ramlibacter sp., assembly GCA_035571795.1. Taxonomy (GTDB): domain Bacteria; phylum Pseudomonadota; class Gammaproteobacteria; order Burkholderiales; family Burkholderiaceae_C; genus Ramlibacter. The sequence continues at coordinate 37,287 of DATNBX010000132.1, forward strand.
AGCATCGTCCGGAAGATGCGCGGCAAGTCGCTGGACTTCAGTCAGGTCTTCGACATCCGGGCGCTGCGCGTCATCGTGCCCGAGGTGAAGGACTGCTATGCGGCGCTGTCGTGGGTGCACGAACAGTTCACGCCTATCGTCGAGGAGTTCGACGACTACATCGCCAAACCCAAGCCCAACGGATACCAGTCGCTGCACACCATCGTGCGCGACAAGGCCGGGCGTCCGATCGAAATCCAGATCCGCACGCAGGCCATGCATGACCATGCGGAGCATGGTGTGGCCGCGCACTGGGCTTACAAGGAGGCTGGCAGCAAGGGCTATTCCGGCGTCTCCGCCAGCGGCGAGTACGACGCCAAGATTGCGGTGCTGCGGCAGTTGCTGGCCTGGGAGCGCGATCTGGCGGGCACGAGCCAGGGACTGTTCGAGGACCGCATCTATGTGCTGACGCCGGACGCTGCCATCGTTGAACTGCCCCAAGGCGCGACGCCGATCGACTTCGCCTACACCGTGCACACCAGCCTGGGCCACCGCTGCCGCGGCGCCCGCATCGATGGCGTGATGGTGCCGCTGAACACACCGCTGCAGAATGGCCAGACCGTGGAGATCACGGCGGCGAAGGAGGGCGGGCCTTCCCGCGACTGGCTCAATGCCGACCTCGGGTTCCTGGCCAGCAATCGGGCCAAGGCCAAGGTGCGTGCCTGGTTCAACGAGCAGATCAAGCACGAGACCGTCGCGCGCGGCCGGGAGGCGGTGGAGAAACTGCTGCAGCGCGAGGGCAAGACCGCGACCAAGCTGGAAGACCTCGCCGGGCAATTGGGCTTCAAGTCGGCCGAGGACCTGTTCGCGGTGGTGGGCAAGGACGAGTACTCGCTGCGCAACATCGAAACCGTGCTCAGGCCGGCCGAGGCTCCGCTGCCGCAGGACGAATTCCTGCTGAAGAAATCGCGGCAGGCCGAGAAGGCGCCCAAGGGCGGCGTGCTGGTGGTGGGCATCGACTCGCTGATGACGCAGCTCGCCAAGTGCTGCAAGCCGGCGCCGCCAGATGCGATCCGGGGATTCGTCACGCGCGGCAAGGGCGTGAGCATCCATCGCAGCGACTGCAGCAATTTCCGCGAACTGGCGGCGCGGTCCGCCGAGCGCGTGATCGAGGTCAAATGGGGCGCGCCCAAGTCCGACGGCGCCGTGTACCCGGTCGACATCACGGTGGAAGCGGCGGACCGGCAGGGGCTGCTCCGCGATATCTCCGAGCTCTTGACCAAGGAGAAGATGAACGTGATCGGAGTCCAGACGCAATCGTTGCGAGGCACCGCCTGGATGACCTTCACGGTGGAGATCACGGACTCGGCACGCTTGAACAAGGTGCTTGGCCTGGTGGCCGAAGTCAAGGGCGTGCGGAGGGCGAAGAGAAGGTGATTTCCTCCTGCTACAATCCGCGCTCGAACACGAATCCAGGCGCGTAGCTCAGCTGGTTAGAGCACTACCTTGACATGGTAGGGGTCGTTGGTTCGAGTCCAATCGCGCCTACCAGATCTCCCCGCCATCAACGGTCTCGTCACGCCGCAGCCTCGCCGCCGCGTATGAGTTCCCGGGCGCTCAGGCCTGCGCTGCGCGCTCGGCCTCGACTTTCGCGGCAACCATCTCACGCAGCTGCCGCTTGAGGATCTTGCCCACCGGACTCACCGGAAACGCGGGCATGACCTCCAGCCGCTCGGGCAGCTTGAACGACGCGATGCGCTGCCCGCGCAAGTGGGCGATCAGCTCGTCGAAACCCAGCTGGGTGCCCGGCTTGAGCACGACGCAGGCGCAGGCCTTCTCGCCGAACACCGGGTCGGGCATCGCGACCAGGCTGACCTCCTTGACCTGCGGCAGGCCGAAGATCAGGTTCTCCACCTCGTCGCAGCTGATCTTCTCGCCGCCGCGGTTGATCAGGTCCTTGCGCCGGCCCTCGGTATAGACGTAGCGCCCGCGCCTGCGCACGATGTCGCCCATGCGGTAGAAGCCGTCGGCCGTGAACGCCTCGGCATTCTTTTCCGGCGCGTTGTAGTAGCCGTTGATGGTGTACGGGCCGCGCACGATCAGTTCGCCCGGCTCGCCGTCCGGGGCCTCGTTGCCGGCATCGTCGACGACTTTGATTTCATCGAGTTCGCACACGGGCGCGCCCGAACTTTCCAGCAGCAGCTCGTCCGGGTCATCCAGTCTCACCATGTTGATCAGGCCCTCGGCGGTGCCGTAGTCCTCTTGGGGCGTGCACCCGAATTCCTGCCGGATCCGGGCACGCAACTCGGGCGCCAGCCGGGCGCCGCCGTTTTGCACCACCTTCAGCGACGACAGGTCGAAGCGCTTCGGGATGTCGCTGTTCAGCCAGTTGGCGATGAGCGGAACGACCGCCGCGATCACCGTCACGCGCTCGCGCTCGATGGTCGAGAAAATGTCGGTGGTGTCGGTGCTGGTTCCGATGACCAGGGTGCCACCGGCGTAAAACGCCCCGAGCAGTCCCGGCGACGCCAGGTTGTAGTTGTGCGCCAGCGGCAGCACCGCCATGAAGATGGTGTCGGCGTCGAAGCGCGCGGCCTGGGCGCACAAACGGGCGTTCAGAACGTAGTCGTTGTGGGTGCGAGGGATCAGCTTGGACAGCGAGGTCGTGCCGCCGGACAGCAGCATGGTGGAGACCTCTTCGGCGGCAGGGCGTAGCGTCCGCAGGGCTTCATCGATCGCCCCCCGCTGCGCTGTCGAGACGTGCGAGGCGAGGGTGGTTTGCCCTTGCGCCGCCTGGCCGGCAACGATCACGTTGCGCAGGGACGGAAATTCGGACGCCATTTCGGCGGCCATCGGCCGGTAGTCGAATCCTCCAACCGTATCGGCGACGAAATACGCGGTGGCCCCGGAGGCGCGGATGAAGTGGCGCACTTCAGCGTGGCGATGCGCGCGCAAGGCCATCACCGGGATCACACCGATCCAGTTCAGCGCCAGATACGTCGTGACGAACTCCGGGATGTTGGGCAGCTGCATGACGGCGCGATCGAGCGGTTTCAGGCCGTGCTCGAGCAGGCCGTGTGCCAGGCGCCTGGATTGCGCGATCAGCTCCGTGTAGGTGATCCGGCGATCGCCGTAAACGACCGCTACCTTGTCCGGTTGCCGGAGCGCAGTGCGCGCCACCATCTCGGCCACCGTCAGGCCTTCCCACAGGCCGGCATCGCGATAGCGTTGGGCCGCTGCTTCAGGCCAACCGACGAATCCTTCCAACATGGCTCGCTCCTCTTGATATGCCGTCAACGCTGTGCGGCGCGCAATTACTCGTAACCGGCTACTTCCGGATGGATCGCTTCGTACGCCAGAGCCAGCTTCGGGTCGCGCCGCCTGACTTCCGCGTGGTCGACCCGCCCGGTCCGGGTCATGTAGCTGTAGGCGAATTCGACCGGGTTCAGGGTGGTAACCAGCTGGTCCATCCGTTCGTACCACTGGATGCTGGCGTTGGCGGCATCCCAGATCTTCTTCATCGGCGGCAGGCGCATTTGCTGGAAGCGGGCCAGCGCCGCGGGAACGTCGGTGCCGCATTCCTTGAAGGCCTTGAACAGGGCCACGGAATCCTCCATGGCGAGCCGGGTCCCCGAGCCGATCGAGAAGTGCGCCGTTCGCAGCGCATCGCCGAGCAGCACGATGTTGCCGAAACTCCAGTGCTCGTTCCAGATCGCCGGGTAATTGCGCCAGTACGAGTTGTTGGAAATGATCGGGTGGCCATCGAGATCCTTGGCAAACACCCGCTCGCAGTACCTGATCGTGTCCTCGGGGCTCATCCGCTCGAACCCGGCGCGCTGCCAGGTGGCCTCTTCCACCTCGACCAGGAACGTGCTCATGTCCGGGCGGTACCGGTAATGGTGGGCACAGAAAACACCCGCCCCGGTTTCGCGGAAAGTCAGCGTCAGGCTGTTGAACGCCTTGCTGGTGCCGTACCAGATGAACTTGTTGCTGCGCCAATCGGTCGTGGTCCCGAACTTCGACTCGTTTTCGCTCCTGATCCACGAGAACGCGCCGTTCGCGCCGACGACCAGGTCGGCATCGCCGATCTGCTCCAGCTTCGTGACCTCGGTTTCGAAGTTGATCTTCAGGCCGAGGTTTTCGACGTAGGCATAGAGGTGGGTGAGCAGCTCCAGCCGCCCGATCGAAGCGAAACCGTTGCCCGCGACGGGAATGTGGGTGTCGTTGTGAACGATCGTGATGTCGGGCCAGTTCTCCAGGCGCGGCGTCAGGTACTGGTACAGCGCCTCGTCGTCGGCGCGAAGGAACTCGAGCGCGCGGTCGGAGAACACGACACCGAAGCCCCAGGTCGCGGTACGCGGGCTGCGTTCGAACAGCGCAATCTCGTGCGACGGATCGTCCCGCTTCATGAGCGCCGCGAAATACAGGCCCGCCGGCCCGGCGCCGATGATCTTGATTTTCATGCTGCCTTTTCCGTCAGCGCATCCGGGGCCGAAATTCCGGCCTCCTGAGGCTCACTGTGGCTTGCCTGACCAGGCTAGCTGATCTGCTGGCCGCCGAAGGTTTCGAAGTTGCTGACCATCGGTGGCGTGCCTTCGAAGCCCAGTTCCTTCCAGCGTGCGCAGACCTGGTCATAGACTTCTTTCTTGAGCAGGGTGCGCGGGGAAAAGGTCTTGTTGTACTTGTATTCCCGGCAGGCGTTGATGATGCACTTGGACCCCGACGGCCGGATCTCCGGCGGGTTCAGGCTCGGGTCGAGGAACGTGCTCCAGGTCTCGCGCAGGATCTCGATCGACTGCGCCGGCCGGGACCGGGTGACCATCGCCCACAGCACTTCGTCCATGCTGGACGGATCGACGTCGTCGTCGACGACCACGATGTACTTGGTGAAATACGCGCCGCCCATGCACTGGGCGGCGAGCGCGCCGGCCTGCGAAGCATGTCCCGCGTAGCGCTGCTCGATCGACACCACCGTCATGCCCCAGCCGGCGGCTTCCGGCGGCGACCACACGCCCTTGATGCCCGGCACGCCCAGCGCCTCCAGGTCGTTCCACACCTTCGCGGCCTTCGACATGCTCCACAGCAAGCCGCATTCGTTCGACCAGCCGTCGGCCATCAGCGCGCTGGTGATGATGGGGTTGTTGCGGTGGCGTACGGCGGTGATCTCGATGTAGGGCGTCGCGCCGCCCGGGCGGCCATAGTAGCCAGTGAATTCGCCGAACGGGCCTTCCGTCGCCGTTTTGTCGGGGTAGGAAAAGCCCTCGACGATCAGTTCGGCATTCGCCGGCAGGAGCAAGCCGGTGATGTCGCTCTTGAACACCTCGATCGGCGCGCCGTTGATGCCGCCCGCAAATTCGTATTCGGAGACGTTCTTCGGAAATGACGTGCACGCGGTCAGGAACAGCAGCGGCTCCAGCCCATACACCGCCGCGACAGGGGCCGGCTGCCCCCTCTTCCACCACTGCTCGCGATCGAGCACCGCATCCTTGCCGGGCGAAGCATAGAAGCCGACCTGGCGCGGGCCCTGGAGCATCTGACGGTACGTTCCCAGGTTGATGCGGTCGTTGGTCGGGTCGCGGGTGATGACCGCGTCCGACGTCCCGATGTACTTGCCGCCGTCCAGGGGCCACATCTGCGGCGCGGGAAATTTCGTCAGGTCGACCTCGTCGCCCCGCTTGATGTTGGCATTGACCGGGGCCGCCGCGGCGTCGATCTCCTTCGGCGGAATGCGCCGCTTCATCTTTTCGGACAGGATGCGCGTCAGCTCGATCGGTGTCTTGCCCGGCAACTCGCGAATCGTCAGCGAGGCGCGGTTCAAGCTGCTGCCGAACGGGTTGAAGAGCAGGCGGGCGCCCGGGTGACCCAAGATGTTCTCGAACAGCAGAGTCGGTCCGCCCCGCGTCTTGCCGCTCAGGTAGGTGATCGTGGCCATCTCGAGGTCCGGGTCCACCGGCGCCGTGATGCGTTTGAGTTCACCCATGGCTTCGACGCGGGTGAGCCACTCATCCAGACTGTCGACCGTGAAATCGGTGCTCGCCAGTTTCGCCTGCTTGCCGTCGTCCATTGCGAATTCCAGTCCTTGCTGATGCCGCGCGTTTCGTACGCGCTCCGACCCATCGATATTGCCCAGGACGCTCGTCCCGGGGACTCTGATCGTCCGTAAGCGTCCGCCATTTGTCAATAGAATCTTGTGAATGAGCTGAATCACTATCGTGAATAAAGGCGCTCAATGGAACTGCGCGACATCGACCTCAACCTGCTGCTGGTGTTCGAACACATGCTCAAGGAGAAACGCGTGTCCGACGTGGCCGCGAACCTGGGCCTGTCGCAGCCGGCGATCAGCAACGCGTTGCGGCGCCTGCGGCGGCTTCTCGGCGACGAGCTGTTCCTGCGCACCCCACGCGGCATGGAGCCCACTCCGTTCGCGTCCGGGCTGGCCCAGCCTGTCGCGTACGCCATGGGCGCACTGCGCACGGCGCTGAACCAGCAGCTCGCGTTCGACCCGGCCACCAGCACGCGCCGGTTCACCATTGCGATGACCGACATCGGCGAGATCTACTTCACGCCGCCCTTGATGGACCTGCTCTCGCGCGCAGCCCCGGGCGTCACGATCAGCACGGTGCGCAACACCGCCGTCAACCTGCGTGACGAAATGGAGGCGGGGCGCGTCGACCTGGCCATCGGCCTGCTGCCGCAGTTGAAGACCGGCATTTTCCAGCGGCGGCTGTTCCTGCAGCGCTATGTCTGCCTGTTCGCGCAGGAGCATCCGCTCGCCCGCAAGCGCGCGCTCTCGCTCAAGGATTTTTCCACTGCACAGCATGTGCTGGTGAAGGCCGAAGGCACCGGCCACGGCAAGGCCGACGATGCGATCGCGGCGCAAGGAATTACCCGTCTTGTGCGCCTGACGGTTCCGCACTTCGTGGCAGTCGGCCACATCCTGCGCTCGACGCGGATGATCGCCACGGTGCCGGAGCGCCTGGCACAAAGCATCGCGGAGCCCTTCGGGCTGGTGTGGCGGGCCCATCCGGTTGCATTGCCGGAAGTCGCCATCAACATGGTCTGGCACGCGAAGTTCCAGCGCGATCCGGCAAACCAGTGGCTGCGCGGCACCTTGTTCGACAGGTTTGCCGACACCTGAGACTGTTAGTGGCGCCGCCCCCTCAGGGTAAACCCAGGTGTGCCGCTGCCTAGAATGTGTGCAGTGCAACATCCCGAGCGCCCGCGTCTGCGCGCCCGTGGCGAGGAGTCAGACCAGTGCAAAGCAAGAAACCCACGGCTGCCGGCAAGCCCGCGCAGCGGGTCATCAAGAAGTACCCCAACCGCCGGCTCTACGACACCGAGACTTCCACCTACATCACGCTGACCGAGGTCAAGCAGCTCGTGATGGACAGCGAGTCCTTCGTGGTGCGCGATGCCAAGACGAACGAGGACCTGACGCGCAGCATCCTGTTGCAGATCATCCTGGAAGAAGAAGCCGGCGGCGCTCCGATGTTCAGCGAGGCGGCGCTCGCCAACCTGATCCGCATCTACGGCCATGCGTCGCAGGCCTTCATGGGAAGCTACCTCGAAAAGAACGTGCAGGCCTTCACCGACATCCAGGCCAAGTTGGCCGAGCAGTCCAAGACGCTGACGCCCGAGATGTGGGCGCAGTTCATGACTCTGCAGAACCCGCTCATGCAGGGCATGATGGGCAATTACGTCGAGCAGTCGAAAAGCATCTTCGACAAGATGCAGGAGCAGATGGCCAAGCAGGCCGAACAGATGCTGGGAGCGTTTGGAATTTCACCTGGAAAACGCTGAAGCGTCTTCCAGGTGGCCTGATCAGATGAACAGCCGGGGAACCCGGCTTTATTCATGATGGGATCACGCTCCATGTTCACGCTCCATGTTATTGCGCGCGATCCAGTGCCACTGCGCGGGTCTTCATGGTCTGGGACAATCTGGCGATGAGTGAAGTTGTCTCTGAAAGAATACCCAAGGTCGGTTTCGTCAGCCTGGGCTGCCCCAAGGCCCTGACAGATTCGGAACTCATCCTCACGCAATTGAGCGCCGAGGGCTACGAAACATCCAAGACCTTCGAGGGCGCCGACCTCGTGATCGTCAATACCTGCGGCTTCATCGACGATGCGGTCCGGGAAAGCCTGGACACGATCGGCGAGGCATTGGCCGATAACGGGCGCGTGATCGTGACGGGCTGCCTGGGCGCCAAAGCGGGCGAGGGCGGTGGCAACCTGGTGCGGCAGATGCACCCGTCGGTGCTGGCCGTCACCGGCCCGCATGCGGCGCGCGAGGTCATGGACGCGGTCCATGCGAATCTGCCGAAACCACACGATCCGTTCGTCGACCTGATGCCGCCCGCCGGCATCAAGCTCACGCCCAGGCACTATGCCTACCTGAAGATCAGCGAAGGCTGCAATCACCATTGCACCTTCTGCATCATTCCATCGATGCGTGGCGATCTGGTGAGCCGGCCGATCGGCGACGTGCTCAAGGAAGCGAAGACCTTGTTCGACAGTGGCGTGAAGGAACTGCTGGTGATCAGCCAGGACACCTCGGCCTATGGCGTGGACGTGAAATACCGGACCGGCTTCTGGGAAGGCAAGCCGATCAAAACCAGGATGCTGGAGCTGGTGCAGTCGCTCGGCGACATGGCCGAACCGTATGGCGCGTGGGTGCGCTTGCATTACGTGTATCCGTACCCATCTGTGGATGAAGTGATAGCGCTGATGGCCACCGGCAAGGTATTGCCTTACCTGGACGTGCCGTTTCAACACAGCCACCCCGACGTGCTGGGCCGCATGAAGCGGCCGGCCAGCGGCGAGAAAAACCTCGAGCGCCTCCAGCGCTGGCGCGAAGCCTGTCCGCAGATCGTCATCCGCAGCACCTTCATCGCCGGCTTTCCCGGCGAAACGGAAGAAGAGTTCGATCACCTGCTGCAGTTCATGCGCGAAGCGCGCATCGACCGCGCCGGCTGCTTCGCCTACAGCCCGGTCGAAGGTGCGGCCGCCAACACGATCGGCGGCATGCTGCCTCAAGAATTGCGCGAGGAGCGGCGCGCGCGCTTCATGGCCGTGGCGGAGGAAGTGTCCGCCGCCAAGCTGCGCGAGCGCATCGGCGCAAGAATGCAGGTGCTGGTCGACTCAGCGCCGGCGCTGGGACGCAAGGGCGGCATCGGCCGCTCGTATGCCGATGCGCCGGAAATCGACGGTGTGGTGAAGTTGCTGCCACCTGAAAAGCTCAGCAAGCGGCTGGTGGTCGGCGAGTTCACCCAGGCGCGCATCGTCGGCACGCAAGGCCACGACCTCGTGGCGGTGCCGGTCTGAGCGCAAGCGCTTGGTTGCCGCACAAACAACAAAGCCGGCGATGCCGGCTTTATGATTGCTGTTGGTGCCCAGGAAGGGACTCGAACCCCCACGATGTTACTCGCTAGTACCTGAAACTAGTGCGTCTACCAATTCCGCCACCTGGGCATCTCAGGAAAGCAAAGGATTTTATATCAAAAACATAGGACACATCAGCACTGGTTTGCTCGATGAGATAGAGGGAGTGATCCAGGGCCATCGCGACGGCCATGGCTACGTGGTGCGCGATGACGGCGAGGGCGACATCTACCTGCCGCCCAACGAAATGCGCGCCGTGCTGCACAAGGATCGGGTCAAGGCGCGCATCGTTCGGCACGATCGCAAGGGCCGCGCCGAAGGCCGCGTGGTGGAGATCGTCGAGCGGCCGCCGCAACCCATCATCGGGCGGCTGCTGCACGAGAGCGGCGTCTGGCTGGTGGCACCGGAAGACAAGCGCTACGGGCAGGATGTGCTGATCCCCAAGGGCGCGACCGGGCTGGCCAAGGCCGGCCAGGTGGTGGTGGTCGAACTCACCGAGCCGCCCAGCCTCTACGGCCAACCGGTCGGGCGCGTGAAGGAGGTGCTGGGCGAGATCGACGACCCGGGCATGGAGATCGAGATCGCCGTGCGCAAGTATGGCGTGCCGCATGAATTCTCCGACGCCTGCATCGGCCTGGCGCGCTCGCTGCCGGACAAGGTCCGTCCGGCGGACAAGAAACACCGCGTGGACCTGACCGATATTCCCCTGGTCACGATCGACGGCGAGGACGCCCGCGACTTCGACGACGCGGTCTATTGCGAGCCCGCGAAAGTCGGGCGCGGCAAGGGTTGGCGCGTGCTGGTGGCCATCGCCGACGTGAGCCAATATGTGGAAACCGGCAGCGCGATCGACGTGGACGCGTATGACCGCGCCACCAGCGTGTACTTCCCGCGCCGCGTCATCCCGATGCTGCCGGAGAAGCTCTCCAACGGGCTGTGTTCGCTCAACCCCGAAGTCGAGCGCCTCTGCATGGTCTGCGACATGCTGGTCACCGGGGCCGGCGAGATCCAGGCGTATCAGTTCTACCCCGCCGTGATGTGGAGCCATGCGCGTTTCACCTACACCGAGGTCGCGGCCATCCTGGCCAACACGCGGGGGGCGGAGGCCTTGCGCCACAAGGACCGCGTGGCCGACCTGCTGAACCTGTACGAGGTCTATCGCGCGCTGCTCAAGGCGCGCAACCAGCGCGGGGCGGTGGATTTCGAAACCACCGAGACCCAGATCATCTGCGACGAGAACGGCCGGATCGAACGCATCGTGCCGCGCGTGCGCACCGATGCCCACCGGCTGATCGAGGAGGCCATGCTGGCCGCGAACGTGTGCAGCGCGGACTTCATCCAGGAAAACAAGCATCCCGGCCTGTACCGTGTGCACGAGGGGCCGACGCCGGAGAAGAAGGACATCCTGCGTGGTTACCTCAAGGCGATCGGCGTGGGTCTGAGCATCAGCGAGGACCCGCAGCCGGCGGAGTTCCAGCGCATCGCCGAGGCCACGAAGGACCGGCCCGATGCGCAGCAGATCCACACCATGCTGCTGCGTTCGATGCAGCAGGCGATCTATACGCCGATCAACAGCGGCCACTTCGGCCTGGCTTACGACGCGTACACGCATTTCACGAGCCCGATCCGGCGCTACCCCGACTTGCTGGTGCACCGCGTGATCAAGGCCATCCTCGCGCGTGAGCGCTACGAATTGCCGGTACTGCCGACGCCGGGCGAGGCCCACGAGAAGCTGGCACGCCGGCTGTCCGCTCGCGTGAAGGCGCCGGGCCACAAGCTCAAGAAGCCGGCGCCGCCGCCGAGCCGCGAAGTCCAGGCCTGGGAAGCCGCGGGCCTGCACTGCAGCGCCAATGAACGGCGCGCCGACGAGGCCGGCCGCGATGTCGAAGCCTGGCTCAAGTGCAAGTACATGCGCGAGCACCTCGGCGAGGAATACGGCGGCATCGTTACCGCAGCCACGAGTTTCGGCATCTTCGTCACGCTGGACCAGATGTACGTCGAAGGCCTGGTGCATATCACCGAGCTGGGCGGCGAATACTTCAAGTTCGACGAAGCGCGGCAGGAACTGCGCGGCGAGCGCACCGGCATCCGCTACGCCATCGGCACGCGCCTGCGGGTGCAGGTCAGCCGCGTCGACCTGGACGGGCGCAAGATCGATTTCAGGCTGGTGCATGAAGGCGAGGATCTGGTCTTGCGTGCGCTGAAGGACAAGGGCGTGACGGCGGCACGCGGGGCCGCGACCGGCGTGCCGGTCAAGTCGTCGGCCAAGCGGGCAGCCAAGAAAGCGGCCGCGGAGCCCGCATCGCCGGTCCACGCGCTCAAGGCCGCCGCGAAGACGGGCACCGGCAAGAACAAGAGCCGTAAAGTGCGGCGCTAGGCCTTTTCGAACTCATCGGGAGATTCTCAATGGCAACGAAAACATCGGGCAGCAAGGTCGCCATCGTCACCGGCGGCGGAACCGGCATCGGGAAGGCGGCGGCACTGGCACTGCTGGCCGACGGCTGGCGCGTGGCGATTGCGGGGCGCCGGCAGGAAATGCTGGAGCAGGTGGCGGCGCAGGCGTCCGCTTCGGGCCGCACGCTGGCCGTTTCGACCGACGTGACCGACCCGGCCTCGGTCGAGGCGCTGTTCGCGGCGACGGTGAAAGCCTGGGGCCGGGTGGACCTGCTGTTCAACAACGCCGGCATCGGGGCTCCGGCCGTGCCGCTCGAGGAACTGCCGCTGGAGCAGTGGAAGCGGGTGGTGGACACCAACCTGAACGGCATGTTCTATGGGATCCAGCAGGCGTTCCGGGTGATGAAGTCGCAGTCGCCGAGGGGCGGGCGGATCATCAACAACGGGTCGATCTCGGCGCACGCGCCGCGTCCGTTCTCGATCGCCTACACGGCGACCAAGCACGCCGTGATGGGGCTGACAAAGACGGCGGCGCTGGATGGCCGCAAGTACGATATCGCGGTCGGGCAGATCGACATCGGCAACGCAGCTACGGATCTGGCGTCGCGGATGGCCAAGGGCGTGCCGCAGGCCAATGGCGAGATCGCCGTCGAACCGCTGATGGACGTGAACATCGTGGGCCAGTCCGTGCTCTACATGGCCAACCTTCCGCTCGAAGCCAACGTGCTGTTCCACACCGTGATGGCGACGAAGATGCCGTTTGTGGGAAGGGGCTAGGGGCGGGACCAGGGGCCCGGGGTCGGGCGCCGAGCCGCTTGCCGGGCCAACGCGAAAGCGGTCAACGGCTGCTCCTCAGGCCATTCGTCCGCCGCCAGTCCATGCAAATAGACTGCGCCGGCCGCGGCATCGAAGGCGGAAGCGCCGGCCGCCAGCCGCGACGCCACCATGCCGGCCAGCACGTCGCCCGTGCCGGCGGTCGCCAGCCGCGCATTGCCGGTCGGATTGATGGTCGGGGGCGAACCTGGCGCGGCGATGATGCTGCCCGAGCCCTTGAGCACGACGGTGCAGCCAAAGCGATCGACCAGTTGACGGCTGGCGCGCATGCGGTCCTGCTGGACTTGCGCAGCCTCGCAGGCCAGCAGCCGCCCGGCTTCCAGCGGATGGGGCGTCAGCACGGTGGGACGCTGCCGCCGCGATCGCGCCTGCAGCAGCGACTGCAATTGCGCGTCGGCGGCGATGGCGTTGAGAGCGTCGGCATCGAGCACCAAGGCGCCGGCAGTCGAGAGCACTTTGGGCAGCACGGCCCGGATCGCGTCCCCGCCGCCGCAGCCGCAGGCCACGGCCATGCGCGCGAGGTCCAGCGAATCCCACTGCCTGAACATCAATTCCGGCTGCGATGCGTCCACGGACAGCGTGCCACCGTCCAGCATGACGACGAATACACGACCGGCGCCGGCGTGCAGCGCTGCCGACGCGGCCAGCAGGGCGGCGCCGGTCATGCCCGTTGCGCCACCGATCACGGCGACGTCGCCGTAGCTGCCTTTGTGCGATGCATGAAGACGCCCTGGCGCCGCAGGCGGTCCCCCGAGCCAGGCGCTCGGCTCCTGCGGCCCCTGCCCGACCCCCAGGTCGTCAAACCAGACCTGCCCTGATGCATCGCGCCCCGAAGCCGTGAAGAGGCCGGGTTTCAACGACAACAGGGTCAGGGTATGCGTCGCCCTCACGGCATGCCCGGCACCCGTATTCGAATCGAGCCCCGACGGCAGGTCCACCGCCAGCACGGGCACCGCGGCCGCACCCATAGCCAAGGCCCAGCCCGCCATCGTGCCTTCCAGGGGCCGGGTGCTGCCCAGGCCCAGCAGCGCGTCGATCGCCAGATCCCATCGAGGCGGCTGAGCCCCGAAGGCGACGCCCCCTTGGCGCGCCCGCTGCACCGAGGCCATGGTGTCGGCCGGCGCCCGGGCTTCGTCGCCCAGCCACGTCACGACCGGCTGTTTGCCCCATTGGCGCAAATGCATGGCGGCTTCGATGCCGTCGCCGCCGTTGTTGCCCGGGCCGCAGGCGACCCAGATGGTCCGCGCATGCGGTGCCGTTGCCAGCGCCAGCCGTGCGACGGCCAGGCCGGCGCGCTGCATGAGCGTGTGCGGCGGGAGTTGGGCAGCCGCCGATCGCTCCAGGTCACGCGAGGCCGAGACGTCCAGCAGCGGCCAGCGGCGGTCGGGCGTGATGCGTTGCATGCCCGGATTCTGTCACCGAGGCGTGAGTGACAGCCGCTCGACCCCCAGCCCTTCGATGTCGACCTCGGGCGGATGGCCGCCCATCAGGTCGGCCACCGCGCGGGCGCAGCCGCAGGACAGGGCCCAGCCGCTCGAACCGTGGCCCAAGTTGAGCCAGATGCCGGGGATGCCGGTGGCGCCGATCACCGGCGGCCCATCGGGCAGCATCGGCCGCGCGCCCTTCCATTCCTGCACGGCGGCGCCGGTGCTGGCGATGCGGGCGGCACCCGGGAACCAGTCGTGCAGCACCTTGTACAGGGTCTGTATCGCAGCGGGATGTTTCTTTTTGAGCGAGCCGCCGATTTCCGCGCTGCCGGCCACGCGAACGCGATTGCCCAGACGTGCGATCGCGACCTTGTAGCGCTCGTCCATGAGCGCGCTGCGCGGTGCATTCATCGACTCGCGGATCGGCGCGCTGATGGAATAACCGTAGACGGGCGCCAGCGGAATATCCAGCCCGAGCGGCCGCAGCAGTTCGGCCGAGTCCACGCCGCCGCAGATGACGACGGCATCGAACTGGCGCTTGACCGGGGCTTGCGCGTCGAGCGTCCACACCGGCAGCGAGGTGGGGCTGGCCGGATCGAGCGGACCGATGGCGCTGTTGAACTCGAACTGCGCGCCGAGCGTCTGGGCCTCGTTCCTGAGCAGCAGCGCGAACTGGCGGCAGTTGCCTACTTCGTCGTTGGGCAGGTGGATCGCACCCAGGAACTGCATGTCGGCGTTGATGGCGGGCTCGATCGCGCGCGCTTCCTCCGCCGTGATTTCCTTGAAGTTGACGCCCGCGTCGCGCAGCACCTGCAGCCCCGGCTGCACCAGCTTGCTGTCTTTCTCGGCGCGCAGCAGCACCATGTAGCCCACGCTGCGGTCGTACTCGAGCAGGAAGTGGTCCGTGATCTCCTTGAGCCGCGCATGACTGTAGAACGCCAGCCGATGCATGCGCGCGCGGTTGGCCGTATAGATGGGCAGTTCGCAGGATTGGTACCACTTCCACAGCCAGGCGATGTCCTCGCGCGTGATCGGCAGGGACAGTCGGACGGGGGCGTGCTTGCGCAGCATGAAGCCGGCGATCTTGGCCGCCATCCCCGGCATGGCCCAGGGGGTCACGTAGCCCGGGGCCACCACGCCGGCGTTGGCAAAGCTGGCTTCCTCGGCGACCGACGCCCGCCGCTCGAAAACGGTGACGGCATGGCCGTCGACAGCCAGCTCGAAGGCCGTGGTGACGCCGACGATGCCGGCGCCTATGACGGCTATCCTCATTCCCGCCGTCCCGTACGAAGCGCGTTCATGAATTCCCTGTTGTTGCGGCCAACGCGGCTTGCGCCTGCAGCGCAATGTTCAATATCGCATCATCGTGCATCGCGCCCTGCCAGATCATGAGGCCGGACGGCAGCTCGCCCGGGACATGGCAGGGAATCGAAATGGCGCAGCCGTCCAGCAGGTTGACCACGCTGGGGTTGCGTAGCAGCACGGCGTTGACGCGGAAGAACTCCTCGTCGCGCGCGGCATCCTGCGCGGGATCGCCGCCGGTGGCCGGAGCAACTTGCGCAATCGGTGGGGCGACGATGGGAACGGTCGGCGACAGTACAGCGTCGAAACCCCGCAGCGCGGCTTCCATGCGCACGATCCAGTCGCTGCGCGCCCGCAGCAGTTCGACGTATTCGTGCGCCTTCATGGCAGCTCCGCGTTCGATCCGGGCGCGCACCCGCGGGTCGTAACCGTCGGCCCGCCGCTCCAGCAGGCCCTTGTGCCAGGCATAGCTTTCGGCCGCGGCAAAGCCGCCCGTGGCCTGGATTCCGGCCACTTCGCGCAGCTGGGCCAACTCGATCTCCTCGATGCGGGCGCCGGCAACGCGCAGGGCCACGAGCGTCCGCTCGAAGGCGCGCGCCACGGTCGTGTCAAGCCCGTCGAGCATGTTGCCGCGGGCCACAGCGAGCCGGTAACCGGCCAGGGGCAGCTCGCTTCGCGTGACCTGCCGCGCGGCCAGAATTTCGTGCACGACGATGGCGTCACGCACGGTGCGGGTCATGGCACAGACCGTATCGAGCGTGGTCGACAGCGGCAGCGCGCCCGCGGAAGGCGTCAGGCGGGCCGTGTTCTTGAACCCCACGACGCCGCACAGCGCGGCCGGGATGCGGATCGAGCCGCCCGTGTCGGAACCCAGCCCGATGAACGCCGCGCCGGTGGCTACCGATACCGCCGCGCCCGAGGACGAGCCGCCGGGAATGCGCGGCACGCTCGCGTCTGCCGGGTTGGCAGGGGTGCCGAAATGAGGATTCGTTCCGACGCCCGAAAACGCGAACTCGGTCATGTTCGTGCGCCCGAGGATAGCCGCGCCCGCCGCCCTGAGCCGTGCCACGGCCGGGCTGTCCTGTGGTGCCGGCGGGGCGTCCGCCAACACGACCGAGCCGGCGGCGGTGACTTGGCCGGCGACGTCGAACAAGTCCTTGACGGACACCGCCAGCCCGGCCAGCGGCCGCGCTGCATTGGCCGGGTCCGAAGCGGCTGCGCGCGCATCGTCGAACGAGGTCTTCAGGAAAACCTTGTCGCAGGCCGGCGACCGGGCGATGGCGATCGACGCTTCCAGCTCGCGCCGTCCGCCGTCGGGTTGCGATTGAAGGCTTGCGCGAGTGGCGATGAGGTCGGGACGCATGGGCTTCGAGAGCGTGGCTATGCTATAATTTTTGGGTTTTGCTGGACGGTGAACGCGCTTTGCGCTCACCGCAGACCAGCGAAACGAAACGCGAATCCAACCCACCGAGGTGTTGTCGCCGCCTTTCACGGCAGCGGCAATTTCGGGCTGGATTTTAGACCTAACCTTCAGGAACCCACATGTCCGTCACCATGCGTCAAATGCTGGAAGCCGGCGTCCATTTCGGACACCAGACCCGCTTCTGGAATCCCAAGATGGCCCCCTACATCTTCGGCCATCGCAACAAGATCCACATCATCAACCTGGAAAAATCGCTGCCGCTGTTCCAGGAAGCCACCAAGTTCGTGCGCCAGCTTGCGGCCAACCGCGGCACCATCCTGATGGTCGGCACCAAGCGCCAGGCCCGCGAAACCGTCGCGACCGAAGCCAAGCGCGCCGGCGTGCCTTATGTCGACCAGCGCTGGCTGGGCGGCATGCTGACCAACTTCAAGACCGTCAAGACCTCGATCAAGCGCCTGAAGGACATGAAGGCCCAGCAGGAAGGCGGCCTGGAGGCCATGAGCAAGAAAGAGCAGCTGATGTTCGCCCGCGAGATGGAAAAGCTCGAGAAGGACATCGGCGGCATCCAGGACATGACCAGTCTGCCCGACGCGATCTTCGTGATCGACGTGGGATTCCACAAGATCGCCGTGTCCGAAGCCAAGAAGCTGGGCATTCCGCTGGTCGGCGTGGTCGACACCAATCACTCGCCCATCGGCATCGACTATGTGATCCCGGGCAACGACGACTCGTCCAAGGCCGTGACGCTGTACGCCCGTGGCATCGCCGACGCCATCCTGGAAGGACGCTCCGCCGCGGTGGCCGACGTCGTGAAAGCCGTGTCCGAAGGCGGCGACGAATTCGTGGAAGTGGATGAAGGCGCGCGCGCCTGACTTTCCTGCCAGCTTTGGGAAGGGGCTTTCGAGGCCCCTTTTTTACAACCCCATACCGATTTTTAGCTGAAGTTTACGAGGTAACAAGATGGCTGCAATCACCGCAAGCATGGTCGCCGAACTCCGGGGCAAGACCGACGCGCCCATGATGGAGTGCAAGAGGGCGCTGACCGAGGCCGAGGGCAACATGGACAAGGCCGAGGAGCTGCTGCGCGTCAAGCTGGGCAACAAGGCCGGCAAGGCCGCCGCCCGCATCACGGCCGAAGGCGTCGTGAGCGCGTTCATCGACGGCACGACCGGCGCGCTGCTGGAAACCAATTGCGAAACCGATTTCGTGACCAAGAACGACAGCTTCCTGGCCATGGCCCGTGCCGCCGCGGAATTGATCGCGAAGAACAATCCCGCCGACGTCGCGGCCCTGTCGGCGCTGCCATACAGCCAGGACGGCTTCGGCCCCACGCTGGAAGACGTGCGCAAGGGCCTGGTGGGCAAGATCGGCGAGAACATGAGCTTTCGCCGGTTCAAGCGCTTTTCCGGCGCAAGCAAGCTGGCTTCGTACCTGCACGGCACCCGTATCGGCGTGGTGGTGGAGTTCGAGGGTGATGCGGTGGCCGCCAAGGACGTCGCGATGCACGTGGCCGCGATGAAGCCGGTTGCGCTGGCCGCCAGCGACGTTCCCACCGAGCTGATCGAGAAGGAACGCTCCATTGCGGTGGCCAAGGCCGAGGAAGACCGCAAGGCCGCCGCGGCCGCCGGCAAGGCGGTGCAATCGCCCGAAATCGTCGCCAAGCGCGTCGAGGGCGGCGTGCAGAAGTACCTCAAGGAAGTGTCGCTGTTCAACCAGCCCTTCGTGAAGAACGACAAGCAGACCGTCGAGCAGATGCTCAAGGCCGCCAACACCAGCATCAAAGGGTTCACCCTCTATGTGGTGGGCGAAGGCATCCAGAAGCGGGTCGACGACTTCGCCGCCGAAGTGGCGGCCCAGGTGGCCGCCGCCAAGCAGGGCGCGTAGGGGCCTGTTCACGCTGCTTTTGCGAGATGCGTTGCGAGTCAAGAAGGTCATGCGCAAGGCGCGAAACGCAGCCGGGGTCGACCCCCGGCCAGGCTTCGCAACGCGGCGCATGGCCTTCTTGGCCGCAACCCGCAGGGAACGGGGCTAGAACAGCGCCACTCGTTGTTACGCTCCTAGCCCAGGCGTCCAGCCTGGGCGTCCTCGCGCGCCTAGATTGGCGCTGTTCTAGCCCCGTTCGCACTCGTAAAAGCAGTGTGAACAGGCCCTAGCCGCCGCCGTTCGGGCTGAACGGTACACTCAACGCGATCCAACCGAGACCCAGGAGCCCGCAACATGCCCGAAGCCCGTCCAGCCCACAAGCGCATCTTGCTGAAGCTGTCGGGTGAGGCCCTGATGGGGGACGACGCCTTCGGCATCAACCGCGCCACGATCGTGCGCATGGTCGAGGAGGTGGCCGAGGTGGTGCATATGGGCGTGGAGATGGCCATCGTCATCGGCGGCGGCAATATTTTCCGCGGTGTCGCCGGCGGTTCCGTGGGGATGGACCGCGCCACGGCCGATTACATGGGCATGCTCGCTACCGTGATGAATGCGTTGGCGCTGGCCGACGCGATGAACAAGCAGGGGTTGATCCCGCGCGTGATGTCCGCCATCGCGATCGAGCAGGTGGTCGAGCCTTACGTTCGTCCCAAGGCACTGCAATACCTCGAAGAGGGCAAGGTCGTGGTCTTTGCGGCCGGCACCGGCAACCCGTTCTTTACCACGGACACCGCGGCGGCCCTGCGCGGGGCGGAAATCGGCGCCGAGGTCATCTTGAAAGCGACCAAGGTCGATGGTGTCTACTCGGCCGATCCGAAGAAAGATCCGGCGGCGGTGCGCTACCACAAGCTCTCGTTCGACGACGCCATGGCGCAAAATCTCGGCATCATGGATGCCACGGCTTTCGCCCTGTGCCGCGACCAGAAACTACCCATCAAGGTGTTCTCCATCCTGAAGCCGGGTGCGCTGCGGCGCGTCGTCATGGGGGAGGACGAAGGCACGCTTGTCTACGCTTGAGGAGAACTGTGACATGAAGGACCTGCAAACCACCGCCGAGATCAAGAAAGCCGTGGAAGCCAAGATGGACCAGTCCATCGCCGCGTTCCGCAGCAACTTGACCAAGATCCGCACGGGCCGCGCCAACCCCGCCTTGCTGGACACGGTGCATGTCGACTACTACGGCGCGATCCTGCCGCTCAGCCAGGTCGCCAACGTGGCGCTGATCGACGCGCGCACCATCAGCGTCCAGCCCTGGGAAAAAAGCATGGGACCCAAGATCGAGAAAGCCATCCGCGACAGCGACCTGGGAGTCAACCCGGCTTCGATGGGCGACCTGATCCGCGTGCCCATGCCGCCAATGAGCGAGGAGCGGCGCAAGGAAATGACCAAGCTGGTTCGCCACGAGGGCGAAACTGCCAAGATCGCCGTTCGCAACCTGCGGCGCGACGCCAACGAGCATGTCAAGAAGCTGGTGAAGGACAAGCACGTCTCGGAGGACGACCAGAAGCGCTCCGAAGCCGAAATCCAGAAGCTCACCGACAAGCACGTCGCGGACATCGACCAGATGGTGCATTCAAAGGAGCAGGAGATCATGGCCGTCTAGGCCGTGTTCACCTGTTTTCTCGAGTTTCAATGACGAAGGGCCGGATTCCTAACCACGTTGCCATCGTGATGGACGGCAACGGCCGTTGGGCCACGCGCAGGTATCTGCCCAGGGTTGCGGGCCACAAGAAAGGCATGGATGTCCTGCGCGCGTGCGTGCGCCATTGCGGCGAACGGGGCGTTCGGGTGCTCACCGTCTTCGCGTTCTCTTCCGAGAACTGGAATCGCCCCGCCGAGGAAGTGTCCAGCCTGATGGAACTGCTGGCGATGGCGCTTGGGCGCGAGGTGCCGCAGCTGCAGAAAGAAGGCGTGCGCCTGCATTTCATCGGCGAGCGGGCTGCGCTGACGGACAAGGTACGCGCCGGGCTGGCCCAGGCGGAAGCCGATACCGCCGCCAATACGCGGATGATATTCAACATCTGCTTCAACTATGGCGGGCGCTGGGACATTGCCCAGGCCGCGGCGCGGTTGGCGGCGCGGGGCGAGGCCATCACGGAACAAAGCCTGGGCGGGGCCTTGGCGCTGGCGCACGTGCCCGACCCGGACCTGGTGATCCGCACCGGCGGCGAACGGCGCCTGTCCAACTTCCTGCTGTGGCAAGCGGCTTACGCCGAGCTGTTCTTCAGCGACAAGCTCTGGCCCGAATTCGATAACGCCGCGCTCGACGAAGCGCTGGCCGATTACGCGGCGCGCGAGCGGCGCTTCGGCCGCACCCCGGAGCAGGTGGTGCCGCTGGCCGGCCGGCGCGCCGCCTGATTCCATCGCGCCCACTATGCTCAAGCAGCGCATCATCACGGCGATCGTGCTGCTGGCCATCCTGTTGCCGGCGTTGTTCTGGCCTTCGCCGATTCCGTTCGCCGCTGTGACGCTCGCGCTGATTGCCGCGGGAGCCTGGGAGTGGGGCCGTTTGAATGGGCTGGGCCAGGGCGGCTCCGTGTCGCTTGCGATCGCCTGCCTCGCGTTGTGCGCGGCCTCCTGGTATGCGGGCCTGCTCGCACGGCCACTGTCGATGCTCTGGGCCATTGGCGGTGGGCTGTGGGTGCTGGCCGGGGCGTGGTTGCTGCGCAGCGGCGTCGCGGGGTGGCCGAAGATCGCGAAACCGGTGCGGCTCGCCGGAGGCGTCCTGGTGCTATGGCTGGCATGGCTGGCGGTGGCCCAGGCCCGCGTCATCGGCATCAACTTCCTGCTGTCCGTCCTGGTGCTGGTCTGGGTGGCGGACATCGCTGCCTACGCGGCGGGCCGCAGCTTCGGCCTCAAGTTCACCAAGAACAAACTGGCGCCCGCCATCAGCCCCGGCAAGAGCTGGGAGGGAGTGTGGGGCGGCATGGCCGGCGTGCTGGTACTGGCGGTGGCCTGGACCCTGGCCGACGGCAGATGGCAGGCCCAGGTGCCCAGCCTGTACACGCGCATGGCCGCTCGCGGCTGGTGGCTGCTGCTGATCGCCGCGGTGTTCCTGGCCGCCATGAGCGTCGTGGGCGACCTGGCTGAATCGCTGATCAAGCGCAGCGCCGGCGTGAAGGACTCGAGCAACCTGCTGCCCGGCCACGGCGGTGTGCTGGATCGGGTGGATGCGCTGCTGCCCACCTTGCCCCTGGCGATGATGCTGGCTACGCTGGCTGCCTCATGAGACAGCGCATTAGCGTTCTTGGCTCGACCGGTTCGGTGGGCGCCAATACCCTGGACGTGATCGCCAGGCATCCCGACCGCTTCGAGGTGTTCGCGCTCAGCGCGGCGACCCAGGTCGACCTCATGCTGCAGCAATGCGCCCGCTTCGCGCCGGCATTCGCCGTGATGGCGAGCGAAGCAGCCGGCCGCGAGCTGGCGCGAAGGATCGAGGCCCGGGGGCTGGCAACCAAAGCGCTCTGGGGACAAACCGCGCTGGAAGAGATGGCGTCGCACGAGCTAGTCGACACCGTCATGGCCGCCATCGTCGGGGCCGCCGGACTGGCTTCGTGCCTGGCCGCGGCGCGCGCCGGCAAACGCCTGCTGCTGGCCAACAAGGAAGCCCTGGTGGTCGGAGGCGAGCTGTTCCTGGCCGCGTTGAAGCAGGGCGGCGCGACCTTGCTGCCGATCGACAGCGAGCATTCCGCCATCTTCCAGGCGTTGCCCGAGGACCCCTCGAGCTGGGATGCCCGGGTCGAAAAAATCATTCTTACGGCCTCGGGCGGGCCGTTCCGCACGCGCGAGCCCGCTACGCTGCGCAATGTCACACCCGAGGAGGCATGCGCCCACCCGAACTGGGTGATGGGGCGCAAGATCTCGGTCGACTCCGCCACCATGATGAACAAGGCGCTGGAGGTGATCGAGGCCCGCTTCCTGTTTGGCCTGGCACCCGAGCGGCTGGAGGTGGTGATCCATCCGCAAAGCGT
>DATNBX010000133.1:0-43783 GCA_035571795.1 Ramlibacter sp.
GCCGCGGTGTGCCATCCCGATGACGATCTCCTGCACTCCCTTGGCGCCGGCGTCCTGGATCAGTTCGTCCATCGCGGCGATGAAGCTTTCGCCGCCTTCGAGCGAAAAGCGCTTCTGGCCAACGTACTTCGTGTGCAGGAAACGCTCCAGGCCTTCGGCCGCCGTCACGCGGTCGAGGATGTGCTTTTTCTTCTCGACCGAGAAGTTCGGCTTGCTGCGGATCGATTCGAGCTTTTGTTGCCACCAGCGCTTCTTGACCTGGTCGCTGATGTACATGTACTCGGCGCCGATGGCGCTGCAATAGGTCTCGCGCAGGGCATTGATGAGCTCGCGCAGCGACATCGTGTCCTTGCCGAAGAAGGTGTTGCTGATGTTGAACACGGCTTCCTGGTCGGCGTCGCTGAAGCCGTAGAAGCCCGGTTCCAGCTCCGGAATCTTTTCGCGCTCGGCGCGCTTGAGCGGATCCAGGTCGGCCCAGCGGCTGCCCACGTTGCGATAGGCGGCGATGAGCTGCTGGACCGCGGTGCGCTTCCGCCCCATCTCGGCCTCACCGGCGCCGGGCACGATCTTGATGCCGCCCTGCTTGGCCCGCTCGGCGAACGCGTTGAT
Organism: Ramlibacter sp.; assembly: GCA_035571795.1. GTDB lineage: Bacteria > Pseudomonadota > Gammaproteobacteria > Burkholderiales > Burkholderiaceae_C > Ramlibacter. The sequence continues at coordinate 610 of DATNBX010000133.1, forward strand.
GACCGGCATGTGCGGGACATCCTTGGCGTTGCTGCCGTCCGCGGCGGGCACGTGCTGCAGCGCGTCAAAGTACTCGCGCCAGGTATCGGGCACGCTGGTCGGATTGGCGAGGTAGTTCTCGTACATCTCCTCGACGTACGGCGCGTTGCCGCCGAAGAGATAGGAATTGCCCTGGTACGCCGTGTAGACGGAGCTGGACTCACTCATTGCGCTGACTTTCCGTCCCCCTGAAGGAGACATTGGCTGGTTGAAAAACCTTCCGCGACACGGCTGGACCGGATAGCGGATGCGTTCGGTGGCTGGAAGGGCCCTTGGTAGCGCCCGGATTTTGCCACCGATTCCTGACCGGCGCTTACAGCACGCGCGGTTGCCGGTGCCGCGGCGCCGTCAAGCCACGAGGTCGCGTATCTGCTGCAACGCCGCCGGGTCCTCGATCGTGGTCAGGTCGCCCGGATCGCGGCCTTCGCACACGGCCTGGATGGCGCGGCGCAGCAGCTTGCCGCTGCGGGTCTTGGGCAGGATATTGACGAATCGGACCCGGGCCGGCCGGGCGACCGCGCCGAGCTGATCGTCGACCACTTTCATGATCTCGCCCTCGAGCTTGAGCTTGCCCTGATCGTCGGTGAGCTTGGCTGGATCGCGAGCGACCACGAACGCCATGGCGACCTGGCCTTTCAACTGGTCCGCCACGCCGACGACCGCGACCTCGGCCACGTTGGGGTGGCTCGAGATACTTTCTTCGATCTCACGGGTCCCCAACCGGTGGCCGGCGACGTTGATCACGTCGTCGGTACGGCCCAGGATGAAGAAATAGCCGTCCTCGTCGCGAATACCCCAGTCGAACGTGCTGTAGAGCATCTTGCCGGGAACGGTTTCCCAGTAGGTCTTGACGTAACGCTCGTCATCGCCCCAGACGGTCTGCATGAAGCCCGGCGGCGTCGGCCCGGCGATGGCGACCACGCCCTTTTCGTTCGGGCGGGTCAGCTCCTCGCCGGTGCTCTCGTGCACCAGCTTCACGTCGTAGCCGTACATCGGCAGGCCGGGGCTGCCGAACTTGCTGGAGCGCTTTTCCACGCCGTTGGCCAGGGCCAGGATCGGCCAGCCGCTTTCGGTTTGCCAGTAGTTGTCCACGATCGGACGGCCCAGGCCGTCGGCGATCCATTGCGCCGTCGGCTCGTCCAGCGGCTCGCCCGCCAGAAACAGCGCCTTCAGGCTCGACAGGTCGTATTTCTTGAGAAAGGCCGGGTCCTGCTTCTTGAGCACGCGCACGGCGGTTGGTGCGCTGAACATCGAGCTGACCTTGTATTTTTCGACCAGGCTCCACCAGATACCGGCATCAGGCCGGATCGGCAGGCCTTCGTACATGATGGTCGCCATGCCGGCGATCAGCGGCCCGTAGATGATGTAGCTGTGACCGACGACCCAGCCGATGTCGCTGGTCGAGAAATAGGTTTCGCCGGGCTCACCCAGGAAAATGTGCTTCATGCTCGCCGCCAGCGCCACCGCGTAGCCGCCGACGTCGCGCTGCACGCCCTTGGGCTGGCCGGTGGTGCCGCTGGTATAGAGGATGTAGCTGATGTCGGTGGACTCCAGCCATTCGCAATCGACCCGCGCGCCGGCCTGCTTCGCGCCCAGTTCCGCCCAGTCGTGGTCGCGCCCGGGCACGCGTTCCATCGGGGCCAGGCCGCGGTCCACCAGGAGAATTGACTCCGGTTTGTGGCTGGAGAGCCGGATCGCCTCATCCAGCAGTGGCTTGTACGGCACCACCTTGCCCGCGCGCGAGCCGGCGTCGGCGCTGATGATCACGCGGGGCGAAGCGTCCTCGATGCGCGATGCGAGCGACACCGACGCGAACCCGCCGAACACCACGGAATGGATGGCGCCGATCCGGGCACAGGCCAGTATCGCGAACGCCGCTTCGGCGATCATGGGCATGTAGATCAGGACGCGGTCACCCTTGCGTACGCCCAGGCTCTTGAGCACGGCCGCGGCACGCTGGACTTCGTCGTGCAGCTGGCGGAAGGAGTAGGTGCGCTCGGCGCCGGTTTCGCTGGAAACGTAGATCAGCGCCGGCTGGTCCGGCCGGTCCTTCAGGTGCCGGTCCACCGCGTTATGGCAGAGGTTGGTGACGCCGTCCGTGAACCAGTTGGTGAACGGCGGACGGCTGTAGTCGCAGATCGTCTGCGGCGGACGCTGCCAGTCGATGAGCCGGGCTTGCTCGGCCCAGAACGCGTCGCGATCCTCGAGCGACCGACGGTAAAACTCTGCATACGTGGTCATGCTGTCTCCTTTGTGACTCGGCCCGGCACATTGTGGCGGAATGCCTTTCGGCAAGCTGACGTGGGTGTCCGGCGCGAGCCCCGCCGGCGCAATCATTTGATCAGGCTCAAGACTTCCCTGAACAGCGGATGTTCCGCGGTTCGCAGCCACTCGAAGGCCACCATCTCGGTGGTCACGAGCTCGGCCCCGGCGCCCGCCAGACGGTCGAACGCGGCATCGCGGCTGCGCTCGGTGCGCGACCCGCAGGCGTCCGTCACGATCCAGACCTCGAATTCCTCGTCCAGCAGGTCCAGTGCGGTCTGCATCAGGCAGACATGAGTTTCGCAGCCGGCCAGCACAACGCTGTTGCGTTCCGGCGCCTGCGCCTTCTGCAGATGTCTGGGCAGGCTGCGGGCGTTCCCCGCCTGCTGCTGGCGCGCCGCAGGCCGCAGCAGTTCCACCAGGCCATCCGCACACGCGCTGAAATGCATCTTGCCCAGCGTCTTGCGGCACAGCGCCTTGAGCTCCGCGGGGTTCGGCCCCAAACCGCCGGGATTTTCTTCGGTGCCCCAGACCGGCACTTCCAGGGTTTGCGCCACGCGACCCAGCCGCATCGCATTGACGAGCACGGCCTCGCGCTCGTGGATGGAGGGCATCAGGCGCTCCTGGTAGTCGACCAGGACCAGTTGTGACTCATCGACGTCGAGCAGCATCGAATTTCAGCACGCGCGCGGCAGCCTGGCTTTCATGAGCCCACTATAAATCCAAAGCGCAGGGCGCAGCGTTGACAGTATTTTTCAACGCTGTTCGAATCGGGCCTCGCGCTTCAACTCCCGCTTCAAAGGAGCCGCCGATGAATGCACCCTCCCCGTCCGCCGTCATGATGTCCGGCGATGCCTACCGCGAGTCGCTGCGCCGGCTGCGGCCCACCGTGTTCGTCGATGGCCGGCGAGTCGAAAGCGTCGCGGACGAGCCGGCCTTGCGGCCCGGCGTCAACGCGGTCGCGCTGACCTACGACTACGCGCTGAAACCGGAATACGAACCGTTGATGACGGCGGTGCAGCACACCAGCGGCAAACGCGTGAACCGGCTCAGTCACATCGACACCAGTGCCGCCGATCTTCTGAACAAGCTCGAAGCCGTGCGGCTGGTCTGCCAGCAGACCGGTTGCGCGCAGCGTTACCTCACCCACGACGCCCTCAACGCGATCGGCCAGGTTACGGCTCGCATCGACGCCGCCCGCGGAACCAGTGAAAGGACGGGACGCTTCCTCGAATTCCTGCACCGCGTGCAGGACCAGGACCTCACGCTGGCCGTCGCGATGACCGACGCGAAGGGCGACCGCAGCCTGCGGCCGCACCAACAGGCCAACGTCGACAGCTATGTGCATATCGTGGAGCGCCACGCCAAGGGGATCGTGATATCGGGCACCAAGGCGATCGTGACCGGCGCGCCCTACGTGCATGAGCTCCTGGTCATGCCCTGCCGCAGCATGGGCGAGCAGGACGCCGATTTCGCGGTGTGCTGTTCGGTCCCGATCGACGTCGCCGGCCTCACCATCGTGGCCAGGCCGGCGGGCCGTCCCGGTGAAAGGCTCGAGCATGGGGACGCGCTCTTTTCGCGCAAATATGGCCAAAGCACGGCCGTGTGCATGTTCGACCGCGTTTCCGTGCCGTGGGAGAGCGTGTTCTATGCGGGCGACTGGGAGCACAGCGGCCATCTTACCTACAGCTATGCGACGCATCACCGCCAGACCTGCATCGCCGCGCGTGCGGGATTCGGCGATATCCTGATCGGCGCCGGCGCGCTGATGTGCGAGGCGAACGGATTCGATCCCGGCAAGGAAACCCATTTGCGCGAGCAGATGGTGGAGTTGATCAAGATCGTGGAAGGCTTCTACGCCTGCGGCGTCGCCGCCAGCGTCTACGGCAAGGCCGACGAGCACAGCGGCACCTTCATGCCCGACCCGGTGTTCGCCAATATCGGAAAGTTGCTGCTGTCCACGCAGATCTACGACATGCACCGGATCGCCCACTATGTGAGCGGCGGCCTGATCGTGAGTTTGCCCGGCCCCGACGAGGACCACAATCCGGCGACGGCGGCCAAGCTTTCCGACGTCTTGCGCGCCAACCCGAACGTCCCGTACGAGCAGCGCATCCAGACGGCGCGTTTCCTGGAGGACCTGACGGCCGGCTACCAGGGCGGCTGGTACAGCATGATCAGCCTGCACGGCGGCGGCTCGCCGGCCGCCATGAAGCAGGAAATCTGGCGCAACTATCCGCTGGGCTCGAAGGTGGAACTGGTCGAGCGCCTGCTGGAGCGCGGCGTGGCGCACGACCCCGGCCGGGCCATCACGGCCAACCGGCAGCCCGGCAAGTGCTGCGACATGGGTTGCAGCGCGCCGGGGCAGCCGGTGATGGTGGATCTGCCGGTGACGAGAAAGGCTTGAGGCTTTGCAGGTCAGATCACAATTCAGGACGGTAGTGCTGACGGAGGAAGAAAGCCTCCATCGAAATTGTGCTCTGACCCCAACTGACTAGGGCCAACCTACAGCGACAGCAGGCGCTGGAAGAACGAGCGGTAGCGGCGCAGCGCCACGCGCAGGTTCTCGGTGGAAGCGCTGTCGGTTTGCTCGAGCTGCTCTTCGAGGCTGGCGCGCTCGGTGGAGAAAGTCTCGGCCAGGCTCTTCATCACCTGGGCCACGAGCTCGTCCGCCTGCCGCACGGCCTGCCTCGGATCATCGACAAAGCCGATCTGCACCTCGTCCCAGCGAGCCCGAAAGCGGCTCGCCACATCGGGGTCGAACAGCGCGGCGAGATGCTCGGCGCCACTTGTCTGCTGCGGCGCCACATCGCTTACCCGCTGTTCCTGGCGCTGTTCCTGGCGCTGTTCCTGCGCTACCTGGTCGGCCTCGCGCTCGCGCTGATCGGTCTTCTCAGCGGCGCCGGCGAAATCCGCCGTCGTGAGAGTCTTTTCCTGTTCCGCTTGTGCGGTGTTCATGAATGCACCTCCATTTCCCTGGCCCGCTCGTCCTGGCTGACCTCGAGCAGTTCATCAAAGAGCGCGCGGTAATGCACCACGCCCTTGCGCATCTCCTCGGTGTCGGCCTCACCACGCTGGTCACGCAGCGCAATCGCCTGCGCCGCGCGGTAGTGCTCGACAACGGAAGGGTGGTCGACCGAGATATCGGCGGCGCGACTCTCGAAGTCGCCCATCGGATAACCCCGCTTGCCCATCAGGTCGCGGACCAGCTGGTCGGCCTCCATCAACACGCCTTTCGGGTTGTCGACGAAGCGGCCCTGCAGGGCTTTCCAGTCCTGGCCGAACCTTGCGGCATCGGCCGGCGCCAGCGGCACGATATTGAGCTTCTCGACGCGCTTCTCACGGGTCCTGAGTTCCGCCTCCGCCTTCGACCGGCTGCCCATCTCGTCGACGGCCCGCCCGTACTCCGGACCGAAGCGCTGGATCAGCCGGTCGGATTGGCGTTTTCGGGTGTAAAGCCACGCGCCTACCGCGAGCAGTGCAAGTATCACCACTGCAACGACGGCCATTGTCTGAGTGTCCAAGGTATTCATAGGGGTCTCCTGTTTCCACAACCGACTCTAGGAGGCGGGGCCCGCGTGACGTGTCGGCGGCACCCCACCAAGCCGCATGGGCGGTTCTGATCGCGCTGTAGGACGAGTCCGGCGGCATGCCTCAACGGGTAAACTGGCGCGCAACCCCGCCCAATGCACCCGTGACAAACCCCGAACCCGCCACGATCAGGCTGCTGTGCGTGGAAGACAGCGCCGACGATGTGGAACTCATGGCGATCGCGCTGGAACGCGCCGACCCGCATCGCCGCTACCTGCTCGAAAGAGTCGAGGATGCGAGCGGCTTCACCGAGGCCCTGCGGCACGGCTTCGACGTGATCCTGTGCGACTTCAATATGCCGCGCTTTTCCCCCTATGCGGCATTGCAGATCCTGGTGGCGCGGCGCTGCGGCATTCCCCTGGTGGTGGTCACGCGCGCGATCGGCGAAGAGGCCGCCGTGCATGTGCTGCGCTGCGGCGCCAAGGATTACCTCACCAAGGACAAGCTGGGCACCCTGCCGCAGATCATCGAACGGGTGATGACCGAGCGCCGGCGCGTGCTGGAACAGGAGCGCCTCGGTCGCGAGCTCGAGGCCGCCTATCGCCGCCTGAAGAAGCTCTCGGCAAGGCTGGTGGTGGCGCAGGAACGGGAACGCACGCTGATTTCGCGCGAGCTACACGATCAACTGGGCCAGACACTCACCGGCATGGTCATCCACCTGCACGCCGCCAAACGCTCCGGCGATCCCGCCGACGCCCGGAAGCACACCGATACCGCGATGGACATGGCGCAGGCGGCGGTCAGCCAGCTCAAGACGCTGTCGTTCTCGCTGCGGCCCGCCCAGCTCGATCTGCTGGGGCTGGTGCCCGCCGTCCAGACTGCGGTGCAGCGCATCGCCGAGCCCGCGGACCTGGCATTCAGCGTGAGCTCGCGCGGCAAAGAGCCCGCGGTATTGGGCGAGACGGCGTCGGTCTCGCTGCGACTGGTGCAGGAAGCCCTGAACAACGTGGTGCGGCATGCCAACGCCTCGCTCGTCGTCGTGCGCCTGCGTTTCCTGCCGCAGGGACGCATCGGCGTGCTGGTGATCGACGACGGCGTCGGCTTCGACAAGACCGAGCTTCTCGGGGGGCAGGCCAGCGAGCGTAACGTCGGCCTTTACGGGATGATCGAACGCACCGAACTGGCCGGCGGCCGGCTGCATATTCGCACCCGACCCGGCCGCGGCGTGGCCATTCGTGCCGTGCTGTAGGGTATAACTGCGGACCATGAAAACCAATGCCGAATCGCAGCACGTCCGGATCGTGCTTGCCGACGACCACGATCTGGTGCGTTCAGGCATCAAGGCGCTGCTGTCCATGGTCGACGGTCTCGAGGTCATCGCCGAAGCCCGCGACGGGCAAGAGCTCATCAATGTCGTGGACAACCTGATGCCCGACGTCGTCATGACGGACATCTCCATGCCGGGAATGGACGGCATCACGGCCATAGCGCACATCCATGCCAAGCATCCGCAGGTCCGGTTGCTCGTGCTTTCGATGTATGACACCGTCGACTTCGTCAAGCGGGCGGTCGCCAACGGGGCGTGCGGCTACCTGATGAAGGATGCGCCGCCGTTCGAGCTGGAGCAGTCGGTCCGCAGCGTGATGGCCACCGGCAGCTATTTCAGCCCCGCGATCGCCCAGCGCCTGCTGCAGCCGTCGGAGCCGACGGTCGATGATGAACTCACCCACCGCCAGGTCGAAATCCTGCGCCTCATCGCCCAGGGACGGGCCTCCAAGGAAATCGCCTATGAGCTGGGCCTGTCACCCAAGACCGTGGACGTGCACCGCGCCCGCATCATGGAACGGCTGCACCTGAACGACATCGCCAGCCTGACTCTTTACGCCGTGCGCAAGGGATTGATCAAGCCTTAGGAGCCTGCGCGGCAGAGCAACGGGTCTGCGTTGGGTCTGCAAGGGGGGGCAGGCTAGGCGCGGGCGGCGAGCAGCAGGCCTGCTCTTCTTTTTTTGAATCAACAGGTTATGCAACATACCTAACTTGACTTCTCAAGTAGCGCGGGGGTATGCTTGAGCTTGTGCTTAAGTGGCTCTTCATTTTCATGGTCGTGGCGTGCGTCACCGCTCATGCCGCTCCGGCCGCGGTCGCGGAGGACGAAATCGCCCTCCTCCTGGCCGAAAAGGGATTGTTGACCAGGCTGGAACAGGTGAGCCACACCGTTTCGGATCGCGCTTCGAACCTCGTGATCACCGCGATGGGTTTCCTGGGCGTGCCGTACCGGCGTGGCGGCAATTCCGTGGAAACCGGCTTCGATTGCAGCGGATTCGTGCGCGCGATGTACGAACAGACCGTCGGGCTGCTGCTGCCGCGCCGAGCCAAAGAACAGGCCGCCGCGACCGAGGCGATCGACAAGAAGGACCTGCAGCCGGGCGACCTGGTTTTCTTCAATACGATGAAGCGTGCCTTCAGCCACGTGGGCATCTACGTGGGCGAAGGCAAGTTCATCCACTCCCCCAGGCCGGGCGCCGAGGTCCGGGTGGAGGACATGGGGGGCAACTATTGGCAGCGCCGCTTCAACGGCGCCCGCCGGGTTCTCGCCCTGTCCACCACGGAACCGCCCCAGAACCGGCCCTGATCGATTAGCCTTCACCGCGGCCGCCGACGCAGACTGGCCGGCGGCCTCAACTCTTGCGCGCTGGCGGCACGTCGGTGCATGTGCCGTGGGCGATCTCGGCCGCCATGCCGATGCTTTCGCCCAGCGTCGGATGCGGGTGGATGGTCTTGCCGATGTCCACTTCGTCCGCGCCCATTTCGATGGCCAGCGCGATCTCCCCGATCATGTCGCCGGCATGGGTGCCGACGATCGCGCCTCCCACGATGCGATGCGTCTGCGCGTCGAACAGCAGCTTGGTGAAGCCTTCATCGCGCGTGTTGGCGATGGCGCGACCGGAAGCCGTCCACGGAAAGTGACCCTTCTTGACGGCGATGCCCTGTGCCTTGGCCTGGTCTTCGGTCAGGCCGACCCACGCCACCTCGGGGTCGGTATAAGCCACGTTGGGGATCACGCGGGCATTGAAGGCCACCTTCTCGCCGGCCGCCACCTCCGCTGCCACATGCGCCTCATGCACCGCCTTGTGCTCCAGCATCGGCTGGCCGACGATGTCGCCGACGGCGAAGATGTGGGGCACGTTGGTACGCATCTGGATATCGACCGGAATGAAGCCGCGGTCCGTAACCCGCACGCCCGCCTTGTCGGCGCCGATCTTCGAGCCATTGGGACTGCGGCCCACGGCCTGCAGCACCAGGTCGTACAGCTGCGGCTCTTTGGGCGCCTGCTCCCCTTCGAACCGCACGAGGATGCCGTCCTTGTTCGCCTCGGCTCCGACCGTCTTCGTCTTGAGCATGATGTTGTCGAAGCGCGGCGCGTTCATCTTCTGCCAGACCCGCACGGCGTCCCGGTCGGGCCCTTGCATCAGGCCTTCCAGCATCTCGACCACATCCAGGCGCGCGCCCAGAGTGGAATACACCGTGCCCATCTCGAGGCCGATGATGCCGCCGCCCAGGATCAGCATGCGCTTGGGGATGCCCGGCAACTCGAGCGCGCCGGTGGAGTCCACCACCCGCGGGTCCTTCGGCATGAACGGCAATTGCACCGCCTGCGAGCCGGCGGCGATGATGCAGTTGCGGAACTTGATGGTCTGCTTCTTGCCGGTTTTCTCCTGCCCGGCTCCGCCGGTCTCCTCGACCTGCACGTGGTAAGGGTCGAGGAACTGGCCAATCCCGCGCACCACCGTCACCTTACGCATCTTGGCCATCGCGGCGAGCCCGCCGGTCAACTTGCCGACGACCTTGGACTTGTGGGCACGCAATTTGTCCACGTCGATGCTGGGTTTGCCGAAGCTAACGCCCAGCGCGTCGAAATGGCTGACCTCGTCGATGACGGACGCCACGTGCAACAGGGCCTTCGATGGAATGCAGCCCACGTTCAGGCAGACGCCTCCCAAAGTGGCGTAGCGTTCAACCAGGACCACCTTCATGCCAAGGTCGGCCGCGCGGAACGCACCGGAGTACCCACCCGGGCCGGCCCCAAGCACCAGCATGTCGCATTCGAGGTCGGCCGTGCCGGTGTAAGTCGAAGCGCCGGGCGCGGGAGCGCCCTCACCTGTTCCCTCTCCCGCAGCGGAGACGGGGGGAATGGGCCTGCCTTTCGAGCCCTCCCCCGAGCCGGGGGAGGGTTGGGGTGGGGGCGAGCTAGCTTGGCCCCGAGGGGCTTCCGAAGTGGTGCTCTCAAGCACCACAAGGGGAGTCCCTTCCTGAACTTTGTCGCCGAGCTTGACCTTCAGCTCCTTGACCACGCCCGCATGGGTCGAGGGGATCTCCATCGACGCCTTGTCGCTCTCCACCGTGACCAGCGATTGTTCGACCTTGATGTTGTCGCCCGGCTTGACCAGCAGCTCGATCACCGACACATCCGTGACATCGCCGATGTCCGGCACCTTCACCTCGACGAGGCTCATTTGGCCTCCTTCATTTTTATGGTGAAAACATCGAAGGGAGCGGCCGAATTGCGGTCGAATTCGCAGCCCGCCGCGATGCCCGCCTCGGCGACTTCCCGAGCGGTCTTGCTCTTGCCATAGATCGCGTACATGGCGCCCAGTGCAAAGCTGCGGCCCGAGCCGATGCCCCAGAACTCCTTGAACTCGAACACCTCGCGATAGCTGTACAGGCCGTAGATGCCGGTGGCATTGGCGATGACCACACTGAACTGGCTGGACTCGTAGGGATCGCTCTCTTCCTCCTTGGTTTGCAGGAAGAAATTTTCCTTGAGGTAGGGATGCAGCTTGGTGAAAGTGTCGAAGACCTCGTCGCGGGTGCTCAGCTTGAGGATTTCGCGCGGCATCGAGCCGATCGCCTTGCGCAACACCGGAAAGTGCGCCACCGTGCCGGCCATCCCGAGGTAGCTCGGCCCGGCGTCGGTCTCGACTTTGAAAATCTTGGTGTTGTCCTCGTAGCGATTGGCGAGTCGCGTGTCGCCGAAGGTCACCAGGGTGTCCGCCGCGATGGCGATCTGGCCGGCTTTCTTTACCACCACAACAGTTGTCATTCCGAACGCTCCGGGTTCGTGGTCGTCGCAGAACGCCTGGCGTTCCTCATAACATCGTGCGGCGGAAATCCGCCAGTATGGCGCCCAGGTAGGCGTTGAAGCGGGCCGCCGCCGCGCCGTCGATGACGCGGTGATCCCACGCCAGCGACAGTGGCAGCATGAGCCGGGGCTGGAATTGCTTGCCGTCCCAGACCGGCTCGGTCCGGCTTTTGCAGACGCCAAGGATAGCCACTTCCGGCGCGTTGATGATCGGCGTGAAGTATCGGCCACCGATACCGCCGAGCGAAGAGATGGTGAAACCGGCGCCCGACATATCGGCGGGCCCCAGCTTTCCATCGCGCGCCTTCGCCGCGAGCTCGCCCATTTCCTTGCTGATGGCCAGCACGCCCTTGCGGTCGGCATCCTTGAGCACGGGCACCACCAGGCCGTTGGGCGTATCGGCCGCGAAGCCGATGTTGTAGTACTGCTTGAGCACGAGTTGATCGCCGTCGAGCGATGCATTGAAGTCGGGGAACTTCTTCAGCGCCGCCACGCACGCCTTGATGAGGAAAGCCAGCATCGTGACCTTGATACCGGCCTTTTCATTTTCCTTGTTGAGCTGGATGCGGAACGATTCAAGTTCGGTGATGTCGGCGTCGTCGTGATTGGTGACGTGCGGGATCATCACCCAGTTGCGGTGCAGGTTGGCTCCGCTGATCTTCTTGATGCGGCCCAAGTCCCGGCGCTCGATCGGGCCGAACTTGGCGAAATCCACTTTCGGCCAGGGCAGCAGGCCGAGGGCTTCGCCCCCACCGACCGCAGGTGCCTTGCCAGCCGCCCTGGTGCTAACCTCACCCCGCATCACGGCCTTGGTGAACGCCTGGATGTCTTCTTGCGTGATGCGCCCCTTCGGGCCGGTGCCCTTGACCTCCTCGAGCGGCACGCCGAGTTCCCGAGCGAACTTGCGCACGGAAGGCGAGGCGTGCGGCAAAGGCCCGGTCGGGGCGGACGGCTCATGCGGGGGCAACGCGGCGGTGGGCGATGTTCTCTCGGCGGGCCTGCTCGCCGCCCCGCTGGACGGCTGGGCTTTCGAGCCCTCCCCCGCGGCGGGGGAGGGCTGGGGTGGGGGGGAGCCAGTTTGCACCGGAGATGAGCTTGTCGTGGTGCTTTCAAGCACTACGACAAGATCGCCCGTGTTGACCTTGTCACCCAGTTTGACCTTGAGCTCCTTGACCGTCCCGCCCGCCGACGACGGAATTTCCATCGACGCCTTATCTGATTCCACGGTGATCAGGGACTGCTCGGGCTTGACGGTGTCGCCAGGCTTGACCAGCAACTCGATGACGGCGACGTCCTTGAAGTCGCCGATGTCTGGAACACGCACCTCGATGGGCCCGGCCGCCGCAGCCGGGGCGGCCGCCGCAGGCGGGGGCGTGACTTTCGAGCCCTCCACCTTTGAGGGGGAGGGTTGGGGTGGAGGGGAGCTCGTTGGTCCGCCCGAAGGGGCTGCCGCAGTGGTGCTGTCAAGCACCACAAGGACAGATCCTTCCTTCACCTTGTCGCCCAGCTTGACCTTCATCTCCTTGACGACGCCGGCCGACGACGAGGGAATTTCCATCGACGCCTTGTCCGATTCGACCGTGACAAGAGACTGTTCGGCTTTGACTGTATCGCCGGGCTTGACCAGCAGTTCGATGACCGAAACCTCATCGAAGTCCCCTATGTCGGGGACCTTCACTTCAATCGATGCCATGTTCTTGTTCTCCGGTCTTCTTTTGCGTCAAGCGTACAGCGGATTGACTCTGTCTGTCCTGATGCCGTACTTCTTGATCGCCTCGGCCGCCTTGCTGACCGGCAGCGCGCCCTCATCACTAAGCGCCTTCAGGGCGGCCAGCGCGATGTAGTGGCGGTTGACTTCGAAATGCTCGCGCAGCTTCGTGCGGAAATCGCTGCGGCCGAACCCATCCGTGCCAAGCACCTTGTACGCGCGGCCCTTGGGAATAAAGGAACGGATCTGCTCGGCATACGCCTTGACATAGTCAGTGGAGGCGACGACCGGGCCGCTGCGCTTGTCGAGCTGTTGGGCCACGAAAGACTGCCGCGGCTGTTCCGTTGGGTGCAACAGGTTATAGCGCTCGACGTCCTGGCCGTCGCGCGCCAGTTGGTTGAAGCTCGGGCAACTCCATACGTCGGCGGCAACGCCCCAGTCCCTTTCCAGCAGTTCCTGGGCGGCGAGCGACTCGCGCAGGATGGTGCCGCTGCCCAGAAGCTGGACCCGCGGCGCGTTACCGGACGGCCCCTTGGCCAGCGTGTTGCTGCCTTCCTTGCACAGGTACATGCCCTTCACGATCTGCTCTTCCGTGCCAGGCATGAGACCAGGCATCGGGTAGTTCTCGTTGAGCAGCGTGATGTAGTAGTAGACATTGTCCTGTTGTTCGACCATGCGCTTCAGGCCGTGGTGCATGATCACGCCGACTTCGTGCGCGAAAGTCGGGTCGTAGCTCACGCAATTCGGGATCGTGCCGGCCATGATGTGGCTGTGGCCGTCCTCGTGCTGCAGCCCTTCCCCGTTCAGCGTGGTGCGGCCGGAGGTGCCGCCCAGCAGGAAGCCCCGCGCCTGCATGTCGCCGGCGGCCCAGCACAGGTCGCCGACCCGCTGCAGGCCGAACATCGAGTAGTAGATGAAGAACGGCACCATGATGCGGTTGCTGGTGCTGTACGAGGTTGCCGCCGCAACCCAGCTGGCCATGCCGCCGGCTTCGTTGATACCTTCCTGCAGGATCTGGCCGGCCTTGTCTTCCCTGTAGTAGGACACCTGGTCCTTGTCCTGCGGCGTGTACAGCTGGCCCTGCGGGTTGTAGATGCCGATCTGGCGGAACAGCCCTTCCATGCCGAAAGTGCGAGCTTCGTCCACCAGGATCGGAACTGCGCGCGGACCGAGTTCCTTGTCGCGCAGCAGTGCGCTCAGGACGCGCACGAAGGCCTGCGTGGTGCTGATCTCGCGGCCCTCCGCCGTCCGGTCGAGCACGGCCTTGAAAGTTTCGAGCGGCGGAACCTTCAGCTGCTCGTCGGCTTTCACGCGCCGCTTGGGCAGGTAGCCGCCCAGCGCCTTGCGCCGCTCGTGCAGGTACTTCATCTCCGGCGTGTGCTCTTCGGGCCGGTAGAACGGGACCTCGGCCAGCTTCTCGTCGGGGATCGGAATATTGAAACGGTCGCGGAACTTGCGGATATCCTCGTCGTTCAGCTTCTTGGCCTGGTGCGCGATGTTCTTGGCCTCGCCGGCGCTGCCCATGCCGAAGCCCTTCACCGTCTTGATCAACAGCACAGACGGCTGGCCCTGGTGGTTCACCGCCCGGTGGAAGGCCGCATAGACTTTCTGCGGATCGTGGCCGCCGCGCTGCAGCCGCCAGATCTCCTCGTCGCTCATCTTGGCGACCATCTCCAGCGCCTTGGGATGGCGGCCGAAGAAGTTCTTGCGCACGTAAGCGCCGTCGTTCGCCTTCATCGCCTGGTAGTCGCCGTCCAGTGTGTCCATCATGATCTTGCGCAGGACGCCGTCCTTGTCGCGCGCCAGCAGCGGATCCCAGTAGCTGCCCCAGATCAGCTTGATCACGTTCCAGCCGGCGCCCCGGAATTCGCCTTCCAGTTCCTGGATGACCTTGCCGTTGCCGCGCACCGGCCCGTCCAGGCGTTGCAGGTTGCAGTTGACGACGAAGATCAGGTTGTCGAGCTTTTCGCGCGCCGCCACGCCGATCGCCCCCAGGCTTTCCACTTCGTCCATTTCGCCGTCGCCGCAGAACACCCAGACTTTGCGGTTCTCGGTGTTGGCGATGCCGCGGGCGTGCAGGTACTTCAGGAAGCGCGCCTGGTAGATTCCCATCAGCGGGCCCAGGCCCATCGACACCGTCGGGAATTGCCAGAACTGGGGCATCAGTTTCGGGTGCGGATAACTCGGCAAGCCTTTGCCGTCCACCTCCTGGCGGAAGTTCAGCAACTGTTCCTCGGTGAGCCGCCCTTCCAGGTAGGCGCGCGCGTAAATGCCGGGCGAGCTGTGGCCCTGGAAATAGAGGCAATCACCGCCGTGACCTTCGCTCTCGGCGTGCCAGAAGTGGTTGAAGCCGGCACCGTGCATCGTGGCCAGCGAAGCGAACGAGCTGATGTGGCCACCCAGGTCGCCGCCATCCGCCGGATGCAGGCGGTTGGCCTTGACCACCATTGCCATGGCATTCCAGCGCATGTACGCGCGCAGCCGCTCCTCGATGTCCAGGTTGCCGGGGCAGCGTTCCTCCTGGTCCGGCTCGATCGTGTTGACGTAGCCGGTGGTGGCGGAAAACGGCATGTCGATCCCCTCTTGCCGCGCCTGCTCCAGCAGCTGTTCGAGCAGGAAATGGCCCCGCTCCGCGCCCTCGGCCTGTATGACGGCCGAAAGCGCATCGACCCATTCGCGTGTTTCCAGTGCGTCGGCGTCGTTGGCTGCCGAGCCGAAGGGATTTTCGGGCTGTGCTGACATCTTGGGTCTCCTGTGTGTTCGTTGACTCACCGGCGCCAATCCAGCCAATCGCCGGATCGAGGTCACGTAATTTAGTACGGGTCCTGAGCGGAGGCGGGAGTGTCTCACATTTTTCGGCCTTTTCAAATTATGGTTATGTATTTCATATTACGGTTTTCTGATCCGCTTGGCCGGTGCGCAAGACTGGTAAGCCGAGCCGGGAAATGGCAGCTACTTACCGGGTCACCCGGCGGGTGCCCCTACACTTGGAGCCTGATGCAAGACCCCGTTACCGTCCCTGAGCCGCACGACATGACCCCCGTGTCGTGGTGGCGCCGCTGGTGGCGGCGCCAGACCCCGGTGCACCAGGATCGCTTCGCCATGCTGGCGCCGCTCGCGGCCGTCCTGCTGTTCCTGGCGGCCATCATCGCGGCCTTCGGCTACCTGCGCCTGGAAGAAATGGACCGCGAGCAGGAAGCAGTCAAGCGCGATGTCGAATATGCGCAGCAACGGGTCCGGCTGCGCCTGCTGGAGCGCCAGGAGCAGCTGATGCGCATCGCGCGGGACATTGCCAACAAGGAAGTCGATCCCGAGGAATTCGTGGGCCGGGCCGAGTCCATGGTGAGCCAGTATCCCGAGCTGCAGGCCGTCACCTGGATCGACGATCGCCGCCGCATCAAGGCCAGCTATGGCGCGCCCAGCCTCGCGAGCCACCAGCTGCGGGCCGCCGGCGCGGTATTGCGCCCCGGCGAAACCGAAAACATCTACAGCCTGGCGCGAGACCTGCTGCAGCCGGTGTATTCGCAGCCGGCGGCGGGCACCGACAGCACCGGCCTCTTGCAGTTGCACATCCCGCTAGCCGAACAAGGGCGGTTCGCGGGCGTGATCCTCGGCGAGTATTCGATCGACGGCCTGCTGCGCTATGGGGTACCGGCGGAAGTGTCGGCCAAGTACGCCGTGGCGCTGCTGGATGGCAAGAACCGCGTGCTGGCGGGAACCACGGTGCCGGGACGCAGCCCGGCGACCCGGCTGTTGCCGTGGGCTGCGCAGGCCAATGACTACGAGGTCCCCGTTTCACCCGTCGGCAACGGACTGATCATCCGGGCCCAGGCCTATCGCACCTCGCTGGGCGTGATCGGCAGCGGCCTGTTCTGGCTGGTGGGCGCACTGAGTGCGATGACGGCCTGGATGCTGATCGGCAACTGGCGCCATACCCGCCGCCGCATGCAGGCGCAACAGGCGCTGATCGCCGAAACCAACTTCCGCCGCGCGATGGAAAATTCCATCCTCACCGGCATGCGCGCGCTCGACATGCAGGGCCGCATCACTTACGTGAACGCCGCGTTCTGCCAGATGACGGGTTGGAGCGAGGCCGAACTGGTGGGCCGCACCCCGCCATTTCCCTATTGGCCCGAGGCCGATCGCGAACAGCTGGCGGCGCGGCTCGACGATGAATTGAGCGGCCGGACCGTGTCGGGCGGATTCCAGGTTCGCGTCAAGCGCAAGAACGGCAGCCTGTTCGATGCGCGGCTCTACGTGTCGCCGCTGATCGATGCGAAAGGCCACCAGACCGGCTGGATGACATCGATGACCGACATCACGGAGCCCAACCGCATTCGCGAGCAGCTGTCCGCTTCCTACGAGCGATTCACCACGGTGCTGGAGGCGCTGGACGCATCGGTGTCGGTGGCGCCGCTGGGCAGCGAGGAGCTGCTGTTCGCCAACAAGCTGTACCGCCTCTGGTTCGGCGTGCAGACCGCCGGGCATCTGCAAATGGTGGCGCAGGCCGGCGTTCCCGAGCATCCGCGCGGGGACGAGGCGGCGGACGAGGTGGACTCCTTTGTCGGCCTGCCCACCGGCGGGCTGGCGACGGCGCAATCCGAGAACGCCGAGATCTTCGTGCCCGAACTGGGCAAGTGGCTGGAAGTGCGATCGCGCTACCTGAACTGGGTGGACGGCCGGCTCGCGCAGATGGTGATCGCCACCGACATCACTCCGCGCCGCCATGCCGAGGAACAATCGTCCGCCCAGGCCGAACGTGCGCAGTCAGCCAGCCGCCTGATCACGATGGGCGAAATGGCATCGAGCGTGGCGCATGAATTGAACCAGCCGCTCACGGCCATCAACAACTATTGCCACGGCCTGGTCTCGCGCATCCGGGGCAAGCAGATCAACGAGGACGATCTGCTGGCGGCGCTGGAAAAGACCGCGCGGCAGGCGCAACGCGCCGGCCAGATCATCCACCGCATCCGCTCGTTCGTGAAGCGCAGCGAGCCGAACCGCACGCTTTCGGACGTAACGCTGATGGTGGGCGAAGCGGTGGAACTGGCCGAGATCGAACTGCGCCGGCGCAACGTGCGGCTGTCGCACTACGTGGCGGCCCGGCTGCCGAAGCTCATGGTCGACCCCATCCTGATCGAGCAGGTCCTGGTCAACCTGCTGAAGAACGCGGCCGAGTCGATCGAGCATGCCAAGCGCCCGCCCTCGCGCCGCAGCGTGGAACTGCGCGTCATCCCCAAGCAGGTCGACGAGCAGCCGGTGGTCGAATTCTCGGTGCTCGATTCCGGCCAGGGCCTCGCGCCCGAAGTGATGGAGCGCCTGTACGAAGCATTCTTCTCCACCAAAGTCGAAGGCATGGGCATCGGGTTGAACTTGTGCCGCACGATCGTCGAGTCGCACCAGGGCCGGATGCATGCAGAGAACATCTACAATGGAGCGGACGTCGCTGGCTGCCGTTTCTCCTTCTGGATTCCTGTCTCCGGCGCTACGAGTTCGATAGTGAACAAGAACGCTGGGGTGACTGCATGAGCTTGATTCCCAAGAAGGGCACCGTCTACGTCGTGGATGACGACGAGGCGGTTCGCGATTCGCTGCAATGGCTCCTGGAAGGCAAGGATTACCGGGTGCGGTGCTTCGATTCCGCCGAATCCTTCCTGTCCCGCTACGACCCGCGCGAGGTGGCCTGCCTCATCGTCGACATCCGGATGGGCGGCATGTCCGGGCTGGAACTGCAGGACCGGCTGCTCGAGCGCAAATCGCCGCTGCCGATCGTTTTCATCACCGGGCACGGCGACGTGCCGATGGCGGTGAACACGATGAAGAAGGGCGCGATGGACTTCATCCAGAAGCCCTTCAAGGAAGACGAACTGGTGAGCCTGGTCGAGCGCATGCTCGATCATGCCAAGGGCGCCTTCGCCGAGTACCAGAGCGCGGCCAGCCGCGACGCCCTGCTCTCGAAGCTCACTTCGCGCGAGGCGCAGGTGCTCGAGCGCATCGTCGCGGGCCGGCTGAACAAGCAGATCGCCGACGACCTGGGCATCAGCATCAAGACGGTGGAGGCGCACCGCGCCAACATCATGGAAAAGTTGAACGCCAACACCGTGGCCGATCTGTTGAAGATCGCTCTCGGGCAAAAGTAACGGACGATAACGCGCCCGCTGGCGCGGGACGCGTCCTTGTGGTTAATAAGGAATGACTGCCAAGATCATTGACGGCAATGCGCTTGCCAAAAAAATCCGCGCGGAAGTGTCGGGCCGCACGCAGGCGCTGAAGGACTGCGGCATCCAGCCCGCGCTGGCCATCATCCTGGTCGGCGACGACCCGGCCAGCCAGGTCTACACCAGGCACAAGGCCAATGACAGCACCGAAACCGGCCTGGCGGCCACACTGGAGCGCTACCCGGCCACCATGAGCGAAGCCGACCTGCTGGCGCGCATACACACGCTGAACGAGGACCGGGCCGTGCACGGCATCCTGGTGCAGTTGCCCCTGCCCAAGCATATGGACGCGCAGAAGGTGATCGAAACGATCGCGCCGGCCAAGGATGTCGATGGTTTCCACGTCGTCAGCGCCGGCGCATTGATGGTCGGCCGGCCGGGCTTCTGGCCTTGCACGCCCTACGGCTGCATGAAGATGCTGGAGTCCATCGGCTACGACCTGCGGGGCAAGAACGCGGTGGTGATCGGGCGCAGCAATATCGTGGGCAAGCCGATGGCGCTGATGCTGCTGCAGAAAAATGCGACCGTGACGATTTGCCACAGCGCCACCAGGGACCTGAAGGCCCATACCTTGCAGGCGGACGTGATCGTGGCCGCCGTGGGCAAGCGCAACATGGTGACCGCCGACATGGTCAAGCCGGGCGCCGTGGTGATCGACGTCGGCATGAACCGCAACGACGAGGGCAAGCTCTGCGGCGATGTCGACTTCGCCGGCGTGAGCGAAGTGGCAAGCTGGATCACCCCCGTACCCGGCGGTGTCGGTCCGATGACCCGGGCAATGCTGCTGGTCAATACGATCGAAGCGGCGGAGCGTGCCGCAGCATAGGAGCTTGCGCGGCGAGGCTCCTTGCCCTTACGGCCCTTGCAAAGGGCCGCGCTGACGCAAAATAAGTGGGATGAGCAATCCCCTCCTCGATTTCACCGACCTCCCCCTTTTCGACCAGGTCCAACCGCAACACGTAGCACCTGCGATCGACAGCCTGCTTGCCGCGGCCGACAAGGCGCTCGAAACGGTGACGCAGCCCGAGTTTCCGAGCCGCTGGGAAGACATCGCCAGAGTCCTCGATACCGCCACTGAACGGCTGGGCTGCGCCTGGGGCGTGGTCAGCCATCTCAATGGCGTGGCCGATACGCCCGAGCTGCGTGCCGCGTACAACGAAGCCTTGCCCAGGGTGACGGATTTCTGGACCCGGCTGGGATCGGACGAGCGCCTGTATGCCAAGTACAAGGCCATCGATCCGGCTATGCTGAACACCGAGCAGCGCCAGGCCCACAAGAACGCAATCCGCAATTTCGTGCTCGGGGGCGCCGAACTCACTGGTGCCGCCCGCGAGCGCTTTGCAGCGATCCAGGAGCGTCAGGCCGAACTGGGCCAGAAATTCAGCGAGCACGCCCTCGACGCGACCGACGCGTTCGCCTATTACGCGGCCGAGGACGAACTGGCTGGCGTGCCGCAGGACGTGATCCAGGCCGCGCGCGCCGCTGCCCAGGCCGACGGCAAGGAAGGCTGCAAGCTCACGCTGAAGATGCCCAGCTATCTGCCGGTGATGCAGTTCGCCCACAGCAGTGCGTTGCGCGAACGCGTGTATCGCGCCTATGTGACGCGGGCCAGCGACCAGGGCGATCCGAAATTCGACAACAGCGAATTGATCCGCGAGATCCTGGCTCTGCGGCAGGAAGAGGCGGGCCTGCTGGGCTATCCGAACTTCGGCGAAGTGTCGCTGGTGCCCAAGATGGCCAGCTCTCCGCCGCAGGTGATCGGCTTCCTGCGCGACCTGGCGCGCCGGGCCCGGCCCTTCGCGGAAAAAGACGTGGCCGACATGCGCGCGTTCGCCGCTTCCAAGCTCGGGATCGCCGATCCGCAGGCCTGGGACTGGTCGTACATCGGCGAGAAGCTGAAGGAAGAACGTTATGCCTTCAGCGAGCAGGAGGTCAAGCAGTACTTCACCGCGCCCAAGGTGCTGGCGGGGCTGTTCAAGATCGTGGAGACCCTGTTCGAAGTGACGATCCGGCGCGACGTGGCGCCGGTGTGGAACCCTTCGGTGGAGTTTTACCGCATCGAGCGTGAAAAGCGCGAGGGCGAGCGCATGACCACCGAGCTGGTCGGCCAGTTCTACCTGGACCCTGCGGCGCGAACCGGCAAACGCGGCGGAGCGTGGATGGACGACGTTCGCGCGCGTTGGCTGCGACCCGATACGGGCCGGCTGCAGACGCCGGTCGCCCACCTCGTCTGCAATTTCGCCGAGGGCGTGGACGGCAAGCCGGCGCTGCTCACCCATGACGACGTGATCACCCTGTTCCACGAATCGGGACACGGCTTGCACCACATGCTGACTCAGGTCAACGAGCATGATGTCTCCGGCATCAGCGGCGTGGAGTGGGACGCGGTGGAACTGCCCAGCCAGTTCATGGAAAACTTCTGCTGGGAATGGAATGTGCTGCGGCACATGACGGCGCATGTGGAAACCGGGGCCGCGCTGCCGCGCGAGCTGTTCGACAAGATGCTGGCCGCGAAAAACTTCCAGAGCGGTCTGCAGACGCTGCGCCAGATCGAGTTCGCCCTGTTCGACATGCTATTGCACACCGAGCACGACCCGGCACAGGACTTCATGCCTTTGCTTGCGAAGGTACGCGAGGAGGTCGCTGTGATCCAGCCGCCCGCTTTCAGCCGCACGGCCCATACTTTCAGTCACATTTTTGCCGGCGGGTATGCCGCCGGGTATTACAGCTACAAGTGGGCCGAGGTTCTGAGCGCCGACGCGTACGCCGCATTCGAGGAGACTATGGGTAAAGACGGGTTGCCCAGCATTGAAACCGGGCGAAAATATCGTCAGGCCATCCTAGAAGCCGGCGGCAGCCGGCCCGCGATAGAGTCGTTCAGGGCCTTCCGGGGCCGTGATCCCTCTCTGGACGCTTTGCTGCGCCACCAGGGCATGGCCTGACGCGATATCACAGTGGGAGCTCACCAAGATGTTTTTTGCCCGCCCTTTGCTCGCCGTGCTGAGCCTGACGGCTCTCCTGGCAGCGGCAGGATTCAGCGGTAGCGATGCAAACGCGCAACAGATTTTCCGTACCGTGAGTCCGGACGGCCGCATCACGTTTTCGGACAAGGCCCCGCTGGACGCGAATGCGCGCCCGGCCGCCGCGATCGCCTTGGCGATACCGGGCGCCGGCACGGATAACTCCACGTTGCCGTTCGAATTGCGTCAGGTTGCTGCGCGTTTTCCCGTGACGCTGTATACCGGGCCCGAGTGCGCTCCGTGCGGCCTGGGCCGGGCATTGCTATCCAGCCGCGGAATTCCGTTCGCGGAAATGACGGTGACTACCAATGACGACATCGAGGCATTGAAGCGGCTGGCCGGCGCGCCATCCCTGCCATTCCTGACGATCGGCGGCCAGCACATCAAGGGTTATTCGGACGTGGAATGGAACCAGTTTCTCGACGCCGCGGGCTATCCGAAGGACTCGCAGTTGCCTTCGAACTACCAACGGCCGGCGGCCAAACCGCTGGTGGTGACGCAGCAAGCCCAGATTCCGGCTCCGGCCGCGCTCGAAACTCCCCGGGCCGCGATCCCGGCGCCCGCCGCACCACCGGCCGACAACCCCTCCGGCATCCGCTTCTGATCAGAACACGAGCGTCTTGACGCCGCCGGGCGTGCCGAGAAGGCACACGGCCGCTTTCTGGTGCGCGAACACTCCCACGGTAATGACGCCGGGCCATTGGTTGACCTCGCTCTCGAAGCGCAGCGGATCGGCGATCTCAAGCCCCGAGACATCGAGGATATGCTGGCCGTTGTCCGTGACCAGCGGCTGGCCGCCCCGCAGGCGGATCCGGGCCGTTGCGCCCATCGCGGCGAACTGGCGCACCAGGCGCTGCGTGGCCATCGGGATGATCTCCACCGGCACCGGAAAACGGCCCAGCACCTGCACCTGTTTCGATTCGTCCGCGATGCACACGAAGCGCCTGGACTGGGCTGCGACGATCTTCTCGCGCGTCAGTGCGGCGCCGCCGCCCTTGATCATGCAACCGTGCCCGTCGATCTCGTCGGCTCCGTCGATGTAGACCTCGATGTCGCCCACATCGTTGGCGTCGAACACCGGAATGCCAGCCGCCTGCAGGTGTTCGGTCGAAGCGATGGAGCTCGAGACCGCCCCCGGGATGCGGCCTTTCATCGCCGCCAGCGCCTCGATGAACTTGTTGACGGTGGAGCCGCTGCCGACTCCGACCACCGCGCCGGGCACCACGTACTGCAGGGCCGCCTGGCCGACCAGCGTTTTCAGTTCGTCCTGTGTCACGCGACAATCCTGGGGTTGAGTTGAATCTGCCGGAATTATCCATGTCATTGCTGCCCTACTCGCTCGCCCGCCCGTTTCTGTTCGGACTCGATCCCGAATCCGCGCACGAACTGACGATGCGTTCGCTGGCGCG
Organism: Ramlibacter sp.; assembly: GCA_035571795.1. Classification (GTDB taxonomy): domain Bacteria; phylum Pseudomonadota; class Gammaproteobacteria; order Burkholderiales; family Burkholderiaceae_C; genus Ramlibacter. The sequence continues at coordinate 23,937 of DATNBX010000133.1, forward strand.
GCTGCAAGGCACGCCGCTGGAATGGGCCTACGCCAACAGCCTGGTCGACGACCCGGTCGAACTGGCCGGCCTGAAGTTTCCCAACCGCGTCGGCCTGGCCGCCGGCCTGGACAAGAACGCGCGCTGCATCGACGGCCTGGGCGCCATGGGCTTCGGATTCGTCGAGGTCGGCACGGTGACGCCCAAGCCGCAGCCGGGCAATCCGAAACCGCGCCTGTTCCGCCTGCCGCAGCGGCACGCCCTGATCAACCGGCTGGGCTTCAACAACGACGGCCTGGATGCGTTCATCGCGAACGTCAAGCGCTCGTCGTTCCGGCAAAAGGGCCGTATCCTGGGGCTCAACATCGGCAAGAACGCCGCCACCCCGATCGCGAAAGCGACCAGCGACTACCTCACGTGCCTGGACGGGGTCTACCCGCATGCCGATTACGTGACGATCAATATTTCGAGCCCCAACACCAGCAACCTGCGTTCGCTCCAAGGAGACGAGGCACTCGAAGGGTTGCTCGGCGCCATCGCAAAGCGGCGTGAAACCCTGGCGCGCAAATACGGTAGCCCGGATGGCAGAGGCGGCGTCTCGCCACGCCGCGTGCCCATCTTCGTGAAGATCGCTCCCGACCTGGAGCAAGCGCAGATCGAGGCGGTAGCCGCTGCACTCAGGCGGCACGGCATGGACGGCGTCGTGGCGACCAACACGACCACCAGCCGGGATGCCGTCAAAGGCCTGCCGCACGCCGAGGAAGCGGGCGGCTTGAGCGGCGCGCCGCTGCTTCAGGCCAGCAACCGTGTGATCGGCCAGTTGCGCGCGGCGCTGGGCAAAGGTTTTCCAATCATCGGGGTTGGAGGCATCATGAGTGCGCAGGACGCTGTGGGCAAGATCCGGGCGGGTGCCGACGTGGTCCAGATCTACACGGGCCTGATCTACCGCGGGCCGCAATTGGTCAGCGATGCGGCACGGGCGATCAAACGAATGGAAGGGGCATGACAAGGCAGTTTCAGAACGCGTAGGTGCCGGACAGCTTGAGCACGTAGCTGCGTCCCGGCGCGGGCTCGAAAAAGCGGGCGTTGCCCTCGTTTACGATCACCGATCCGGCATAGCGGCGGTCCAGCAGGTTGTCGATCCGCGCGCTGGCCGACAAGGCCCAGCCGCGGATATCGAACACATAACCCGCACTCACGGCCACGGTCGTGAACGACGGCGCAGCTTCGGTATTCGTATCGTTGACGAAAACCCGGCTGGACCGGCGCAGCTCGGCCCCCGCGCGCCAGCCGCGCGGCGGCGCCCACGCAATCTCGGCGGCCGAAACCGATTGCGCCGTGCCCGGAATGCGGTTGCCGGCCGGTATGAACACCTGATTGGCCAGCGCGCAAGGGATCGCATTGCAGGCCGCAAACGCATCCTGATAGCGGGCATCCAGCCAGCTCTGCGACAACTGGAACAGCCAGGCCGGCGCCAGTGCCGCGCTCCAGGACAGCTCCAGGCCGCGCCGCCGGGTCGCGCCCGCGTTCTGGAAGGTACTGCGGCCGCCGACGTTCGTCTGCGTCACGATTTCGTCCTGGGTCGAGGTCTGGAACAGCGCCGCACTCCATTCGGTTCGCAAGCGCTCTCCGGCCGGCGATTGTCCCTTGATGCCAAGCTCGATATTGTTGCTGCGCGAGGGCCGCAGCGCGAAGTTCAGGCCGGCGGTTCCGTCGGGCCGGTAAGCCAGTTCATTGAAGGTGGGCGTCTCGAAGCCGCGCCCGAGCGCCGCATACAGGTGCAGTTGCGACGACCAGGCATACATCAGACCGGCCACCGGCAACGTTGCCGAATAGCGCACCGCGCCGCTGTCGTTGCCGTTGGTGCCGACGATGAAGTGGTCATCGGACGAGAAGCGCACGGTACTGCGGCGCACGCCCGCCATCAGGCTCCATTGCGGCGCGAACTTCCAGACTGCCTGCAGATAGGGGTCGAAGTTCCAGACACGGTTGTCCTCGTCGCGCCGCAGCGCGCCCTGCACTCCGAGAGTCGAACCGATGAAGTTCAGCCACCCCAGGCGGTGCTCCTGCATCCGGTCGTAGGACAGACCGGCCACGACTTCCAGCGGCCCTTGCGCCAGTGCAGCCTGCCGGGTCCAGCGCAGGTCGGTGCCGGCATAGCGGCGCTCCAGCCCGATCACGCCGCCGGGATGCAGCTCACTGGCCTGTGCGGCGACGGGGATCGCCTGGAACTGCTCAGTGTCGCGGCTGCCCCCATAAACCATCAGGCGCAGGCGGCCGCCACCGGCCAGCCGGTGTTCATGAATCAAGCCGAGCTGGCTTTGCGCGACGCTCTTGCGCGTGTCGAATTGCGTGGCAGCCGCGTCGGCGCTGCGCGGCGCCGTTTCGAACTGCGCTCGCGTGAGGCCGAGCGGATCGTCGGCGCGAATTCGCACGCTGTTCGCCACGACCGTCCATTCGCCTCCTGCGGCGGCCTTGATGTCCAGCCGCGCATTGGCCAGTCCGCGCGAAGCGCTGCTGTGATCGCGAAAGCCATCGGTGGAGAAATGATTGGCACTGACCACATACCCCAGGTCCGGCGTCGATCCGCTGAAGCGCAGTCCCGGCCTTATCAGTCCATAGCTGCCGGCGGCAAGGCCGGACGTGAACGCAGGCGGGCCTTGCCCGGGTTCCGTGAAGACCTGCAGCACCCCGCCCGAGGAGTTTCCATGGAGCACCGAGAAAGGGCCGCGCAGCAATTCGACGCGGCCGCCCGACGCCAGGTCGATGTGCGACAGCTGGCCCTGGCCATCGGGCATCGTGGCCGGAATTCCGTCGACATAAATCCGCACGCCCCGCACGCCGAACGTCGAGCGGGCGCCGAATCCGCGGATCGACAGTTGGAGATCCTGTGCGTAATTCTGCCGCTCGCGCGCGATCACGCCGGGAACGAGACCCACGCTTTCAGAGAGATTGATTTCGGGCCGGCCCGCCGCACGAAGGCGCGCGCCGTCGATCACATCGACCGAAGCCGGCACGTCGAACGGCGCGGCTTCGTTGCGGGTCGCGCTGACGGTGACTTGCGGCAGCGTCTGGGCCATGGCCGCGCCCGCCGCGGCGAGCATTACGAACAGCGCCGAGCGTTTCATCTGCGCGTATCAGGCCATCAGCGCGGCTACATGCTCGCCAATAGCCAACGCGCAGGTCAGGCCCGGCGATTCAATCCCGAACAGGTTGACCAGCCCGGGGACACCGTGCAGCGCCGGCCCGTCGATGCGGAAATCCGGCGCCCGCTCGGCCGGCCCATGGATCCTGGGCCGCACGCCGCTGTAGCTGGGCTGCAGGGCGCCATCGGACAGGCCCGGCCAGTAGCGCCGCACCTCGGCATAGAAACCATCGGCCCGGCGCGGATCGACGGTGTAGTCGATGTCCTCGGGCCGGCGCGCGTCGAGCCATTCGAGGTCGGGACCGAACTTGGCCTGGCCGCCCAGGTCCAGCGTAAGGTGGACCCCCAGCCAGGCGTCCGCAGGCGCGGGGTAGATCAAACGCGAAAACGGCGCCTTGCCGGCCAGCGCGTAGTAGTTGCCCTTGGCGAAATATTCGCGCGGCACGAACTGCGGATCGAGCCCTTCGAAACGCCGCGCCAGCGCGCAAGCGTGCAGCGACGCCGAATTGACCAGAATCGACGCGGCCACCTCGCTGCCATCCGCCATCCGGACCACGTGCGGGCGGCCGTCCCGCCCGAGCAGCGCCGATTGCGCCGGCGAAGCCAACGCGACCGCGCCTCCCGCGCCTTCCAGGTCGCCCTGCAACGCCAGCATCAAACCATGGCTGTCGACGATTCCCGTCGTGGGCGAGAGCAAGGCGGCGACGCAACGCAGGCCCGGTTCAAGCGCCTGCGCCTGCGCCGCTTCCAGCCATTGCACGGGTACGCCATTGGCGCGGGCGCGATCCTGCAGCCCATGCAACGCCGCCGCCTCGGCCTCGCTGTTCGCGACCACCAGCTTGCCGCAGTTGCGATGATTCACGCCGTGGCTTGCGCACAGTTCGTACAGCAGCTGCTTGCCGCGCACGCACAACCTCGCCTTGAGGGAACCCGTGGGGTAGTACAGGCCCGCATGAATGACTTCGCTGTTGCGCGAGCTCACGCCCTGGCCGATCGCCGGTTGCGCTTCCGCGACGATGGTTTCGCGGCCGCTTTGCGCCAGCGCCCGAGCTACCGCCAGTCCCACCACCCCGGCACCGATGACGATCGCGTCGACCTGGTCCATTACAGGGCTTTATCAAGGTAGTTGCTGCAGCTTGGCTGCAAGCTGAAGGCGGGTCTGCCCGCGGCGGTACGGACTGGAAAACTCATGGGTCGATTGTGGCCTAACCGATGCGCGACGCTCCACTGCCGGGCAGGCGCGCCACACCGCATCGCGAGAAGCGGATGATGTTGCTGCGGAAGCCTGTTGCAAACGCGTTTGGAGATGATCGATGAACGAAGAGACATTCAACATCAGTATCCGGAAATTCCTGAAGGTGGTCGGCGTCAGTTCGCAGCGCGACATCGAGCAGGCGGTGGCCAAGGCCGTCGCCGACGGCGCGATTGCCGGCACCGAGAGCTTTCCGGCAACCATGACGCTGGAAATTCCGGCCTTGAAGCTGAACGTGCAGTTCGACGGCGAGATCAGGCTGGAATGAGCCTGTTTCGCTGGAAAAGCTTGAATTGGTGGGCGGTACTGGGATCGAACCAGTGGCCCCTCCCGTGTGAGGGGAGTGCTCTACCGCTGAGCTAACCGCCCGTTCTCCCGTTGCGGGAAAGCGTCGGATTATGCCACACGAGTCTGCAGTGCCATCCGCCACAGCGTCTTGCCACCGCTGGCCTTATCGAGCTGGTTGAGCACTTCCTCGTGGGCTGCCGCCTCCTGGTCGCTTGCCAGCAGCACGGGCAATGTGAAGGCGGTCAGGTCCACCCGCGTCACGATGCCGCTGATCGTGTCGCTCGCTGCGAGATCGATCAGCAGCGCGTCCTGGCCACGCGTGAGGTTGATGTACACGTCCGCCAGCAACTCGGCGTCCAGCAGCGCGCCGTGCAGCGTGCGCCCGGAGTTGTCCACACCGAGCCGGTCGCACAGCGCGTCCAGGCTGTTGCGTTTGCCGGGATACAGGTCCTTGGCCATGGCCAGCGTGTCCGTCACCTGCCCGACATAGGTCGTGAACGGCGGCCGGCCCAGCAGCTCGAGCTCCCGGTTCAGGAAGGCAACGTCGAACGCCGCGTTGTGGATGATGATTTCGGCGCCGGCCACGTAATCGAGCAGCTCGTCGGCGACGCCCGCGAACTTGGGCTTGTCCCGCAGGAATTCGTTGCTGATACCGTGCACTTTCAACGCGTCTTCGTGGCTGTCGCGCTCGGGATTCAGGTAGAAATGCTTGTTGTTGCCGGTGAGCTTGCGTGCCAGCAGTTCGACGCAGCCAATTTCGATGATGCGGTCGCCGCCTTCGGCGGACAGCCCGGTGGTTTCGGTGTCGAGAACGATCTGGCGCATGGCCGGCATTATGCTAGAGCTTCATCCTGGCAAGGAGTGAACAATGTTCGAACTCACCGGCAAAGTGGCGCTGATCACCGGAGGCAACGGCGGAATCGGCCTGGGCATGGCGCGCGGCCTGGCGCGAGCCGGCGCGACCGTGGTTCTGGCTGCGCGCGACACCGCGAAATCCGCCTTGGCGGTCCAGGGCTTGACGGCGGATGGATTGAAGGCGGATGCGATCGAGACCGACGTCACCGACGAAGGCCGGGTCGCGCTGTTGTTCCAGGAGCTGATGGCGCGCCACGGCCGGCTGGACATCGTCGTCAACAACGCGGGCACCAACATCCGCAAGCCTGCGCACGACCTCAGCCTGGACGAATGGCGCAATGTCATGGACACCAACCTGACCAGCACCTTCCTGTGCTGCCGCGCCGGGCGTGCCCTGATGAGGGAAGCCGGTGGCGGCAAGATGATCAACATCGGTTCGATGCTGTCGATCTTCGGCGCGCCGTACGCGCCCGCCTACGGCGCGAGCAAGGGCGGCGTGGTGCAGCTGACGCGCTCGCTCGCCACTGCCTGGGCGGCGGACCACATCCAGGTCAACGCGGTGCTGCCCGGATGGATCGACACCGACCTCACACGCAATGCACGCGGGCAGGTGCCCGGCTTGCACGACCGGGTGCTGGCGCGCACGCCGGCGGGCCGGTGGGGCGTGCCGGCGGACCTGGCAGGCATCGCCGTCTTCCTGGCGAGCAGCGCCTCGGACTTCATCACCGGCACGGCGATTCCGGTGGATGGCGGGTACTCGATCGCGTAGGAGGCAAGAAGCAGACCTCGCGGCAAAGGCGGAGCCGGACGGGCCGCGACGCATCGGCAACGCGGTCAGCGCTTCGCACTGACTGTCCTCACTCCTGCTCTTTCTCCTGGCCCGTGGCGGAACGCAGCGCGAAGCGACGACCGCAACAGCGTGAGCCCTCGCCGGGTACCGCCTGCCGCGACGCGACGGGTTGGGCTAGTGCTTCTCTTTCGCGTGGTTGATCGAGTACTTCGGGATTTCCACGGTCAAGTCCTTCTGCGCCACGATGGCCTGGCACGAGAGGCGCGAGTTGGGTTCCAGGCCCCAGGCGCGATCGAGCAGGTCCTCCTCGTTCTCGTCCATCTCGTTGAGCGAATTGAAGCCCTCACGCACGATCACGTGGCAGGTCGTGCAGGCGCAGCTCATGTCGCAGGCGTGCTCGATCTGGATCTTGTGGTCCAGCAGCGCCTCGCAGATCGACGTACCGGCAGGCACCGACACTTCCGCGCCGTTTGGGCAGTACTCCGGATGGGGCAGGATCTTGACGGTGGGCATCTCTTGGTCGGTTGGGGACAGAGCTGAAGATCTGTCCCGCAAAGTAGTTAAATTGTCTCGACATTCTTGCCGGACAGCGCCATCTGGATGCTGTGGTTCATGCGCTCGGCGGCAAAACTTTCGGTGCCTTTGGCCAGCGCCTGGGTTGCCGCTTCGATCGCGCCGGCGTCATGGCTAGCGGCCGCGATCTGGCGCAACTGCTGCATCAGCGACTCGATGTGCGCACGCTCGTCGGCGCCCAGCAGGCCGCCGTCGGCATCGAGCGCGGTCCGCGTGGCGAGCAGCATGCGCTGCGCGTCCACCTGTGCCTCGGCCAGGGCCCGCGCCTTCATGTCCTGTTCCGCCGTCGTGAAGCTCTCCTGCAGCATCCGGGCGATCTGCTCGTCCGACAGCCCATAGGAAGGCTTCACGTCGATGCGCGCCTCGACACCGCTGGTCTGCTCTTTCGCGCTGACACTGAGCAAACCGTCGGCGTCGACGGTGAAGGTCACGCGGATGCGCGCAGCCCCCGCGACCATCGGCGGAATGCCGCGCAGCTCGAAACGCGCCAGGCTGCGGCAGTCCTGCACCAGGTCGCGTTCGCCCTGGACCACGTGCAAGGCCAGAGCGGTCTGGCCATCCTGATAGGTCGTGAAATCCTGGGCCTTCGCCGTCGGGATGGTTTCGTTGCGCGGCACGATGCGCTCGACCAGGCCGCCCATGGTTTCGATCCCGAGCGAAAGCGGGATCACGTCTAGCAGCAGCAGGTCGCCGGCCGCATTGTTGCCGGCGAGCTGATTGGCCTGAATCGCCGCCCCGATGGCTACCACTTCGTCGGGGTTCAGGTTGGTGAGCGGCTCGCGGCCGAAGAATTCGGCCACCGCCCGCTGGATCTGCGGCATGCGCGTCGAGCCGCCCACGAGCACCACACCCTTCACTTCGTCGCGCGACAGCCTGGCATCGCGCAAGGCCTTGCGCACGGCCGACATCGTGCGAGCCGTCAGATCGACCGTGATCGCCTCGAAATCGCCGCGACGGACGGAAATTGCGGCCCTTGCGCCCGCCAGCTCGATCGGTGTGGTGACGATGTCCGACGCCGAAAGCTTTTCCTTGACCACACGCGCGGCCATCTTGATCGAGGCCTTGGCGCTCGCGCCCGTTGCCTGCATGCCGGCCTTGGCCAGCATCCAGTCCGCCAGCGCGCGATCGTAATCGTCGCCGCCCAGCGCCGAATCGCCGCCGGTCGCGATCACCTCGAACACACCCTTGGTCAATCGCAGGATCGAGATGTCGAAGGTGCCCCCACCCAGGTCGTAGACCGCATAGATGCCTTCGCTGGCGTTGTCCAGGCCATAAGCGATAGCGGCCGCGGTCGGCTCGTTGATCAGCCTGAGCACATTGATGCCGGCGAGCTGCGCCGCATCCTTGGTGGCCTGCCGTTGCGCTTCGTCGAAATAGGCAGGCACCGTGATCACGGCGCCGTAGAGGTCGGCACTGAAAGTGTCCTCCGCGCGGTACCGCAGCGTCACCAGGATCTCCGCGCTGATTTCGACCGGCGACTTCTCGCCGGCGCAGGTTTGCAGCGCCACCATGCCCGGCTTGTCGAGGAAACGATAGGGCATCTTCTCGCGATTGACGATATCGGCCAGCCCCCGCCCCATGAACCGCTTGACCGAGGCAATCGCGTTCTCTGGGTCTTCGGCTTGCGCCGCCTGCGCCGCGTAGCCGATCTGCCGCCCGCCGTTTTCCAGGTAGCGCACGACCGATGGCAGGATCACCCTGCCGTCGCCATCGGGCAGGCATTCGGCCACTCCGTTGCGCACCGCGGCGACCAGCGAATGCGTCGTGCCCAGGTCGATGCCCACCGCAATCCGCCGCTGGTGCGGATCGGGCGAGTGGCCGGGTTCTGAAATCTGCAGCAATGCCATATCTGTGTGAGCGCTATTGTCCCAGTTGCTCCAGGCGGGCCTCGACGTCACGGCCAAAGCGCTCAATGAACATGAGGGCTCTGACCTGCTGCGCCGCCGCCGCCGCATCGCTCTCTTCGTCGAGCAGCCTGGCAATGCGCTGGACGGCCTGCTTGCGGGCGCGGCCCAGCTGATCCTCCAGCGCGTCCAGATCCTTCTGGCCCTTCGCATCGTCCAGCGCCTCGCGCCACTCCATCTGCTCCACCAGGAACTGGGCCGGCATCGCGGTATTGTTCTCGGCTGAGATCGGCGCGCCACGCAGCTCGCACAGATACGCGGCGCGCTTGATCGGCTCCTTCAGCCGCTGATAGGCTTCGTTGATGCGCACCGACCATTGCATCGCGACACGCTGGGCCGCGGCCCCCTGCGCGGCGAACCGGTCCGGGTGCGCCTCGCGCTGCAGTTCCTTCCAGCGCGCATCGATCGCGTCGCGATCCTGCTCGAAGCGCTCGGGCAGCCCGAACAGCTCGAAGTCACTGGATTGCAGGTTGAGTTTCATTCGATAAAAAGCCGCCGGCACAAAAAGTGAGGGCGGCTTGCCTGGATTCTGCGGTGGGAGGGCATCAGACCCGGAAGCTTTCACCGCAGCCGCACCGGTCGCGTTCGTTCGGGTTGATGAACTTGAATCCCTCGTTCAGCCCCTCCCGCACGAAATCGAGCTGCGTGCCGTCGATGTAGGCCAGGCTCTTGGGATCGATCAGCACCTTCACGCCGTGCTCTTCGAACACGATGTCCTCGGGTGCGATCTCGTCCACGTATTCGAGCTTGTAGGCCAGGCCGGAACAGCCCGTGGTTTTCACGCCCAGCCGCACCCCCACGCCCTTGCCGCGTTTGGTGAGATAGCGGGAGACGTGGCGGGCTGCTGCTTCAGTCAGGGAAATCGCCATTTCAGTGAGTATGCTTTTTCTTGTAGTCGTCCACGGCCGCCTTGATGGCGTCCTCGGCCAGGATGGAACAGTGGATCTTCACCGGCGGCAATGCCAGCTCCTCGGCGATTTCGCTGTTCTTCAGAGCCGCCGCCTGGTCGAGCGTCTTGCCCTTGACCCACTCGGTCACGAGCGAGCTGGAGGCGATGGCCGAGCCGCAGCCGTAGGTCTTGAAGCGCGCGTCCTCGATCACGCCCGTCGCCGGATTGACCTTGATCTGCAGCTTCATCACGTCGCCGCAGGCGGGAGCGCCCACCATGCCGGTACCGACCGACTCGTCGCCCTTGTCGAACGAGCCGACGTTGCGCGGGTTTTCGTAGTGGTCAACGACTTTTTCGGAATAGGCCATTTGATTCTCCTGTTCTGTTCCTGGTTGTCATGCCGGACCTGATCCGGCATCCATGGATTGCGGGTCGAGCCCGCAATGACAAGTTCTTGGTCAGTGCGCCGCCCACTGGATGGTCGAGATGTCGATACCGTCCTGGTACATCTCCCACAGCGGGCTCAGTTCACGCAGCCGGGCCACATTTTGCTTGATGCTCGAGACGGCGTAATCGATTTCTTCCTCGGTGGTGAAACGGCCGATGGTCATGCGCAGGCTGCTGTGCGCGAGTTCGTCGCTGCGCCCCAGTGCGCGCAGCACGTAACTGGGCTCCAGCGAAGCCGACGTGCAGGCCGAGCCGGACGAAACGGCCAGTCCCTTGATGCCCATGATCAGAGATTCGCCTTCGACGAAGTTGAAGCTCATGTTCAGGTTCTGGGCCACCCGCTTTTCCAGGTGGCCGTTGATGAAGGTCTGCTCGACGTCCTTCAGGCCATTGAGCAGCCGCTGCTGCAAGGCGCGCGCCTTCGCGTTGTCCTGCGCCATTTCGGCCTTCGCCAGCCGGAACGCCTCGCCCATGCCGACGATCTGGTGCGTGGGCAGCGTGCCGGAACGCATGCCGCGCTCGTGGCCGCCGCCGTGCATTTGCGCTTCCAGCCGCACCCGCGGCTTGCGGCACACATACAACGCGCCGATGCCCTCGGGGCCGTAGGTCTTGTGGGAAGCGAGGCTCATCAGATCGACCGGCAGTTTCTTCAGGTCGATTTCGACCTTGCCAGTGGCCTGCGCGGCGTCGACGTGAAAAATGATGCCCTTCTCGCGGCACATCGCGCCAATGGCCGGGATGTCCTGGATCACGCCGATCTCGTTGTTGACGAACATCACGCTGACCAGGATGGTGTCCGGACGAATGGCCGCCTTCAGCGCCTCGAAGTCGATGAGGCCGTCCTCCTGCACATCCAGGTATGTCACCTCGAACCCCTGCCGCTCCATTTCGCGCATCGGGTCCAGCACCGCCTTGTGCTCGGTCTTCACCGTGATCAGGTGCTTGCCGCGGCTCTTGTAGAAATGGGCCGCGCCCTTGATCGCCAGGTTGTCCGACTCGGTCGCGCCCGAGGTCCAGACGATCTCGCGCGGATCCGCGCCTATCAGCTCGGCGACCTCCCCGCGAGCCTTTTCCACGGCGGCTTCCGCTTCCCAGCCCCAGGCGTGGCTGCGCGATGCCGGGTTGCCGAAATGCTCGCGCAACCAGGGGATCATCGCGTCCACGACGCGCGGGTCGACCGGCGTCGTCGCGCCGTAGTCCATGTAGATCGGGAAATGCGGAGTCATGTCCATGAGTGGTGCTGGCGGAAATTAAATTAGGGCTTCAAGAGCGCGGCGCTGTATTGCGAATTCGCAAATGAATCGAAGAACTACGACTTGGCGTACGAATTGCCCAGCTGGAATACCGAGTTGGGCGCGTTCACGCGGATCGGCTTGACCACCGGCTGGCTGGAGATCGCACGCTTGACGGCGGGCTTGTCCTCGATCTGCATGCCCTTGGCGAGCTGATCCTCGACCAGCTTTTGCAGAGTCACGGAATCGAGGAACTCGACCATGCGCTGGTTGAGCGCGGCCCACAGCTCATGCGTCATGCAACGGCCGCCATCGCCCTGGCAATTCTCCTTGCCACCGCACTGCGTGGCGTCGATGGGCTCGTCCACTGAAACGATGATGTCGGCAACGGTAATTTCCGTAGCCTTTCGGCCTAGGGTATAACCGCCGCCCGGCCCGCGGGTGGACTCGACCAGCTCGTGCCGCCGCAGCTTGCCGAACAGCTGTTCGAGATAGGAAAGGGAAATTTGCTGCCGCTGGCTGATTGCCGCCAGCGTGACGGGGCCATTGTTCTGGCGCAAGGCCAGATCGATCATTGCGGTGACCGCGAATCGGCCTTTGGTTGTGAGACGCATCGCAAGCTCCTTTGCTTGGCCAATCTTTCAATCGCTCCGGAAGGTCGAGCCCCCGAAGTCCGTCCGCCCATTTCCGGCTTTCTCGCCGCCCTCACGGCGCCGCAAAGGCGCTGATCAGTAGTTTTTGGGAATGTTCTTGAGTATTTCGGTCAAGTATACCAGAAAACCCATTGGATCGCTCGGGTAATTCGGCCTAACCGCGTTGGGTTGGCTGGTCCGGCTTCACGTTGTCATGGACGACCGCCCCGAAGGCCTGCTCCTTGAGCAGTGCCAGCTGGTCCCGCGTGCGGGCAGCCTTCTCGAACTCGAGGTTGCGGGCATGCTCCAGCATCTGCTTTTCCAGCCGCTTGATTTCGCGGGCGATGTCCTTCTCGGACATGTCCTGGGTCATGGCGCGCTGCAGTTCCTGCTTTTCCATTTCCTTGCTGGCTTTTTCGCTGTACACGCCGTCGATCAGGTCGCGTACCTTCTTGACGATGCTGCGCGCCGTGATGCCGTGCACTTCGTTGTAGATGATCTGCCTGGCACGGCGCCGCTCGGTTTCGCCGATGGCCTTTTTCATCGACTCGGTCATCTGGTCCGCATACAGGATCGCGCGGCCGTTCAGGTGGCGCGCGGCGCGGCCTATCGTCTGGATCAGCGAACGCTCGGCACGCAGGAAGCCTTCCTTGTCCGCGTCCAGGATCGCCACCAGCGACACCTCGGGAATGTCCAGCCCTTCGCGCAGCAGGTTGATGCCGACCAGCACGTCGAAAGTGCCCAGCCGCAGGTCGCGCAGGATCTCCACCCGCTCGACGGTATCGATGTCGCTGTGCAGGTAGCGCACCTTGACGCCGTTGTCGGCCAGGTAATCCGTGAGCTGCTCGGCCATGCGCTTGGTCAGCGTCGTGATCAGGACCCGCTCGTTCTTCTCGGTCCGGATGCGGATTTCCTGCAGCACGTCGTCGACCTGGTGGGTGGCCGGCCGCACTTCCACCTGGGGGTCGACCAAACCCGTCGGCCGCACCAGCTGCTCGACCACCTGCCCTGCGTGCTCCTGCTCGTAGGCCGCGGGCGTCGCGGATACGAAGACGACTTGGCGCATGCGCGCCTCGAATTCCTCGAATTTCAGCGGCCGGTTGTCCAGCGCCGAAGGCAGGCGAAAACCGTACTCGACGAGGGTGGTCTTGCGGGCCCGGTCGCCGTTGTACATCGCCGCGAGCTGGCCGATCATCTGGTGACTCTCGTCCAGGAACATCAGTGCGTCCTTGGGCAGGTAGTCCGTCAGCGTCGACGGGGGCGCTCCTGGCGGCGCGCCGGACAGGTGCCGCGTGTAGTTCTCGATGCCTTTGCAGTGGCCCACCTCGCTGAGCATCTCCAGGTCGAACCGGGTGCGCTGTTCCAGCCGCTGGGCCTCGACCAGCTTGCCCTCGGCGACCAGCTCCTTCAGCCGTTCGTCCAGCTCGATCTTGATGCTCTCCACGGCGGAGACCACCTTTTCGCGCGGTGTCACGTAGTGGCTGGACGGGTAGACCGTGAAGCGCGGCACCTTCTGCCGGATCCGGCCCGTGAGCGGGTCGAACAACTGCAGCGACTCGATCTCGTCGTCGAACAGCTCGATGCGGATCGCCAGTTCCGAGTGCTCGGCCGGGAAGATGTCGATGGTGTCGCCGCGCACCCGGAACGTGCCCCGGGCGAAATCCTGCTCGTTGCGGTTGTACTGCATGCGAATCAGCTGCGCGATGATGTCGCGCTGGCCGATCTTGTCGCCGACCCGCGTGATGAACCGCATCTGCGTGTAGTCCTCGGGCGCACCAATGCCGTAGATCGCACTCACCGTCGCCACGATGACCGTGTCGCGCCGCTCCAGCACGCTCTTGGTGGCCGACAGGCGCATCTGCTCGATGTGCTCGTTGATCGAGCTGTCCTTCTCGATGAACAGGTCGCGCTGGGGCACGTACGCTTCGGGCTGGTAATAGTCGTAGTAGCTGACGAAGTACTCGATGGCGTTCTTCGGGAAGAACTCGCGGAATTCGCTGTAAAGCTGCGCCGCCAGCGTCTTGTTCGGCGCGAACACGATGGCCGGCCGGCCCAGGCGGGCGATCACGTTGGCCATGGTGAAAGTCTTGCCCGAGCCGGTCACGCCCAGCAGGGTCTGGTACACCTCGCCGTCGCGCACGCCATCGACCAGCTGCTCGATCGCAGTGGGCTGGTCCCCGGCCGGCGGATAGGGCAGGAACAGCTCGAACGGCGATCCTGCAAAGCTGACGAACTCGCCGCTCTTTTTTTCCTGGATTTCAGAAATCTCTGACATGACGTACTACGGGTAGACCCGGGTATGAGGCATTAAAATCGATGGGCAGCCGAGAGCGAACTTCTGTCCGCCAGTCGCAGACTACAACAAGCCCGGCGCGTCCTGCCACCGCCAACTTCCCAAGGAATCCCATGTCTCTGTTCACCGCTGTCGAAATGGCCCCGCGCGACCCGATCCTGGGCCTGAACGAACAGTTCAACGCGGACACCAATCCGCACAAAGTCAACCTCGGCGTAGGGGTGTACTACGACGACCACGGCAAGCTGCCGCTCCTCGAATGCGTGAAGGCGGCGGAAAAACAGATGATGGACGCGCCCAAGGCCCGCGGCTATCTGCCGATCGACGGCATTGCAGCCTACGACTCGGCCGTCAAGAACCTGGTATTTGGGGCCGAAAGCGAGCCCGTCAAGTCCGGCCGCGTCGCAACCGTGCAGGCACTGGGCGGCACCGGTGGGCTGAAGGTCGGGGCGGACTTCATCCGCAAGCTCAACCCCAATGCCAAAGTGCTCATCAGCGATCCGAGCTGGGAAAACCACCGCGCCCTGTTCAGCCAGGCCGGCTTCACGGTGGAGTCCTATCCGTATTACAACGCCGCCAGGCGCGGCATCGATTTCGACGGCATGCTGACGGCGCTGAACGTGGCGCCCGAAGGCACGGTCGTGGTCCTGCACGCCTGCTGTCACAACCCGACAGGCTACGACATCACGCCGGCGCAATGGGATCAGGTCATCGCCGTCGTGAAAGCGCGCAAGCTCGTGCCATTCCTCGACATGGCGTACCAGGGCTTCGGCCAGGGAATTGCGGAAGACGGCGCGGTCATCGGCAAGTTCGTGGCCTCGGGCCAGAATTTCTTCGTCTCCACTTCGTTCTCCAAGAGCTTCAGCCTGTACGGCGAGCGTGTCGGCGCGCTGTCAG
The DNA here is from genome assembly GCA_035571795.1 of Ramlibacter sp. GTDB lineage: Bacteria > Pseudomonadota > Gammaproteobacteria > Burkholderiales > Burkholderiaceae_C > Ramlibacter. Next base: position 39,113 of record DATNBX010000133.1, read on the forward strand.
TGCTCTGCCAGGACAAGGAAGAAGCCGGCCGGGTGATGTCCCAGCTCAAGATCGTGATTCGCACGAACTACAGCAATCCCCCGACCCACGGCGGCCAGATCGTGGCCATGGTGCTCAACACGCCCGAACTGCGCGCGGTTTGGGAGAAGGAGCTGGGCGAGATGCGCCTGCGCATCAAGCAGATGCGTATTGCCCTGGTCGAAAAGCTCAAGGCCGCCGGCGTCAAGCAGGACATGAGCTTCATCACCAAGCAGGTCGGCATGTTCAGTTATTCGGGCCTGACGAAGGACCAGATGGTGCGGTTGCGGGGCGAGTTCGGCGTGTACGGCACCGACACCGGGCGCATGTGCGTGGCAGCCCTGAACAGCAAGAACATCGATCACGTCTGCGCCTCGATCGCGAAAGTGATCCAGTAGCGCCTAACCCCACACCGCCGATCGCATCGAAATCGACGCGCCCTGAAATCCGGTGTTGAAGAACCGCATCGGTTCATCGGGCCGGGCCGCGCCGGCTGCGTACAGCAGCGGCAGGTAATGGTCGTAGGTCGGATGCGCCAGCTGCGCTACCGGCCCGAGCTTCTGGAAATCGGCCAATGCGGCGAGATCGCCGGATTCCATCTGGCCGCCGATCTTGCCGTCGAATTCGGCGGCCCAGTCGTAGGCCTGGTTCGGCGCCGCGTCGAACCGCGCCGCGCGCAGGTTGTGGACGATGTTGCCGCTGCCGACGATCAGCACGCCGCGATCGCGCAGCGCAGCGAGTTGCCGACCCAGGGCGAAATGCTCGTTCGGCGGACGTGCATAGTCCATGCTTAGCTGGATCACGGGAATGTCGGCTTTTGGAAACATAGGCTTGAGCACCGACCAGGTGCCGTGGTCCAGGCCCCAGTCCTGCATATCGAGACTCAGTGGCGGCTCCTGGATGCCGCTGCTGATTTCCCGTGCCGCATCCGGCTCACCCGGCGCCGGGTATTGCTGATCGAACAGCTCCTGCGGAAAGCCGCCGAAGTCATGGATGGTCCTGGGCTTGTCCATCGCCGTGAGCCACCAGCCCCGCGACAGCCAATGAGCCGAAATGCAGAGGATCAGTTCGGGGCGGGGCAGGCTATGGCCGAACTGGCCGCCCAGGGCTTGCCAGCTGCGCCGGTACTCGTTGTCTTCGATCGCGTTCATCGGGCTGCCGTGACCCAGGAACAGCACCGGCATGCGGTCGGATTTCTTTAACATGGCTGACAGAGTTGGCTAAATGACGCGAAACTGACGGAAGTTAGGTGCCTCTGCCTGATTGTGGTTTCTCCCGTTACCGCCGCATGTTACAGATGCTATATTGCAGTGCAACAAAGGACCGACCCAGATGCTTTACCAGATCTACGAAACGCAACGGTCGATGATGGAGCCGTTTGCGGACTTCGCCCAGGCGGCATCCAAGCTGTACAGCAATCCATTGTCGCCATTCGGCCAGAACCCATTCGCCCAGCGGGTATCGGCCAGCTACGACATGATGTACCGGCTGTGGAAGGACTATGAGAAGCCGCAGTTCGGCCTCAGGACCGTCGATGTGGACGGCACCGCTGTGGCCATCCACGAGCGGGTCGAAATCGACAAGCCTTTCTGCGAGCTGCGCCGCTTCAAGCGCTTCACTGACGATCCCGCGACGCTGACGCGGCTGAAAGGCCAGCCGGCCGTGCTGATCGTCGCGCCGCTGTCCGGCCACTACGCGACGCTGTTGCGCGACACCGTTCGCACCATGCTCAAGGACCACAAGGTCTATATCACCGATTGGAAGAACGCCCGTCTCGTCCCGCTGGAAGCGGGCGAGTTCCACCTGGACGACTACGTCCACTACGTGGAGGAATTCATCCGTCACCTGCAGGGCGTCTATGGCAACTGTCACGTGATCAGCGTCTGCCAGCCGACGGTGCCGGTGCTGGCCGCGGTGTCGCTGATGGCCTCGCGCGGCGAAGTCACGCCGTTGACGATGACCATGATGGGCGGCCCGATCGACGCCCGCAAGTCGCCTACGGCGGTGAACAACCTGGCGATGAACAAGAGCTACGAGTGGTTCGAGAACAACGTGATCTACCGCGTACCGACGAATTTCCCGGGGGCGGGCCGGCGCGTTTATCCGGGCTTCCTGCAGCACTCGGGCTTCGTGGCGATGAACCCCGACCGCCACATGTCGAGCCACTACGACTATTTCAGGAACCTGATCAAGGGCGACGACGCCAGCACCGAGGCGCACCGCAAGTTCTACGACGAGTACAACGCCGTGCTCGATATGGACGCGGACTATTACCTGGAAACGATCCGAGTCGTGTTCCAGGAATTCGCGCTGGTCAACGGCACCTGGGACGTGATCAGCGACGATGGAGACCTGGAGCGCGTGCGGCCGGAAGACATCAAGACCACGGCGCACTTGACGATCGAGGGCGAGCTGGACGACATCTCCGGCGCTGGGCAGACCGAAGCCGCCCACGCCCTCTGCTACAACGTGCCAAAGTCGCGCCAGAAACATGTGGAGGTCAAAGGCGCGGGCCACTACGGCATTTTCAGCGGACGGCGCTGGCGCGAACACGTGTACCCGCTGGTGCGCGACTTCATCCTGCAGTTCAACGAAGGGCCGAAGGTGCCGCTCAACGGCGGCAAGCGGTCGAACGGGGCGGCGGCGAGGAAATCGGGCCGGCAAAACTCATCCGCCTGAGGTGAACGAGCTGGCCGCGCGGCTTCATGCCGCCCTGCCCCAGACCCAGTGCACCCGCTGCGGCTATCCGGACTGCGCCGGGTATGCCCAAGCGATCGCGGCCGGCGAGGCCGAAATCAACCAGTGCCCGCCCGGCGGCGCCGAAGGCATCGTCCGGTTGGCCGCGCTCACCGGCCGCGCGCCAATGCCCTTGAATCCTGCCAATGGCACCGAAGGTCCGCGTACGGTGGCCGTGATCGATGAAGCCTGGTGCATCGGCTGCACGCTTTGCGTCGAGGCCTGTCCCACCGACGCCATCCTCGGCAGCAACAAGTTCATGCACACCGTGATCGAGCCGTACTGCACCGGTTGCGAACTTTGCGTGCCGGTTTGCCCGGTCGACTGCATCGGCCTGGAGAACGTCACCGGAGACCGCACCGGATGGCAGGCCTGGTCGCAGGCACAAGCGGCGCAGGCGCTCGAGCGCTATGAGGCACGCTGCGAACGGCTCGAACGCGAGAAGACCAAACAGGATTCGCCGGAGCCTGAAGGCGATCGCAAACGCTCGGTGATCGAGGCGGCACTGGCGAAAGCCAGAGCGCGCAAAGGCCCCGGCCCCTGAGCCCCGGCCCCCGGCCGCTCTTGTCTACCCAAGCGCGTCGTTCACCTGTTCGTTGAACTCGGCCATGCTGACTGCGGCACCGATTTCGCGCGGCAGCGCGTCGCGCACGGAAAAGACTCCCAGGATCTTCGACCCGCCATCGACGATGGGCAGGTGCCGGAAGCCGCGCTCGATCATGATGACGACCGCATCCGACACTTGGGTTTCCGGCGGAACGCACAGGGGATTGGGCGTCATCACTTCCGCCAGCTTCGTCTTGGCGGGATCCAGCGCCTTGGCCAGGACGCGCGTCATGAGGTCGCGCTCGGTGACGATCCCCAACAGGGTGCCGGGCAGGTCCAGGACCAGCACGCTGCCGCAGTTGGCGCGGGTCATGATGCAGGCTGCCTCCCAGACGCTGGCGTTGGGGCCCAGGCTCAGGACATGCTTCTGGGACATGGATTGGAAAACAGTGCGTTCAGTCATGATGCGGTCCCTCGCTGGTGATGATGTGGAGCCTTCTTCTGGCCATGATGCTGCTAGCGCAGGGCGGCGTTGATGGACGCCAGGGCCGTGGCGCCTGGACAAAGTTGTCTGGCGCCTAGCGAGCTGAGCGGCTTCTGGGCGGTGTTGAGCGCCGTGTGCAAATCGGTGGCCAGCGGATCCACATAGAGCAGGCCCGTCACGACCTCGCCGCGGGCCTGATGCGTGTGCATGTAGCTGATGGCGCCGTAGCGGTCGGTCGGGTCATAGTCCTGGTGCAGCTTGCGCAGGCGCAGCCTGGAGCCGTCATGCTGCTGGACCTCGATCAGCGCGCCCGGCTCGTATTGGGCCGTGATCTCGCCGCGCGGAGTGATGAAGTCGATGCGGCTCACCGCTTCGTTGTGCTGCCGCACATAGTCGTAGCTCTTGGTGCTGCCGCCGTGGTTGTTGAACGTCACGCACGGGCTGATGACGTCGATGAAGGCGGCGCCGCCGTGCGCCATGGCGCCCTTGATCAGGGGCACCAGCTGCGCCTTGTCGCCCGAGAAGCTGCGGCCCACGTACGTGGCGCCCAGCTGCAGGGCCAGTGCAACCAGGTCGACCGGGCTGTCGCTGTTGATGACGCCCTTCTTGCTTTTGGAGCCGCGGTCGGCAGTGGCCGAGAACTGGCCCTTGGTCAGCCCGTACACCCCGTTGTTTTCCACGATGTAAGCCATGCACACGCCGCGGCGCATCGCGTTGGCGAACTGCCCGAGGCCGATCGATGCCGAGTCGCCGTCGCCGGAGACACCCAGATAGAGCAGGTCGCGATTGGCCAGGTTGGCGCCGGTCAGCACCGAAGGCATGCGGCCATGCACCGTGTTGAAGCCGTGCGAGGCGCCTAGGAAATAGTCCGGCGTCTTCGAGCTGCA
>DATNBX010000134.1:0-2537 GCA_035571795.1 Ramlibacter sp.
CAGTCGAAGCCGTCGCGCAGCAGCAGCGCGTTGTCCTGGTCGGTCTTCACGATCTGCTCGCCGCGTCCCTCGCTGCCCATCACCAGCAGGCAGGAGTTGGCGACCAGTTCCGGCGGCGCGACCAGCTGCCACAGCCGCACCAGCAGCCGCCGGTTGAGCTCGGCCACCAGGCGCGCAATGCGCTCGACTCTCAGGCCACCGTCGTGAAGCTGGGCCACCAGGCCATCGATGCGCTGCGCTGCGGCGCGCAGATCGCGGGTCGAGGCGGCCTGGTCGATCTGCAGCACGGCCAGGTGCGAGTGGTTCGCCACGAAGCTGACCAGGTCGAGCTGGCCGAGAACGCCCAGCACCTCGGTGCCTTCGCGCACGACCAGCCGGTTGACGCGCCGGCGCACCATCAACCACAGTGCCTCGAACAGGTCGGCGCCGGCAGCGACTTCAACCAGGTCGAAGCGCGCCAGATCGCGCACCGTCAATGCCGCCGGTGGCGAAGCGCGCAGGACCGCATCGCGCAGGTCGGTGGTGGTGAAGATGCCGAGCCGCTCGCCGTCGCGCACCAGCGTGTACGTCAGGCCCCGCGCTGACAGCTCACGGCACACCGAAACCAGGTCCAACGCGCCTTCGACATAGTGCGGCGGCTGCAGGCAGGCGTCGCGCACGCACGCGCTGATCAGCGTGAGCATCTCGCGCTGTGATTCGAATCCGCCGGTTTGCGTCATGGCTAGGGCCCGTTAACGCTATTTTTGGCGATGCGCTGCTCGCCAAAAAGGCCATGCGCAAGGCGCGAGGCCGCGGGCGGAGTCATCTCCGTCAAGGACTCGTAACGCGGCGCATGGTCTTTTTGGCCGCAGCCCGTAGGGAGCGTGCCTAAAACCGCGCCAGGCGTTGTTCCACTCCTAGCCAAGGCGGCCAGCCTTGGCGTCGTCGTGCGCCTAGCCCGGCGCGGTTTTAGGTACGCTCGCATCGTCAAAAATAGCGTTAGCGGGCCCTTGAAAGGACGAACGGGACGGCAGGCAGTATGCCAGCCGTCCCGCCGCCGCGGTTGGTCCCGCGCCCTAGTGGCCGGAAGCGCCTGACGCGCCGATGCCGGTCTCCGAACGCACCTGCTGCGCCGGGAAGCGGGCACGGTCTTTGTCGCCCTGGTCGCTGCGGTCCGCCAGCGAGACCAGCCAGATCGTGATGAACGCCGCCGGGATCGAGAAGATGGCCGCCGAGTCATAGGGGAACCAGGCCGATCCGGCCGGGTGTTTCATCACGGCTACCCACACGCTTGGCGACAGGATGGTGAGCGTCACCGCGGTCACCAGGCCGACGAAGCCGCCGGCCACCGCGCCCGTGGTCGTGGTGCCTTTCCACAACACCGACATGAACAGCACCGGGAAGTTGGCCGAGGCGGCGATCACGAAGGCCAGCATCACCATGTAGGCGACGTTTTCCTTCTCGAAGGCGATGCCCAGTACCACGGCAACGATGCCCAGGCACACGGTGGTGATCTTGGAGACGCGCAGCTCCTGGGCCTGGTCGACGCGGCCATGGCGCCACACAGAGGCGTAGAGGTCGTGCGACACCGCCGAGGCGCCCGACAGCGTCAGGCCGGCGACCACCGCCAGGATGGTGGCGAAGGCCACCGCCGAGATGAAGCCCAGGAACCAGTTGCCGCCCACCGCGCCGGCCAGGTGCACGGCCGCCATGTTGCCGCCGCCGACCAGGCCCTTGGAGATCTCGCCGCCGACGAAGTAGTTGGCCGGGTTGGGGATCAGGTTGGTGATGGCGCCGAAGCCGATGATGAAAGTCAGGATGTAGAAGTAGCCGATCCAGGTGGTGGCCCAGCCGACCGACTTGCGCGCTTCCTTGGCGCTGGGCACGGTGAAGAAGCGCATCAGGATGTGCGGCAGTCCGGCGGTGCCGAACATCAGCGCCATGCCGACCGAGATCGCCGAGACCGGATCCTTGATCAGCGCTCCCGGCCCCATGATGGCGTCCTTCTTGGAGTGCACCTCGACCGCCTTGCTGAACATCGCCTCCGGCGAGAAGCCGAACTGGACCAGCACGGCCAGCGCCATGAAGGTGGCACCACCCAGCAGCATGCAGGCCTTGATGATTTGCACCCAGGTGGTCGCCGTCATGCCGCCGAACAGCACGTAGATCATCATGATCGAGCCGACCAGGATCTCGGCATACAGGTAGTCCATGCCGAACAGCAGCTTGATGAGCTGGCCGGCGCCGACCATCTGCGCGATCATGTAGAAGGCCACCACGACCAGCGAGCCGCTCGCCGCGAAGATGCGGATCGGCGTCTGGCTGAAGCGGTAGCCGGCGACGTCGGCGAAGGTGAACTTGCCCAGGTTGCGCAGCCGCTCGGCCATCAGGAAGGTGATCACGGGCCAGCCGACCAGCCAGCCGATCGAGAAGATCAGGCCGTCGAAGCCGTTGGCGAACACCAGGCCCGAGATGCCCAGGAACGAGGCCGCCGACATGTAGTCGCCAGCGATCGCCAGGCCGTTCTGGAAGCCGGTGATGCCGCCGCCGGCCGTGTA
>DATNBX010000135.1:0-10957 GCA_035571795.1 Ramlibacter sp.
TTCCTGGCCGAAGGCGACAAGTGCAAGATCACGCTGCGCTTCCGGGGGCGCGAGATCACGCACCAGGAAATCGGGATGGCTTTGCTGAACCGCATCCGCGACGAGCTGGCGGACCAGATCGTGGTGGAGCAGTTTCCCAAGCTGGAAGGCCGGCAGATGATCATGATGATCGCGCCCGGCAAGAAGAAAGTGGCGGCAAAGCCCGCAGCCGAAGCCCAGCAAGCGGCTTCGGCATAGGGATCAGAGCCTTTTCGGAGGCGGCTGAAGGAAAGCCCGCGAGGGCTTTCGACAAGTGGAGAGTTTTCGAACTCATCACATAAGTGGCTCGGGGCCATCAAGACGCGGAATGATTTCGCGGCGCCTCACGAGCACAACGTAAATGAAGGGGTGCATTCACATGCCCAAGATGAAGACCAAGAGCGGAGCGAAGAAGCGCTTCCGCGTTCGTCCCGGTGGGACCGTCAAGCGCGCGCAGGCCTTCAAGCGTCACATCCTGACCAAGAAGACCACCAAGAACAAACGCCACCTGCGCGGGCCCACGGCCGTTCATGAGACCAACATGGGTCACATGGCGCAGATGCTGCCCTTCGCGGGCCTTTGACCCGGACGAACAAGGAGATATCACATGCCTCGCGTCAAACGTGGTGTAACGGCTCGCGCCCGCCACAAGAAGGTTCTCGCCCTGGCCAAGGGCTTCCGCGGCCGCCGCGGCAACGTCTTCCGCATCGCCAAGGAAGCGGTGATGAAGGCCGGGCAATATGCCTACCGCGATCGCCGCGCCAAGAAGCGCGTGTTCCGCCAGCTCTGGATCGCCCGTATCAATGCGGCGGCCCGTGAACTGGGCATGACCTACAGCCAGTTCGCCAACGGCATCAGGAAGGCCGGCATCGAGATCGACCGCAAGGTGCTGGCGGATATCGCCGTGCACGACAAGGCCGCCTTTGCCGGCATCGTGGAGCAAGTCAAGGCCAAGCTGGCTGCTTGAGTTCACGGTGGGCGCCCAGGCGCGCCCAGGTGCAATCAAAGGACAGGGCTAGGGCCGAAGGCGCTAGCCCTGTTTTCGTCTGTTGCGCCATTCGCGTCCGTTGTCTGGTCAGGTGCTCCCGAGTTTTTTACCTATGCAAAACGATCTGGATTCCATCGTCGACAGTGCGCGGCAGGCATTCGCCAAGGCCCGTACCCCCGCCGACCTCGAGAACGCCAAGGCGCAGTTCACCGGCAAGGCCGGCCGCATCACTGAGCTGATGAAGGGCATGGCCGCGCTGGGCGTGGACGAAAAGAAGACCCGCGGGGCCGCGATCAACACGGCCAAGCAGGCGATCGAAGCCGCCCTCAACGACCGGCGCCAGGCGCTGGCCGATGCGGAGCTCGACGCTCAGCTCAAGGCCGAAGCACTCGACGTCTCGCTTCCAGGCCGGCTGCGCGAACCCGGCAGCATTCATCCGGTCAGCCTGACGATGGAACGGATCGAACTGATCTTCGCCAGCATGGGGTTCGACGTGGCCGACGGTCCCGAGATCGAGAGCGACTGGTACAGCTTCACGTCGCTGAACAATCCGCCCAACCATCCTGCGCGCTCGATGCAGGACACCTTCTACGTCGACATCAAGGGCGATGACGGCATCGCGTACAACCTGCGGCCGCATACCAGCCCGATGCAGGTGCGGTATGCGCACGCGCACATCAAGAAATACGCGCAGCGGGTGAAAGCCGGCGGCACCATGCCCGAGATTCGGGTGATCGCCCCGGGCCGCACCTACCGCGTCGACAGCGACGCGACGCATTCGCCGATGTTCCACCAGTGCGAAGGCCTGTGGCTGGGCGAGAACGTGAGCTTCAAGGACCTGAAGGTCGTGTTCACCGACTTCTGCCGCACGTTCTTCGAAAGCGAAGACCTGGCGCTGCGCTTCCGTCCCAGCTTTTTCCCCTTCACCGAACCCAGCGCGGAGATCGATATCCAGTTCCAGACCGGCCCGCTGGCCGGCCGCTGGCTCGAGGTTGCCGGCTCCGGCCAGGTGCACCCGCAGGTGGTGCGCAACATGGGGCTCGACCCGGAGCGCTACATCGGCTTCGCCTTCGGCATGGGACCGGACCGCCTGACCATGCTGCGCTACGGGGTGAACGATCTGCGGCTGTTCTTCGACGGCGACATCCGCTTCCTGCGCCAGTTCCGCTAATCGAACCAGGATAGAACAAGATGCAATTTCCCGAGTCCTGGCTGCGCGAATTCTGCAATCCGCCGCTGACCACGCAACAAATCGCCGACACGCTCACCATGGGCGGGCTGGAGGTGGAGGAACTGCGGCGGGTCGCGCCGCCGTTCACGCGAATCGTGGTCGGCGAGATCAAGGAAGTCGCGCAGCACCCGAACGCCGACCGTCTGCGCGTGTGCCAGGTCGATGCGGGGCAGGGCGCGCTGCTCAACATCGTCTGCGGCGCGCCGAACGCCCGCGCCGGCATGAAGGTGCCGTGCGCGCTGGTGGGAGCCGAGCTGCCGGGTGGTGAGGACGGCAAGCCGTTCCAGATCAAATTGGGCCAGCTGCGCGGCATCGAGAGCCAGGGAATGCTGTGTTCCGCGCGCGAACTGAAGCTCAGCGAAGACCATGCGGGCCTGCTGGAGCTGGCCGCGGACGCGGCCGTGGGTGCGGATGTTCGCGACGTCCTCAAGCTCGACGATGCGCTGTTCACGCTGAAACTCACGCCTAATCTGGCCCACGCCCTGAGTGTGTTCGGCGTCGCGCGCGAGCTGTCGGCGCTGACCGGCGCGCCGCTGAAGCAACCCGAATTCCCTCCGGTCAAGCCGGTCCACGACGCGAAGCTGAAAGTCCGGGTCCTGGCCTCCGATCTGTGCGGCCGCTTCTCCGGCCGGATCGTTCGCAACGTGAACACCAAGGCCAAGACGCCTCAGTGGATGGTGGAGCGGCTGGCCCGCTGCGGCCAGCGCAGCGTCTCAGCACTTGTCGACATATCGAACTATGTGATGTTCGAGTTCGGGCGTCCCTCCCACATCTTCGACTATGACAAGATCCACGGCGCGCTCGAAGTGCGCTGGGGCAAGCCGGGCGAGACGCTCAAACTGCTCAATGGCAACACGGTAACCGTGGACGAAACGGTGGGCGTGATCGCGGACAACGCCCAGGTAGAGTCGCTCGCCGGCATCATGGGCGGAGATTCGACGGCGGTCTCGGACGATACGCGAAACGTCTACGTCGAAGCCGCGTTCTGGTGGCCGCAGGCGATCCAGGGGCGCTCGCGCCGCTACAACTTCACGACCGACGCCGGCCACCGCTTCGAACGCGGAGTGGACCCGAGCCAGACGGTGGAGCACATCGAGCACATCACGCGACTGATCCTCGAGATCTGCGGCGGCGAAGCCGGGCCGATGGACGACCAGGCCCCCAAGCTGCCGGAGCAACAGAGCGTCAGCCTGCGCGTCGAGCGTGCCGCCAAGGTGATCGGCATGCCGGTGACCGAGGCGCAATGCAGGAGCGCGCTCGCTCGCCTGGGCCTGCCTGTGGGCGGCGGCGATGGCGTGCTGACCGTAAAGCCCCCTGCCTACCGCTTCGACCTCACGATCGAGGAAGACCTGATCGAAGAGGTCGTACGCATCGTCGGATATGGCCGTTTGCCGACCACACCGCCGCTGGCACCGATCACGGCCAAGCTGCCGCCCGAGGCCAGGCGCAGCCGCTTCGCCGTGCGCCGCCTGCTTGCCGCATTGGGCTACCAGGAAACCATCAATTTCAGTTTCGTCGAGGAGAGTTGGGAGCGCGATCTCGCCGGCAACCCTGATCCGATTCGCCTGCTCAATCCGATCGCCAGCCAGATGGGAGTGATGCGGTCGTCGCTGCTGGGCTCTTTGCTGCAGGCGCTGAAGTTCAACCTCGATCGGAAGGCCGAACGAGTCCGTGTGTTCGAGCTGGGCCGCGTGTTCCTGCGCGATGCCGCCGTTGCGACGACGGACGCGACGGTGAAAGGCATCCACCAGCCGATGCGTGTAGGCGGGCTGGCTTACGGTGACGCCGATGGCCTGCAGTGGGCCCGCAAGAGCCCGGGTGTCGACTTCTACGATGTCAAGGGCGACGTGGAAGCGCTGCTGTCGCCGTTCAAGGCGCAGTTCAAGCCGGCCGAGCACCCGGCCATGCATCCGGGCCGTTGTGCGAGCGTGTGGCTGGACGGCCGCGACATCGGCGTCGTCGGGGAACTCCATCCGCGCTGGCGGCAGAGTTGGGAACTGGCGCTTGCGCCGGTATTGTTCGAGCTGGACCTGGAGGCGGTCGTTAACGGGCAGGTCGCCGCGTTCGAGCCGGTCCCCAAGTTTCAGCCGGCACAGCGGGATATCGCCGTGATCGTGGCCGACACGGTCACCCACGCGCAACTCCTGGAGGCTGTGTACTCCGCCGACACGGGCGGACTGCTGCGCGATGCGTTGCTGTTCGACGTCTACAAGCCCAAGCAGGCCACGCCCATTCTGGGAACCGGCGAAAAAAGCCTGGCGGTGCGCTTGACGCTGGCCAGCAGCGAAGCCACACTGACCGACGAACAGATCGACGTGGCCGTCAAAGCGGTGGTGGACCGCATCGCCGGCCGGCTCGGCGGACGATTGAGGGGATAGTCATATGGCCGCGCTGGCAACAACAATCCAAGAAGACACCATCGATTTCGCAGTCGAAACCCTGGAGACGCCGGCGCTGACCAAAGCGCAGCTCGCGGAACTGCTATTCGAGCAGATCGGCCTGAACAAGCGTGAATCCAAGGACATGATCGACGCGTTCTTCGACCTGATTTCGGACAGCCTGGTCGAAGGCAAGGACGTGAAGATTTCCGGCTTCGGCAATTTCCAGATCCGCACCAAAGCGCCGCGGCCCGGCCGCAATCCTCGCACGGGCGAGGCCATCCCGATCCAGGCGCGGCGCGTGGTCACTTTTCACGCCAGCCACAAGCTCAAGGAACAGATTCAGGGCGAGGGCGCGGCGCAGGAGTGAACTGAAACAACAGTTCGCCGTCTGCGTGCGAAGAGCCTTTGCATGCAGACGTATCTTAGAGTAACCTCGGAGCTTTCTCTCCTACAACATTGATTTCAATGGAGAAAGCCCTTCCTTCCATACCGGCCAAGCGCTATTTCACCATCGGCGAGGTGAGCGATTTGTGCGGTGTCAAACCGCATGTGCTACGGTATTGGGAGCAGGAGTTCACGCAGCTGCGGCCCATGAAGCGGCGCGGGAACCGCCGCTATTACCAGCATCACGAGGTGCTGATGATCCGCCGCATCCGCGATCTGCTGTACGACCAGGGCTTCACGATCAGCGGCGCGCGCAACAAGCTGCAAGAGCTCGTGCAGCTCGAACGGGACAAACGCCGTGCCGGCGAGGTGATGCTCGAGGGTGTAGAAGTCATCGAGGTCGACGACTCGACGTTCGAGGATCAGGAGGACAGCGCGCCGGCCGAGGAGCGCGACCGGTTCTCGCAAAAACTGCTGCTCGTGCGGCGCGAGCTGTTCGAGATCCGCGACTTGCTTTCCGCCACGCACTGACGGCAGCCTGGCTTGACCCACGGGTTATAATCCGCCGCTTGTCGGCGTGTAGCGCAGCCTGGTAGCGCACTTGCATGGGGTGCAAGGGGTCGCGAGTTCGAATCCCGCCACGCCGACCAATCAGATCACCGAAATTTGACGGGCTGCAGCCCTCGGGCTGCGGCCCGTTTTCCTTACAAGACAGGTCTTGAAGTGGCACGCGACATGCTGGTAGGGAGTCGCAGAAGGAATTCGGGGCTTTCCTGACAGCTAACCACCCCCGGTCCGTGGGGTCCAGTTCGGGTGCCGGAAAACGATGAAGGAGCGGTCGTGTCGCAATTCAAGAAAGTCCTGATCGTTGAGGACGAACCTGTACTGGCGGAGAACCTGCAGGCGCACTTCATCCGGTCCGGCTGGGATGCGCGCATAGCATTCACGGGCAAGAGCGCGCTGAGTGCGGCGGACGAGTTCATGCCCGAGATGATCCTGCTGGACTACAACCTGCCGGACATGACTGGCTTTGAGGCACTCCAGGCCATCCGTTCGGCCAACCATTGCTGCAGCTGCGTCATGATGACGGGCCACCCCATCGACGCGGTGCGCGTCGAGGCCCGGCGGCACGAGATCGGGCGCATCCTGTCCAAGCCATTCCCAATGGCAGGCCTGAAAAGCCAGATGTCGGCAACGGCGAGCGAATTTTGTTCGTCGTGCCTGGCCAATGGCAAGCAAGCCAGCCGGTCCGGATGCCACCTGATGTCGGTCCCCTAAATTCCTCAACATTGGGGAATTTCCCCAATGGGGTGTGGGTTTGCCAATTTCGAGATATGAAAACAATCACCCGTTCGTGCGTCGTTCTGGCTGCTTTTGCAGCATTCGCAGGCGCTGCCTGCGCCCATATCTCGCTGCAGCAACCGCGGGCCGAAGCAGGCCGGCCGTATGAGGCCGTGCTGCGCATCGGGCACGGTTGTGACGGCGCGGCCACGACCGGCGTAGCGGTTCAAATCCCGAAGGGTTTCGAAAACGCGAAGCCGCTTCCCAAAGCGGGGTGGAAGGTCGCAGTACAAGGTGGCGCCGCTACCTGGACCGCGGCCACCCCGGAAGCCGCGCTGCCCAACGGCCAGCGCGGCGAATTCGTCCTGGCGGGAACCGCCCCAGCTGAAGCCGGTGCCATGTGGCTCAAAGTGCTGCAGACCTGCCAGCAGGGCAGCCTCGACTGGTCGCAGGTGCCGGCCGAAGGAACCTCGACCAAGGGAATGAAGTTCCCGGCGGTGCTTCTGCAAGTCGTCTCGCCGGGCGATTCCGCCGCGCCGGCGGATGCGCACCAGCACTGAGAGCGGCCCTCGCCGGCTGGACTATGGGGCAACGCGTTCGCCGACTGGGAGCAGACGGCCGGATTGTGGCTGCTCGAAGCGCACCAGGTAGCCAGTCTTCGACGCAAAGCGCTGTCCCGCTCCGATCGCCAGTCTCGGATAAAGGCCGGTGACTGTCCCGCGTTCCATGATCGCTTCGAGGCGCTCCACGAGATAGTCGCGATGGAGATGGTCCGCGGCCTGGTTCATCCCGGCAGCGAGCGCCGAGCAAGCCACATAGGCGTCCGCCTGGATCCGCTCGGCGGTTAGCGGAATGCCGTGCGCTTGCAGCCATGCATGAAGCGGCGCCATGCGCGCTGCGCGGTCTTGCGGAAGTTCGAAAGGAAAGGCAATGAGCGTGCGCGCCTTCCATGCGGGCGGCAACGGAACCGCGTCCGTCTCCGCCAGTGTCGCCGAAGCGTATACCTGGGAGGGCACGCGATGGACGCCGTCCAGGCGTTTCAAGTCATCGGCGCGCAACCACAGGACGACTGTGTCGCCGGCTTGTGCCCGATCGAAGGTGCGTGCATCGAGCGGGGCTGCCGCCTCGATTCGAAGCTCCTGCTCCTCGATGCTGCGTTCCGCCAGGCTGCGGCGCAGCGCGTCTGCGCCCGCGCGCGCTCCTTCGTCGTCCGCGCGCAGCACCTGAATGACCCGTTTCGCAGCTCCACCTCGCGCAAGATCCTGGCCGATGATGTCGGCTTCAAGCAGAACGCCCCGGCTCAAGTACAGGGGATAGAAGCCCGTTGCGCCCGCAACCGGTGCCTCCACGTGCGGGAACAGACAGGGCAGTGCGCTGCGCTCGCAGAACTCATGAACAGGTGCCCATTGGCCAGCGCCCAGCCCGCCGACCAGCGCGAACACCGGCTGGCGCTGCGCGTGGGCGGAAAGCTGGCCATCCCAGGTTTCCGGCTTGCCCTCCAGCTCCCAGATGTGCAGATTCCATTTGGGCTGCTCGCGCAAGCTCATGTTGGGGCCCAGTCGCTTGCGGCCATGTTCCGGCGGCGCTCCGGCGTTGTGCTCGTTGAAGCAGGCTTGCAGCACTTCGGTCATCGCTTTGCTGCGTTCGGGCTGCATACCGGGAGCCACGACGGTCGCAAAGTTCAGCCCGCCGGCTTCCCTTGCGGGCGCCGGCTGGTCCGATAGCTGGCGCAGATAGGCGACAAGAGACTTGACCTCGGCGTCCTGCAGCTCATACCGCGGCATCAGGAAATCGAGGCGCCTGCCGGACGGGTCGATGCCGCTGCGGATCGCGCGCGCAAGGCTCTTGTCTGAATAGGCGGGCCGGCCCCTGCCGCTTGCCGAGGCGCCCGTGCCGGGTGCCTTGGCCTCGAACAGCGATTCCGCGGTGATCGGCGGGATATAGCTGCGCCCCTCGGCGCCTCCAAGCCCGCTGCGCCGATGGCAGTTCACGCATGCCGCTTGCGCGCCGGCAACGCCGAGTCCGCCTGCTCGATGAGCAACGAGCGACGCACCGCTGGCCCGTTTCCCCTCGAGAAAGAGGGCTCGTCCCTGTGCCACTTCATCGGTGCCGGCCGATTCGCTGGTGGCGGCATTCGCGTGTGCGGCACTTCCCAACATCAGCGCCAGACCGGTGGCGGCGAGTGCCGCGCGAGTTACTGCGAACATAGGTGACAGATGCAGTTACCGGCGTGCGACGAGCTTGCGATACTCGGCGAGCAATTGGTCCGGTGAGGCGAAGCCATCGAGCCGCACCCAAGCCTGGCCGGGCGCGGCGCGCATGAATGTCACCGGGCGATGGTGCATCTTGTCCCCGAAGTAGGCCTGGAATGCCTTCTGCAGGCTCACGCTGGCCTGGACGCTGCCGGTATAGAAATGCCATTGGCGGCCCGCGTCGAAGCGCTTCGCGTAATCCGCCAGGCGTTTGGGCGTGTCCTCCTCGGGATCGATCGAAATGGACACCATGCGCACGTTCTCACGCTCGGCACCAAGCCGGCGCTGGAACTCGGAAAAGCTCTGGCTCAGGATCGGGCAGATGGCGGTGCACGTCGTGTAGATGAAGTTGAGCACCACCGGCTTGCCGTCGTCGATCTCGTCCGGGAAGCTGGTCTTCGCCCCGTCGGAGCGCACCAGCATCGTCGGCGGCAGCCGGTAGTTGCCCGCCTGGCGCGCGTAGCCCGGCGCTTGCTCGGCGTGATGATGGTGATGCTCGTGCTCCTGTGCGGCATGCGCCGCGAGCGTCGAGCTCGCGAGCGCAAGAGCCGCCCACGCAGATCCGAGCTGGACCAGGGTTCTGACAAATTTCATCGTTCTGTCAGCGCCCGGCCGGAATCGGCCCGACGTAGTAGGGCCGCATCATCTCGTGATCCTCGTGCGACAGGATGTGACAGTGGAACAGGTATTCGCCGGGACGCTTGAACTTGGCGATCACGCGAGTCACCTCGCCCGGGAACATCTTGGCCGTATCCTTCTTGCCTTGTTCCGAAGCGGCCGGAATCCTCGGGCGACCGAGCAGCTTGATGCTCGCCTCGTCCAGCACGCCACCTTGCGAGCCGTCGCTGTTGGTCTTGGTAACGATCGTGCCGCCAAACTTCTGCCGGTTGACGATGCGGAAGTCCACCAGATGCATGTGGATCGGGTGCGCATCCCCCGTGGTGTTGTAGAACTCCCAGACCTCGGTGTCGCCGACCATCGGGTTCTCGGTGATCGGGTCGGCGAACACCAGCGTGCCATTCAATGCGGGCCGGCTCGAGTCAACGATTCCGCCCATGGTCTGCAGCCGGTTCATCGTATCGGTTCCCTCGAACAGCAGGATCTTGCGTGTGCGCACCGGCGCGGCAAGCACCGGCACCGGGCCGAGCAGCGGCCGCAAGTTCTTCGGGATAGGCCGATCGGCCACGCCCGAAAGCGGCTTCGAAACGCGGAACGCCATGATCTGCCCCGTGCTCGCCGGGTCCACCGGGTCGCCGCTCGGGTAAGGGGCGGCCGCGCTATTGCCAATGACGATGGTCTGTCCGCTCGCGCGCGAGAAGTCGATGATGATGTCGCAGCGCTCGCCGGGCGCCATGCTCAGCATCGAAATCGTTTCCGGCGCATTCAGCAGGCCCAGGTCGGAACCGATCTGGACGAAGGGCATGCCGTTCGAGAGGGTCATGTCGTACACGCGCGAATCGGACCCGTTCAGCATGCGCAGGCGGTACTTGCGCGGTTCCACGTCCAGTACCGGCCAGGCCACGCCATTGACCAGGATGACGTTGCCGAAATTTTCCGGCAGGTGCGTGGGATTCGGCGCAAGGGGATTGTCCGGGTCCTGCGACGCGTAGAACAATTCGCCATTGGCCAGGAAGGTGCGATCCTGGATCAGCAGTGGAACCTCGTACGGATACTTCGGAAGCTGCAACGCATCCTCGTTCGCATCGCGGATGAAGTAGTTGCCGGCCAGGCCCATATACACATTGAGGCGCGTGACCCCTACCGAGTGGTCGTGGTACCAGAGCTGTGTCGCCTCCTGGCGGTTGTCATAGGTGTAGAGGGGATTGAACAGCCGCCCTGTGATCGCGTTTTCAGGCGTGGCCCAGGCATCCGGCAGACCGTCGCTCAGGTAGTCGGTGTCTCCACCATGCTGATGCGCGACCAGCGGTACCGGACCGGTATAGGGCGCGTTCGCCGGGTTGCCGCTGTTCAGGGGATCGGCCCAGTGCAGCGTCTGGTCGACTCGAACGTCGGTGGGATAGGTGATGTTGTTCAGTCGGTTCGAATAGCGCACCTTCGCGCCCTGGCCCGAGCGCAGATTGAAGCTGTAACCAGGGTAAACGGGAGTCTGCGAAGGGGTGCCGTAAGCCCACGCTGTGTGCTGGAGGCGCCGCCCGTTCACGGGATCGACAAGACCGGCGTCATGTCTGATCTGTTCGGCGCGGATGTCGAAGAGTGGCAGTCCCGAACGCCCATCGATACCCGTCGGCTGGAAGATGTAGTTCGGCGCGAGCGGGTTCGGCAGCGCGTTCACGAAGCGTGGTTGCGACGCCGGATCGAGCAGCGACAGGCTCTGGGCGTGCGCTGTTCTCGAGATCAATGACATTGGCAGCAGCATCCCGGCGCCAACACCGGTCGTCATGCTGAGGAAGTGTCTTCTTGA
>DATNBX010000136.1:0-7028 GCA_035571795.1 Ramlibacter sp.
GCGACGATGGTGTCGTACGCGCTCGCCGCCTCCTCGCCGCTCTTGACGCCGACCACCACGCCGCCGGCTTCGGTCTTGTGCAGGATGTCGGGCGAGACAATCTTCATCACGACCGGGAAGCCCATCGAAGAGGCCAGCTTCAGCGCCTCGGCGGCGCTGCCGGCGACGCCTTCCTTCGGTACCGCGATCCCGTAGGCGTCGCACACCTGCTTGCCCTCGGGGGCGGTCAGCGAGCTGCGCCCGGCTGCCTTGACGGAATCGAGGATCTGCCGGACCTTGGCTTTGTCGTTGTTCATAGTCGCTCCATAAAAATAAAAGGACGTGGCGCGCAGCGCCACGTTTTGTCCGTTACCCCGCGTTTTCTCCTCAATCAAATAACCTTTGCGGTCTTCAACTCCGCGATCTGGTCTTTGGTGTAGCCCAGCTGCGCCAGCACTTCCTCGGTGTGCTCGCCCAGCAGCGGCGAGCGCTTGACCTCGGTGATGCTGTCGGACATCTTGATCGGGTTGCCCACGCTCAGGTACTTGCCGCGCGTGGGATGGTCCACCTCGACCACAGTGCCGGTGGCGCGCAGCGACGGCTCGTGCGCGATCTCCTTCATCGACAGGATCGGGCCGCACGGGATGTCGAACTTGTTCAGGAGGTCCATGGCCTCGAACTTGTCCTTGGTCATGGTCCATTCCTCGATCCGGGCGAAGATCGACTTCAGGTGCGGCAGGCGTGCCTTCGGCGTGGCGTAGTTCGGGTCGGTGATCCAGCCTTCCTCGCCGATCACCTTGCAGATGGCCGGCCACACCGGCGCCTGCGTGATGAAGTAGATGTAGGCGTTCGGGTCTTTCTGCCAGCCCTTGCACTTGAGGATCCAGCCCGGCTGGCCGCCGCCCGAGGCATTGCCGGCGCGCGGCACGGCCTCGCCGAATTCGATGTCGGGGTATTGGGGATATTCCTCCATCACATGCGTGCGGTCCAGCCGCTGCTGGTCGCGCAGCTTGACGCGGCACAGGTTCAGCACGGCGTCCTGCATGGCGGCCAGCACGCGCTGGCCGCGCCCGGTGGTGTTGCGCTGGTAGAGCGCGGCGACGATGCCCAGCGCCAGGTGCACGCCGGTGCCGCTGTCGCCGATCTGCGCGCCGGTGACCAGCGGAGGGCCGTCATCGAAGCCGGTGGTCGACGCCGAGCCGCCGGCGCACTGCGCCACGTTCTCGTACACCTTGCAGTCCTCGTAGGGGCCGGGGCCGAAGCCCTTGACCGATGCCATGATCATGCGCGGATTGATTTCCTGGACCTTTTCCCAGGGGAAGCCCATGCGGTCCAGCGCGCCCGGCGCGAAGTTCTCCACCAGCACGTCGCATTCCTTGATCAGGCGCACCAGGATTTCCTTGCCCTTCGGGTCCTTGGTGTTGATGGTGATCGAGCGCTTGTTGTGGTTCAGCATCGTGAAGTACAGGCTGTCCACGTCGGGGATGTCGCGCAGCTGGCCGCGCGTGGCGTCGCCTTCGCCGGCCTTCTCGACCTTGATCACGTCCGCGCCCATCCAGGCCAGCAGCTGGGTGCAGGTGGGCCCCGACTGCACGTGGGTGAAGTCGAGGATCTTGACGCCGTCTAGTGCCTTGCTCATTCGTGCTCTCCCGTCAAAGTTTCAAAATCTCATTTCTTTTTCGCGTTCGGATTCAGGCTGGTGATCCGGCCGCTTTCGGTTCCGGCGGTTTCATCGATGATCGCATTGATCAGCGTCGGCTTGCCCGAAGCCAGGGCCTCGCCCAGCGCCTGGGACAGTTCGTCCGGTGTCGTGGCCCTGACGCCCACACCGCCGAAGGCCTGCATCAGCAATTCGTAGCGGGCGTTCTTGACGAACTGTGTGGGGGCCATGTCGCCACCGGCGGGGTTCTTGTCGGTGCCCTTGTACACGCCGTTGTTGTTGAACACCACGACGCAGACCGGCAGGTTGTAGCGGCAGATCGTCTCGACTTCCATGCCGCTGAAACCGAAAGCGCTGTCGCCCTCGACGGCGATCACCGGTTTGCCGGTGGTCACCGCCGCGGCGACGGCGAAGCCCATGCCGATGCCCATGATGCCCCAGGTGCCTACGTCCAGCCGTTTGCGCGGCTCGTACATGTCCACGATGCTGCGCGTGAAATCGAGGGTGTTCGCGCCTTCGTTCACCAGGTAGGCGTCGGGACGCGCCTTCACCGCACTGCGGATCACGTTCAACGCGCTGTGGAAATTCATCGGCGATGGATCCTTGCACAGCATCTCGGCCATCTTGCCCAGGTTCTTGTCCTTGCGCTCGGCGATCGCCGCAGTCCATTCCACCGGGGGCTTGACCCAGTTCGATCCCATGGCGGCCAGCAAGGCGGAAACGCACGAGCCGACGTCGCCGACCAGCGGCGCGGCGGTCGGCACATTGCTGTCGGCCTCGGTCGGTGAGATGTCGATCTGGATGAACTGCTGGCCGCCAGCGACCTTCGAGCCGCTGCCGCCCCAGGTCTTGCCCTTGCCGTGCGAGAGCAGCCAGTTCAGGCGCGCGCCTATCAGCACCACCACGTCGGCTTCAGGCAGCACGAAGGAGCGCGCGGCCGATGCGCACTGTGGGTGCGTGTCGGGCAGCAGGCCCTTGGCCATGGACATTGGCAGGTAGGGGATGCCGCTGCGTTCGACCAGCGCGCGGATTTGCGCATCGGCGCGGGCGTAGGCGGCGCCTTTGCCAAGCAGCAGCAAGGGCTTCTTTGCGCCCTTGAGCAGGTCGACCGCGCGCTTCACCGCCTCCGGCGCCGGTATCTGGGCCGGTGCCGGGTCGACGACCTTGACCAGGGACTTCCTGCCGGCCGCCGCATCCATGGTCTGCGCGAACAGCTTGGCGGGCAGGTCCAGGTAGACGCCGCCGGGCCGTCCCGACAGGGCGGCGCGAATCGCGCGCGCGATGCCGATGCCGATGTCCTGCGCGTGCAGCACGCGGAAAGCTGCCTTGCACAAAGGCTTGGCAATGGCCAACTGATCCATTTCCTCGTAGTCGCCTTGCTGCAGGTCGACGATCTCGCGCTCGCTCGAGCCGCTGATCAGGATCATCGGAAAGCAGTTGGTCGTCGCATTGGCCAGCGCCGTCAGCCCGTTCAGGAAGCCGGGCGCCGACACCGTCAGGCAGATCCCGGGCTTGCCGGTCAGGAAACCGGCCGCCGCGGCGGCATTGCCGGCGTGCTGCTCGTGGCGAAACGAGATCACGCGCATGCCTTCGGCCTGCGCCATGCGGGTCAGGTCCGTGATGGGGATGCCTGGCAGCGCGAAAATCGTGTCGATGTCGTTGAGCTTCAGGCCGTCAATGACGAGATGGAAGCCGTCGGTCGTTTGCGGGGCGTCGGCCGTGGCGGCCGCTGCGGTTGTCTCTACTACTGCTGACATGGGATCTCCTCGAGTGGATCGTCGCGGACCTGGGACCGGCTCGCAGGCAAAAGAGTCGTTCGCACCGTGGCGGGTATCATAGGAATCGATACCTGTTTTCCCCCTTGACCGCGGTCAATTTTCGAAATATTCGGAAATGCCGGATCGCGATGCATGCTTTGGCCCATCTCCACCGCAGTCCCGCCTCATCAGTAGATACCCATCCCGAGCGGAACGTCATTCGCGTCCAGCTTGCGCACAACGTCGTGCTCAAGGGAATGACCGCCGGGCAAATGGCCGAACTCGAACCGCTGCTGGACGTCGTCGACTGTGCCAAGGGCGAGGCCCTGCTGCACCAGGGCGTGCACGAGATGGAGCAGTATTTCATCCTCGACGGCATCCTGAAGCGGGTCGTGAGCAACGCCGAAGCCCACGAGATGATCTTGCGCTTTACCGACGAAGGCGACATGGAGACCAGCTATGCGGCGTGGCGCCTGGGCACACCCACGCCCTACAGCATCGTGTGCGTGACCAAGGCGCGGGTGGCGAAGCTGCCGATGCGCGAGTGGGTGGCTTTTCTCGAGCGCCATCCCGGGATCAAGCAGTCTTTCGAGTATTACGTGATGCACGAGATGAGCGAGATCATGGCGCACACGATCACGCTGCATCTGCTGGATGCGCCCGGCCGCGTCAAGCGGTTCCTGCGCAAGCACGCGGAGCTGTTCGACCGCATCCCGAAGAAAGAGCTGGCGTCGTACCTGAATTTGTCCGCGGAGACGCTCAGCCGGCTGAAGCAGCGGGGGAAGATCTGAAAACCGTTGGCGCGAGCCCTCTTGCTTCCGGCAGTTTTCAGGTCTTGGAGTAGGCAAACTTCCGGCTGATCACCATCAGCCGCAGCTGGTTGTCCACCTTGCGCGTGCCGGCCACGATGCTGGCGATGCGCTCGGTTTCGGCCCGCTCCTGCGCGTTGAGCACGATGCCGCGCAGCACCACCTTGCCGCCCTGGGATTCGATCTCGATGTTGGTCTCGCGGGTCGGCTCGTTCTCCTTCAGCGCGGCGCGAATCGCCGCGCTCAGCGCCAGGTCCGCCAGCATGGCCCGCGATTGCTCGGTTTCCTGGAATTCGGGCCGGCCGGCCAGCTGCAGGATCAGCTGGGCGCAGCTTTCGACCGAGACCCGGTCGGTGTTCAGCACCAGGTTGTACAGGAGCGGGTCGCCCCAGGTGACGCCGAACTGGGCCTTGATCTTTGCCGCATGGGCATCGTCGCTGCGGCGAATTTCCGCTTCGGCGAACGACCTGTCATCCAGCTCGAGGTGCTGCATCAGCCAGTCCACGCGCTTGTCGAACGAACGCATGATGCGCACCGTGATCACGTGCGGCACCGGCCGCAGCAGGCAAGTCGTGCCCCAGCCGCGCAGCACGATGTTGCCCTTGGCGGCTAGCGCGAAAACTTCCTTGGCCGTATACACCGCCACCTGTTGATGGTCCGTGGTCATGCGCTCGACCAGGCCGGCCTTGCCTTCGCGCAGCCGGCTGATGACGCTGGAGGGCACGTGCATCTTCTCCGCCACGTTGTCCAGCACCTCATGGCGCATTACCGCGAATTTGCCGATGTGCGCCAGCTCCAGCGCGACGTCCTTGGCGAGTGAACCCATCTCCTGGGTCATGGCGATCACTGGCATCGTTGCTCTCCGAATTTCAATCGACCGGTTGCTCCGCCGCAAAATCCCGTCGCTTCGCCGGCCGCAGCTTGGCAATGATCAGGGACACCAGCGGCCACAACAGCAGGACTATCGCCAGCGTCGAGATGGTGCCCACCAGCGGGTTGGACCACAGGATGGACATCTCGCCCTGCGACAGCAGCATCGCCTGGCGGAACGAGTCCTCGGCCTTGTCGCCCAGCACCAGCGCCAGCACCAGCGGCGCCAGCGGATAGTCGAGCTTCTTGAAGACGTAACCGACCACGCCGAACAGCATCATGAACCAGATGTCCAACATGGCATTGTGGACCGTGTAGGCCCCGATCGCGCAGATCACCACGATCACGGGTGCGATGATCGAAAACGGGATGCGCAGGATGGCCGCGAACAGCGGCACGGTGGTCAGCACCACGATCAGGCCGACCAGGTTGCCCAGGTACATGCTGGCGATCAGGCCCCACACGAAATCCTTCTGCTCGACGAACAGCAGCGGCCCGGGCTGCAGGCCCCAGATCAACAGGCCCCCCAGCAGCACGGCCGCGGTCGGCGAACCCGGAATACCCAGGGCCAGCATCGGCAGCAGGGCACTTGTGCCGGCGGCGTGCGCCGCGGTTTCCGGTGCGATCACGCCTTCGATCTGGCCGGTGCCGAACTTGGCGCCGTTCTTGGACATCTTCTTGGCCAGGCCATAACTCATGAACGACGCCGGCGTGGCGCCGCCGGGCGTGATGCCCATCCAGATACCGACCAGCGCGCTGCGCACCGATGTCATCCAGTACTGCGGCAGCTTCTTCCAGGTCTCCAGCACCACCCTCGGGTTGATCTTGGCACTCTTGCCGGAAAAGGCCAGGCCTTCCTCCATCGACAGCAGGATCTCGCCGATGCCGAACAGGCCGATCACGCCGATCAGGAAATCAAAACCGCGCATCAGGTCGGGAATCCCGAAGGTCAGCCGCAGCTGCCCGGTCACGGTGTCCATGCCGACGGCCGCCAGCGCGAAGCCGATCGCCATCGACGCCAGGATCTTGAACGGAGAGCCCTTGCCCATGCCGACGAAGCTGCAGAAGGTCAGCAGATACACGACGAAATACTCGGGCGAACCGAACCTGAGCGCGAACTTCGCCACCAGCGGCGCCAGGAAGGTGATCATCACGACGGCGACGAAGGCGCCGACGAACGACGACGTGAATGCAGCCGTCAGGGCCTCCGCCGCCTTGCCCTGCTGCGCCATCGGATAGCCGTCGAAGGTCGTCGCCACCGACCAGGCTTCGCCTGGAATGTTGAACAGGATCGACGTGATGGCGCCGCCGAAGAGCGCGCCCCAGTAGATGCACGACAGCATGACGATCGCGGTCGTGGGATCCATGGTGAACGTGATGGGAAGCAGGATCGCCACGCCGTTCGGCCCGCCGAGCCCCGGCAGCACCCCCACGAAGATGCCGAGCACGAGCCCCACCAGCATCATCGCGAGGATCTTCCACGTGAGCAGGACGGCGAAGCCGTGCAGCAGGAGGTTGAGGGCTTCCATCAGTGGATCGTCATCGCCCGAACAGAGCTTCGATCGGGCCCTTCGGCATGATCACGTCGAACGCGATGTCGAAGGTAAGGAACATCACCAGCACGAACACGAGGGCGGTCACGACCGACTTCCACCACGCGATTCGCCCGACCATGCGCATGAAGCCCGCGATCAGCAGGAAGCTCGCGACGTAGAGGCCGAGCCACTGCATCAGCGCAACGAACGCGAACGTCGGCACGAAGACCTGCAGCACGCGCCGCAGCTGGTCGCGCGTGACGAACGTCTTCGCGGGCGCTGCCGGTTCGCGCAGCACGGCGAAGAGCCCGAAGAGCGATGCGGCGCCGAGGATCACGCAGAGGTAGAAAGGGACGTATCCGCTCTGCGGGCCATCCTTCGCCCAGCCGGCTCCGCTGCGCCAGTTGTCGAACCCGAG
>DATNBX010000137.1:0-8075 GCA_035571795.1 Ramlibacter sp.
AACAGCGTCATGGCCGCGTCGCGTTCGCGCGGCGGGTCGAACCAGGCGTTCAGCCACACCACCTTGACCTGCGCCTTCGGGTTGACCGAGCGCATGCCCAGCGTGAAGGCGTTGATGCCCTGCAGCACTTCGGGGATCGGAAAGCCGGCGACGTAACCGGCCACGTTGCTGCTGGTCATGCGCCCGGCCGCGATGCCGGCCAGATAGCGGCCCTCGTAGTAGCGCGCGTTGGCGACCGCGACATTGGGCGCCGTCTTGTAGCCGGTGATCGATTCGAACTTGACGTCGGGGAAGTCCTTTGCGACTTTCAGCGTCGGCTCCATGTAACCGAAGCTCGGCGTGAAGATCAGCTTGTTGCCCTGCTTGGCCAGGTCGCGGATAACCCGCTCGGAGTCTGCGCCTTCGGGCACGTTCTCCACATAGCTCGTCTTCACCTTGCCGGCAAAAGCGGCTTCGACGGCCTGGCGGCCCCGTTCATGCTGGTGCACCCAGCCGGCGTCGGTGATCGGAGCGACATAGACGAAGGCGACCTTCACCGGTTCCGCCGGCGCCTTGGGCGCGGCCGGGGTCTGGGAAAAGACGGGAGAGAGAAAACAGGCGGCCGCGAGCACGGCTGCGAGGTTTTTGTACATGGTGGTCCTCTACATGGCCCCGCAATGAAGAAAAAACAAAAGCCGCCGGGGCGCCGGTCTGTCGACGAGATTTTAGCCCGGCCGCTGGCAACAGCGGCCCGGTTTGGCGACTTAGTGAAAGAGGCTGCTGCGTATCAGTTCATGCATCCTGCGGCCTGGCATGCCGGTCAACGCGAGATCGCCTACGATGGCGCGATTACCTCTACGTTGGACATTCGATATGGGAATAATGGCTTCGCTTCACTCCGGTGTAGATCCAGCTGGCGTTTGGTCGCGGTTGCCGCAGCGCTATCGCACGATCGTCAATATCGCTGCATTGGGTGCTGGCCCTATCGATCTTCTCGTTTTCGAGACCGGTGAGGGGCATGTGGTGACCTTGGAGGACCTCAAGAAGGCGCTGAGTGGCATCGAGAGACCGTCGATTCAACTCGCCGTGATCGGCTACGACTTCACTGAGGAGGCGCGCAGCCACATCAGCTCGCTCAACGGATTCATCTTCGCGGAGCAAAATGTTTTGGGCTGGACCGGGGAGCGCTAGTACATGCGGTGAGACTTGACAGGCCCTTCCACGCGAACATCAGGCGTCACGGATTCGTTAGCATTAGCAAAGGCCTCGCCAAAACGCGCGGGGCGGCTACCCAGGAGATTGCATGTTCAAACGGATCGACCATGTCGAACTGCTCACCGCGGCGCTCGAACGCACGATCGCCTTCTATAGCGGCGTGCTCGGCTTCCGCGAGCGCGAGCGCGCTCGGATTCCCCAGACTCCTTTCGGGCCACTGGAGCTCGTGTACCTCGACCTCGGCGGCTCCACCGTCGAGGTGATGTGCTATCCGGAAGCCCAATCCATCCCAGCTCGCAGCGCGGAGCAGCGGCTCGGCTGGCAGTGCCTTGCCCTCGAGGTAGATGACATGGACAGTGCGCTGGCCGCCCTCAAAGAGAAGGGCGTCGAGGCAGCGTGGGGCCCGGTGAAGCGGGCCGACTACGCCCGCGCCGAGATTCGCGATCCGGATGGCAATCCGATCGAGTTGCGGCAGTGGTATCGCCGGTGACGCTTCGTCGCAGCTCCTCGCGGACCTGGCGCCGGCGATCCTTGATCGAGCCCCGTTCTCAGAACGCCGCGAAGGTCGCGTCCAGCAGGTCGGTGTAGCGGCGCTTCATCGACTCGTGGATGAAGCTCGCCTCGAAGCTGTTCTTCGCGAGCTGGTAGGCGTGCGCCGCGGTGAGGCCGGCCGCTTCGAACGTCTGGATGAAGTTGTCGTTCAGGTAGCCGCCGAAGTAGGCGGGATCGTCGGAATTGAGTGTGGCGACCAGGCCCGCGTCGAGCAGCTGCCCGATGTTGTGGTCGGCCAGCGTGGGAAAGACGCACAGCTTGAGGTTGGACAGCGGGCAGACCGTGAGCGGGATGCGGCTGCGCGCGAGCCGCTCCATCAGCGCGGCGTCCTTGCTGGACTGCACGCCATGGTCGATGCGTTCGACCCGCAGCACATCCAGCGCGGTCCAAACGTAGGCCGGCGGTCCCTCCTCGCCGGCGTGCGCCACCCGGTGCAGGCCCAGCTCTTCGCAGCGCGCGAACACTCGCGCGAATTTCTCCGGCGGATGGCCCACTTCGCTCGAGTCCAGCCCCACGCCGATGAACTTCTCGCGCAGGGGCAGCGCCTGCTCCAGCGTTTCGAACGCTTCGCGCTCGCTCAGGTGCCGCAGGAAGCACAGGATCAGCGATGCGCTGACACCGAGCGCCGGGCCGGCCTGGATACAAGCTCGATGCAAGCCCTCGATCACGGTTTCCATGGCGACGCCGCGCGCCGTGTGGGTCTGCGGGTCGAAGAAGATTTCGGCGTGGACCACGTTGTCGGCGGCGGCCTTCTCAAGGTAGGCCCAGGCCATGTCGAAGAAGTCCTGCTCCGTCAGCAGGACGCTGGCGCCGGCGTAATAGATGTCCAGGAAGCTTTGCAGGTTGGTGAAGGCGTAGGCCCGGCGCAGTTCATCGACGTTGGCGTGCGGAATGCGCACGCCGTTGCGCTGCGCCATCGCGAAGATCAGCTCCGGCTCGAGCGAGCCTTCGATGTGGATGTGCAGCTCGGCCTTGGGCATCCGCGCCAGCAACTCGGGGAGGCGCTCAGCGGGGATCGGCTTGGTGAATGGCATGCGCGCAAGCGTAGCGCGATTGGCGCTTCCCCGCAGGGGCACCCCGGCCGCAGGAACAGTGATGTGGCGCTATCACTCCCCGCAGGGGCACCGGCCGCACGCAATAACATGGAGTGCGGCTCTCAATGAGAAAGCGCGGCTTGGCCGCGCTTTCTCATCCGATCAGACCACTTTGAAAACGCCTCCAGGCGTTTTCAAAGTGAATCATTTTTTGTCCGCGCCCGGCACTTTGCCTTCCACACCCTTGACATAGAAATTGATGCCGCCGAGGAACTCGTCGTCGGCGACCTTGTCCTTGGGCAACACTTCCTTGCCGGTGTTGTCGCTGATCGGGCCTTTCCAGATCGCGAAGCTGCCGTCCTTCAGGCCGGCCTTCACTTCGTCCAGCTTCTTCTTCGCGTCCTCGGGCACGTCGGCCGCGAGCGAGACGAAGTCGATGGAGCCTTCCTTCACACCCCACCAGATCTTGGTCGGCGAAGTCTTCCACTTGTTTTCCAGCACTTCTTTCACCGTGGAGATGTAGTACGGCGCCCAGTTGATCACGGCCGAGCCCAGGTGGGCCTTGGGGCCGTAGCTGCTCATGTCGCTGTCCCAGCCGAAGGCGCGCTTGCCCATGCTCTCGGCGGTCTTGAGCACCGCGGGCGAATCGGTGTTTTGCATCAGCACGTCGGCGCCGCCGTTGATGAGCGAGGTAGCCGCTTCGGTTTCCTTCGGCGGCGCGAACCACTCGCCGACCCACACCACCTTGGTCTTGACCTTCGGGTTGACCGACTGCGCGCCGAGCGTGAAGCTGTTGATGTTGCGGACCACCTCGGGAATCGGGATCGAGCCGACCACGCCCAGCGTGTTGGTCTTGGTCATCTTGCCGGCGATCACGCCGGCCATGTAGGCGCCTTCATAGGTGCGGCTGTCGTAGGAACGCAGGTTCTCGGCGTTCTTGTAGCCGGTCGCGTGTTCGAACTTGACGCCCTTGTTGTCGGCAGCGACCTTGAGCATCGGCTCCATGTAGCCGAAGGTGGTGCCGAAGACGAGCTTGTTGCCCTGCCCCACCATGTCGCGAAGCACCCGCTCGGCATCGGCCGACTCGGGCACTTTTTCGACGAAGCTGGTCGCGATCTTGTCGCCGAACTCTTTTTCGAGCGCCTTGCGGCCGTTGTCGTGCGCGAAGGTCCAGCCGCCGTCGCCCACCGGGCCGACGTAGGCGAACGCGATCTTCAGCGGCTCGGCCTTGGCCGCGGGCGCGACGGCGGGCGCGGGTGCGGGGGCAGCCGGGGGCGCCGCCTCTTCCTTCTTGCCGCAGCCCACCAGGGCCGTGGCAGCGATCGCTGACAGCGCCGCCAGTTGCAACATCGAGCGTTTCTTCAGGTCGGTCATGTGAGATCCTTGTCCGGGGAGTGAGGGAATGCGAAACACGGGATTATGAGCCGGGATAAAAAGGTTTTCCAAGCGATGCGGGCATGTTGACGCGGATCCAGGCCGGGTTGCGGGAGATCAGCGCCAGTACCACGATGGTGGCGACATAGGGCAGCATGTTCAGGAACTGGCTGGGCACGTCGACCCCGATGCCCTGGAGGTGGAACTGCAGCATGGTCACGCCGCCGAACAGGTAGGCGCCCAGCAGCACCCGCACCGGCCGCCAGGTGGCGAAGGTCGTCAGTGCCAGGGCGATCCAGCCCTTGCCCGCCACCATGCCTTCCACCCACAGCGGCGTGTAGATGATGGCGATATAGGCGCCGGCCAGCCCGCACAGCGCGCCGCCGGCCAGCACCGCCGCCAGCCGGATCCGCCGCACCGGGTAGCCCAGCGCGTGCGCCGACTCCGGCGATTCGCCCACCGAGCGCAGCACCAGCCCCGAGCGCGAGCGGTACAGGAACCAGATCAGCCAGGCCACCAGCGCGATCGCAAGGTACACCATCGGGTGCTGGCGGAACAACGCCGGGCCGATCAGTGGAATGTCGCCCAGCACGGGAATGGAAAAGCGCGGCCGCTCGTGCAGCTTTTCCTGCACATAGGCGGTCCCGGCGAAAGCGGAAAAACCCGCGCCGAAGAGGCTGAGCGCCAGGCCGCTGGCGTACTGGTTGGTGTTGAGCCAGATCACCAGCACCCCGAAGATCGCCGCCAGCAGCGCCCCGGCCCCGATCCCCGCCGCGAAGCCCAGCCAGTCGCTGCCCGTGTGGACGACGGTGGCGAACCCGGCCAGGGCGGCGCACAGCATCATGCCCTCGGCGCCGAGGTTGACGATGCCGGCCTTCTCGTTGATCAGCAGCCCCAGCGCCGCGAGCGCCAGCACGGTGCCGGCGTTGAGCGTGGCCGCGAACAGCAGCGAGTAGGACTCCATCAGCGCGCCCCCTCCGACAGATCATCGTGGATCGAACGGGCCTGGCGTCGGGGGCCATGGCCGCACTGCGCTGGTCGATCCCCATAAATGGGGCCCCTCGCCCTTCGCTTCATGCGGCCTCCTTCAGGCCTGTGGGGGCGAAGCGGATCCGGTACGCCATCAGCGTGTCGCATGCCAACAGCGTGAACAGCAACAAGCCCTGGAACACGCCGGTCAGCGACTTGGCCAGGCCCAGGCGCGACTGCGCCAGTTCGCCGCCGATGTAGAACATGCTCATCAGGACGGCGGAAAACACCATGCCGACCGGATGCAGCCGCCCGACGAAAGCGACGATGATGGCCGCGAAGCCGTAGCCGGCCGGCACATAAGGCGTGAGCTGGCCGATCGGGCCCGCCACTTCCAGCGCGCCGGCCAGGCCCGCGGCGCCGCCGGAAGCCAGCAGCGCGAGCCACAGTGCCTTGCGCGAGGAAAAGCCGGCATAGCGCGCCGCCGCCGGCGCCAGTCCGCCGACCTGCTGGGCGAAGCCGGCGCGGGTGCGGAACAGGAAGATCCACAGCCCGGCCACTCCTGCCAGCGCGACCACCAGGCCGATGCTGACGCGCGATCCTTGCATCATGCGCGGGATCTGGGTCACCGCCTCGAAGGTCTTGGTCTGCGGGAAGTTGTAGCCGGCCGGGTCTTTCCACGGGCCATAAACCAGGTAGCTCAGCACGAGATCGGCCACGTAGACCAGCATCAGGCTGACCAGGATTTCATTGGCGTTGAACTTTTCGCGCAGGAACGCCACGATGGCCGCCCAGGCCATCCCGCCGAGCATGCCCGCCAGCACGATGGCCATGACGATCCAGCGGCCGGTGTCCTTGTCGGCCAGCAACGCCACGCCGCCGGCCGCCACCGCGCCGATCACGAACTGGCCTTCGGCGCCGATGTTCCAGACGTTGGAGCGGAAGCAGACGGCCAGGCCCAGCGCGATGATCAGCAGCGGGGTCGCCTTGACCATGAGCTCGCCCAACGCATAAGGCGACTTGATCGGCTCCCAGAAGAACACCTGCAGGCCCCTGACCGGGTCCTTGCCGAGCGCGACGAACAGGACGACCCCGATCACGACCGTGATCGCGAGCGCCAGCAGCGGCGACGCCAGGCTCCAGAATCGCGAGGCCTCGGCACGGGGTTCGAGCTTAAGCATGCTGACCCTCATCTTGCCCCCTCCCCCTCCGGGGGAGGGCGGGGGTGGGGGCAGTGTTGGAGGCCGACTCCCGCAGCTGCTGCACTCCCCACAGCCCGCTCATCCATTCCCCGATCAGCGAAACGCTCGCCCGCGCCCGGTTGATCGACGGCGACAGGCGGCCCTTGGCGATCACATGCAGCCGGTCGCTGATCTCGAACAGCTCTTCCAGCTCCTCGCTGACCACCAGCACGGCGCAGCCCGCATCGCGCAGCGCGAGAATCTCGCCGCGGATTTGCGCCGAGGCGCCGACGTCCACGCCCCAGGTCGGCTGCGACACGATCAGCAACTTGGGGTTGGCGTCGATCTCGCGCCCGACGATGTATTTCTGCAGGTTGCCGCCCGACAGCGATCGGGCCGCCGCGTGCGGCCCGCCGGCCTTGATGTTGAAGCGGCGGATGATGTCCGCAGCCTGCCGCTGCAGTGCCTTGACGTCGATCCAGCCGCTCTTGCCGATCGACTCGGTGCGCGTGAGCATGAGGTTGTGCGCCAAGCTCAGCGAGGGGACCGCGCCGCGGCCCAGCCGTTCCTCCGGGATGAAGTGCACGCCCAGGTGGCGGCGGTGCGCCGGGCCGAAGTGGCCGGCCGCCTTGCCGAACACCTGGATCGTCGGCGGCTGCGCCCGCGGGTCCTCGCCCGATAGCGCATAGAGCAGCTCCTGTTGGCCATTGCCGGAAACGCCCGCGATGCCGACCACTTCGCCGGCCCGCACTTCGAGCGAGATGCCGTCCAGGTCGACGCCGAACTGGTCGCCCCGGGCCAGGCTCAGGTCCTGAACCTTCAGCACCATCTCGCCGGGCCGGCGGTCGTGGTGCTCGAGCTGCGGCGGCTCGGCCCCGATCATCAGGCGCGACAGCGAGGCGTTCGACTCGAGCTGCGGATTGCACACGCCCGTGACCTTGCCGCCGCGCAGCACGGTGCAGGCCGTGCACAGCTCGCGGATCTCGTGCAATTTGTGGCTGATGTACAGGATGCTGCAGCCCTCGGAGGCGAGTTTCTTCAGGACCACGAACAGCTTTTCCACCGCTTGCGGCGTCAGCACCGAAGTCGGCTCGTCCAGGATCAGCAGTTTGGGATTGGTGAGCAGCGCGCGGATGATCTCGACCCGCTGCATCTCGCCCACCGACAGTGTGTGCACCGGCCGGGCCGGGTCGATGTCCAGCCCGTACTCGCCGGCCTTGGCCGTGATGCTGCGCGTCACCTCGCCGAGCGTCAGGCTCTTTTCCAGGCCCAGCCAGACGTTCTCGGCCACGGTCAGCGTGTCGAACAGGCTGAAGTGCTGGAACACCATGCTGATGCCCAGCGCGCGCGCTTCCTGCGGGTTGCGGATGTGCACGGGCTGGCCGTTCCACAGCACGCTGCCTTCGTCCGGCTTGACCGAGCCGTAGATGATCTTCATCAGCGTCGACTTGCCGGCGCCGTTCTCGCCCAGCACGGCGTGGGTTTCCCCGGCCTGCACGGCGAGCGACACGTCGTCGTTGGCTACCACGGCCGGGTAGCGCTTGGTGACGTGGGCGAGCTGGAGTCTTGGGACGCTCACTTGGGTTTGTCGCCGCGTTCGGCCATACTGGACTTCATGGAAGGCAAGACGATCAGATTCATCCGGCGCGGCGAGCTTGTTTCGCTGAGCAATGTACCACCCGACCGGACCCTGCTGGAACTGCTGCGCGAGGACCTGGGCGCCACCGGCACCAAGGAAGGCTGCGGCGAAGGCGATTGCGGCGCCTGCACC
>DATNBX010000138.1:0-24191 GCA_035571795.1 Ramlibacter sp.
CGATTCGATTGAATTGAGCATTCCCTTGCTGGCGTCGTGCCGCAGCGGCCTGCCGTCCGGTCCGGCCATGCTCACGGTCACGGCCTGGAACGACGCGGCGCCTTCGCGGTGGCAGGTGTCGCAGTCCTTCAGCGCCAGGGCTTTTTCGCCGAGCTGGTGCGCCTGGATGCCCGTTTGCACTTCGAGGCGCCCGCGCAGCACGGTCTTGCCTTGCGATCCGTTGTTGTTGAAATCCTGCAGCAGGCTCCACAGGGCGCGCGCGTCCAGGCCGGAGCCTTTCGGGTCAGCCCAGTTCGCCATCTTCACGAACTTCGGCACACCCACTTTTTCAGCGGCTTGCTGCGGTGCGTTGCCTTCGTAGATTCGCAGGTTGACCCGGCGGGTCGCGCCCGGTGAATGGCAGGCAGGGCAGGAAATCGCCTCGAGATGCCTTTCGGTATTGGGCAGCCATTCGGCATGCGACTTGACCACTTCGCGGTGGCACGACACGCATTGGCTCTTCATGTTGTCGCCAAACGAAGCGGCCTTCACGCTGTGGGTCTGGTGGCAGTCCTTGCATGCCAGCGCTTCGTCGCCGGTGCGGCCATGGATGCTTTCGGCAAACGCCGCCGTGACGCTTTGGTGGCATTTCTGGCAGGCCACCGGTTCGGCCGGGCCGCTGGCCTTTTCCTTGGCCGAGCGGGTCGCGTGCGGGTTGTGGCAGTCGGAGCACAGCGGGGCCTTGGCGCTGCCGTCACGCACCAGCGCGGAGTGCACGCTGTCTTCGTACTGCTTGACGGTCTTCTTGTGGCAGTCGCGGCAGGTTTCCATCTGCGCCAGCGCAAAGGCGCGCTTGCCGGCGATGGCCTTCGGTTCCTTCTCGTGGGTCTTCAGGTCGATGTCCGAGTGGCAGCCTTCGCAGCCACCCTTGAGGTGCACCGACTGGGCAAAGCCCTTGGCCGGGATCACCAGCGAGAGCCTTTCGCCGCTCGCCAGGGTTTTCTCCAGGCCCGGCTTGGCGTGGCAGTCGAGGCACACCTTGTCCTCTTTCGACAGGGTTGCGTCGTTCGGGGCGGCGGCCTGGGCGGTGAGGCCCAGCAGCGCAAATGCCACCGCCACAACAGCGCCGAAGAAGGCCCTGTTGCGGCGCGGCAGGCCCACCGTTTCACCTGGTTTGCTTGTCATGGCGTCCTCTCTGTCCTCTTGCCTTCAATATTCTCTCACTCGACCGTGGCCGTCGCGGCTGTCGCGGCCGACCCGGCACGCGCCGGCGCGAGCAGCGCCTTGGCAGCCATCCAGGCCAGCATTCCCATGGCAGCGAATGGCAGCACGATGATGTAGGCGAGGCCGACGAACGGGGCTGCGACCATCTTGAGCGCGAAGGCCGCGAACCGCACCACCTGGCGGCCCTTGGGGTGCGACGCCAGCGCCTTTGCGGCGAACCAGGCCAGCATGCCAAGGCCCACGAAGGGCAGCAACACCGCATAGAGCAGGCCGATGAAGGGGGCCGACAGGAACAGCGCCATGTTCTTGAACGTGCCGCCGGTATTCGCCACCTCGGCGGCCGCGGGCTGCGCCGCTACCGGCGCGACTGCCTGTTCGACCACGGAGATCGGCTCCGACCGCAGCGCATTGGCGGTGCTGTCCTCGATCATCTCGGGCGAGAGCGGCTTGTGCAGGAAGCCGCAGACGCCGGCCGCGCGCGCCCTCTCCTCGTTCGCGGCGGTGCCGAAACCAGTGACGATCACGACGGGCGTCCAAGGCTGCCGCGCCTTGACCTGTTCGGCCACTTCCAGGCCGTCCATGCCGGGCATCTTGATGTCGGTGAAGACGACATCGTATTTTTCCGCCTTGAGCTTCATCAGCGCGTCAAAGCCGTCGGCGGCGGTGACCACGATGTAGCCCTTGTCGGAAAGAACGCGGTTGAAACTCTTGCCAACCACCGGGTCGTCATCCACGACCAGAACTTTACGAAGCGCACTCATGGTAATTTCCTCAGAAAATGGGCTTGTCGGAAGCCCGGCCGGGTACTGCGGGAGAAACTGGTTCCTGGCCCGGTTCGCGGTGCGAATCGGCCTCGTTGTGCATTGCCCACCGCTTGTGCAGCATCGCCGCGTTGGCGGCGTCTATGACCTGCTCGGGGCCGATCGGCTTGGTCAGGTAGTCG
This sequence comes from Ramlibacter sp., assembly GCA_035571795.1. Classification (GTDB taxonomy): domain Bacteria; phylum Pseudomonadota; class Gammaproteobacteria; order Burkholderiales; family Burkholderiaceae_C; genus Ramlibacter. The sequence goes on from DATNBX010000138.1 coordinate 2,147, forward strand.
TAGGCTCCGAGCGCGACGGCTTCCTTGGCGGATTCGAGCGTGGGGTATCCGGTGATGATGATCACTTCGCTCTCGGGCCACTTGCTCTTGAGCGCTTTCAGGACCTTCATTCCATCCATTTCCGGCATGCGCAGGTCCAGCAGCACGACGTCGAAAGGTTCCTGCTGCATCGCCTGGGCAACCTGCAACCAGGTCCACGCCGCTTTGACATGGCAGTTGGTGGCGGCCAGGATGCGCATGTAGCTGAGGCGGACGACTTCTTCGTCGTCGACGATCAGGATCTTGGCTGGATTGGTGGTCATGTTGCCGGCTCTGTTCTGTGTGCACTGGCTTACGCATCAGCCGTGCCAAGTCGGCGGCCCGTGAGCATTTGCCTTTGAAGTCAAGGGCTTAGCGTTTCGGGGCCGGGCCGGCCCGGTCCCAGCTGCGGCCTCAGGCGCCTCGGCGGCGCGGGCGAAGTACATCGGGCCTATGCACCCTGCCCGGCGAGTCGCAAATTCCTCAATTGATTCAATGCCTTACGCCATTTCCGCGGCGCGCATGTTTCTATACACCGGCGAAAAAGGGGTCGTAAGCCTTGCGCGACAATGCGTCTCATGACGGACGACCAGTTGCTGCGCTATTCGCGCCACATCCTGCTCGAGGAAATCGGCGTGGAAGGGCAGGAACGCCTGATGGCCGCCCACGCCCTGGTAATCGGCGCGGGCGGATTGGGCTCGCCGGTTGCGCTGTACCTGGGCACGGCCGGCGTGGGGCGCATCACGCTGGTGGACCACGACACGGTGGACCTGACCAACCTGCAGCGGCAGATCGCGCACAACGTCGCGCGCCTTGGCCAGCCCAAGTCGCAATCCGCGCAGCTGGCGATCGCCGCCATCAATCCGGAGCCCCGAGTGCGGGCGGTCGTGGCACGCGCGGATGCGGCACTGCTCGATGAGCTGGTGCCGGAAGCCGACGTCGTTCTGGATTGCTGCGACAACTTCACGACCCGGCATGCGGTCAACGCATCGTGCGTGCACCACCGCAAGCCGCTGGTGTCGGGCGCGGCCATCCGCTTCGACGGCCAGATTTCGGTGTACGACACGCGCGATGCCGGATCGCCCTGTTACGCCTGCGTGTTCGCCCCTTCCGACGAGTTCGAGGAAACGCGCTGCGCCACGATGGGTGTGTTCGCGCCGCTGGTGGGCATCATCGGCGCAATGCAGTCGGCCGAAGCGCTGAAGCTGCTCGCGGGCGCCGGCACCTCGCTGGCCGGCCGGCTGCAGATGCTCGATGGCCGGTCGATGGAATGGAACGAAGTTCGGGTGCCGCGGAACATGGAGTGTCCGGTGTGCAAGGGGCGGGCCGGCTAAAACCGCTTCTACGAATGCGAGCGGCAGATGCTCGCAGACCTCGCGGCAAAGGCGGGGCCGGGCAGGCCGCGGCGCATCCGCGAGCAGGTCGCTGCTGCGCACCGACTTCCCTCGAGTTTGCTCTCTCTCGTGGCCCCGTCGCGGAACTCTCTGCGTTCGCCTGAAGCTCTCTCCGTTCAAACAGCCGCGACGAGTCAGTTCACGATGCGCGCTGTCGCGCGCGGCCACGAGAATCGAGCAAACGCGAGGCAGCCTCGCGTGATCGATGCGCCGCGGCCTGCCCGGCCCCGCCTTTGCAGAGACGTTGTTGGTAATCGTCGCGCACACCCACCACGTTGGCTCGCGGCAGGCGGTGCCCGGCGGGGGCGATCTCTGGGGCGGCTGTGATGCTCGGTCTGGAGTCGGGCGCGCTTTAGCGCGCTTCGTCAACTAGCTCGTCGCGGCTGTTTGAACGGAGGGGCCTTAGGGCCCGTAGTGAGTTCCGCGACGCCGACCCCAGGCCGAGCAGCGCAGCGAAGTCGGCGCGAAGCGGCGACCGCAACAGCGTGAGCCCTCGCCGGGTACCGCCTGCCGCGACGCGAGGATCTGCGTCCGCCCGCCCCGTCAAGCCGATTCGTAAAGCCGCGTCAGCACGAACTCGCGATGGCCCAGCGCCTCGGCGGCCGTGAACCGGCCGTTCGCGGTGCGCAGCGTCATTTCCAGCAACCTGTCGCCAGCCTCGTCCAGGGTGATCTCACGCTGCAGCAGCCCCGAGATGTCGAGGTCGACGTGCTCGCTCATGAGCCGCACCGTGCGCGGATTGGCGCAAAGTTTGATGACGGGCAGGATCGGGTTGCCGATCACGTTGCCCTGCCCGGTGGGAAACAGGTGCACGACGAAACCCGCCGCTGCCAGCAGCGTCACCATCTCCGCCGCGGCACTGGACGAGTCCATGAACCACAGGCCGGGGTGCGTGGGAATCTCGGCCTTGTCGATGACGCCGTCCACCGTGCACTTCTTGCCGATCTTCTGGATGTTGCCCAGCGCCTTTTCCTCGATCGTCGTCAGGCCGCCGGCGATGTTGCCCTTGGTCGGCTGGGAGTCGGACAGATCGCTGGTCTTGTGGCGGTTGATCACGTCCTGGTAGCGGTTGAACATGAACATGAATCTCTCGCGCACCGCGTCGCTGGCGCAGCGCGCGGCCACGATGTGTTCACCGCCGGTGATTTCGGTCGTTTCGCCGAAACACAGGTAGTTGCCCAGGGGATGCAGCTTGTCGAAGGCGTTGCCCACCGTGGGGTTGGAGCCGCAGCCGGAAGTGGTGTCGGACTCGCCGCACTTGGTCGAAACCCACAGCTCGCGGATCGCGCAGCGCTCGCGCTGCTTCTCGCTGGCCCACTGCACGTATTCGCGCGCGGCCCTGCTGGCGCGCATGATGGTGTCGTGGTCGCCGTGGCCTTCGATGCCGAAGCCGCTCACGGGCTTGCCGGTCGCGGCGATGCCGTCCACCACCTTTTTCGTCCAGGCGTCCTCGATGCCGATCACGACCACGGCGGCGACGTTCGGGTTGCAGCCGGTGCCGATCAGCGTACGGAAATGCAAGTCCAGATCGGCACCGAATTGCAGGCGGCCATAGGGATGCGGAATCGCCATCGCCCCTTTGACGTTGTGGGCCACGGCCTCGGCCGCCGCGTTGGACAGGTCGTCCAGCGGCAGGACGATGACATGGTTGCGCACCCCTACGCGGCCGTTTTCGCGGCGATAGCCCAGGAAGGTCGTTTCTGAATTGATGCTGGACATGATCGCTACCACCGCTTCGTCTTGATGTTGTGGACATGGGCGTGCTGGCCGGCCTGGATCGGCGCCACCACCTTGCCTATGTCACTGCCGTACTTGATCGCGGTGTCGCCCACCGCCATGTCCTTCAACGCGATCTTGTGGCCGATCGGGATGTCCTGGCGCGCGACCAGGTTCACCTTGCGGTCGTCGTCCATGATCCAGCCGGTAAGTTCGGCGCCCGCCTTCACCCCCTCGACCACCACCACAGCCACGGTGTCGCGAGGATCGTGCAATACAAAGTGAATCATCGTTGCTCCAGCAGCTTTCAGCTCTTGTAGCGAATTCCGGATGCGTAGCTTACACCGCCCGAAGTTGCGGCCATGCCAGGCCGATTGCGGCTCGAGCACTGTCCTGAAGCCGGCTGAAGCGGCCGCAACGACAGTGACGAGCAGAGGCCTATTGCGCGTTGGGCCGGCCGCGCGACGCGAGCGGCGCATGCTGCCCCGCTTCACCGTTCGCCAGGTGCTGATCCTCCGTGCCCGTTGGCGCTGCAGCGGGGCCCCCGAGCACGCGTGCCTTGTCCTTGCCCGGCGGTGGCTGCGACATGGCCGCGATGCGCGCCGCGGCATAAGGCGACGCGGCTTCGCGCAATGCAGGCCCGCAATTGGCGTCCTGGCCGGGACCGGTTTCCACCGTCGCCGCCAGCGCCAGCAGGGGGTTGATCGCGGCGAGGGCCAGCGCCGCGCCCGCCCGCCCCGCCAGCGTACCTTTCTCGGGGCCGATCTTCGGTCCGGCAAAATTGCCGGCCACTTTGAGCGGCGAGCGCAGCGCGAGGATGCTCCTGTCCTTGGGGTACGGCCGCAGCGTGAGATCGATCGATTCGTTGGCCAGGCTCACCTGGCCGTTGCCGTAGATCACCGTATCGCTCGTATCGAGCACCAGTGCGCGGCTGTCCATCAGTCCATGGTCCACGTCGAACGCAGCGGCGGCACAGCGCAGCGTCACGTTCCGGTCGCCGCCGATCAGGAACTTGATGATCTCGCCTCCATCCAGCCCGGCGATCTCGAGCAGCAGGTTGCTGATTTCGCCGCTTCCCATCAGAAGGGCGACGCCGCCCGAAGACGTGCCCAGCATCTGGGCGACCGAATTGCCGCGGCCCTTGAGGTCGACATCGCCGTGGATCTTGCCGAAACTGGCGTGCATCAGCGTCACCCGCGGGAACAGCTTGTTCAACTCGAGCGCACGCGCGTCGAGGCGGGCCTCGACGGCCGCCGGGTCGCTGTTGCCGTCGATGCGCAGGCGCCCGGCGACGTTGCCCCCGGCGACACCGAGGTTCATCGGATCGAGCTGCAGGACACCGCCCTTGAGCCTGACGTGCACATTCATTCGATCCAGCGGAAGTTGCCTGACGTGGCTCACGTGTGCAGCGGAGTAGCTCACGTCCGCCTCCATCGCCTTCAGCCGCGCCAGGTCGAGGCCGGCGACGGGCAGGACCTTGCGGCTGGAGTCGCGCGCCGTCCTCGCGTTGGGCGCCGGCGCCGGGCGCGTACCCGGAACCTGGGGCAGCGCCGCCGCGCTGCGCGGCTGTTCGGGCAACCCCACCAGCGGCGCCAGGTCATCGAAATCGAGCGAGCGCGATCGCACTTTCCCCGTCAGCTGCGGCACTGAGCGTGCGCGGTCGAACGACACCTCGCCCGCGAGGTCCGAATTGCCCAGCTTGCCGTCGATCTGCCGCACGTGCCAGACCTCGCCTTCCTTCGACACATTGCCGTGCAGCGAATAACGCGGGGTCGCGGGCAGCACCACGCCGACCAGTTTGTACAGGTCGGCCAGGTCGCGCCCTTGCAGGCTGACCACAGCGTCGGCTCCCTCCAATGTCGCCAGGCTGGCGATCGAGCCGCTGGCGCGCAAAGTTGTCGCCCCGGCAGTCGCTTTGACCTCCATCGGGAACGGATGGCGCAGCGGCGCGCTCAGGTAAAGCACGTTGCCGGTACGGCCCTGCGCGGTAAACGGCTCCTTTTGCCAGGTGCCCTTCGACTTGAAACTCAGGGGCATCGCCGGCTTGCCGGGCGCCGGCGGCGGCGCCGCTTCGATCGCGAAATCGGTGTGAATGTCGGCCCCGCGATGCATCGCGATGAAATGCACCGTGCCCTGATCGACCACGAGCGCGCCGATCTGCGGAATGTTGTGCGGATCCGCCGTGTCGCGTCCCAGGGCCCAGCTGCGGCGTCCATCCGCCTCGACTTGCAATCCCAGCTGGGGCTTTCGCAACTCGACCAGCGGCAGCTCGATGCGGCGATCGAGCAGCGGCAGCAGCTCGATCTGGATTTCGGCGCCTTCGGCCTTCAGCAGGTGCGGGTCACTGGCCCACTCGGGGTTCTCCATCTCGATGCCGTCTGCCAGGATCCGGGTGGTGCGGCCAACCTTGACATCGAGCTTGCGCGTGATTTCGAAGCGGCGTCCGGTCTTGTCGCTGACATAGCGGTTCAGCGGACCGCGCAGCGTGTCCCAGGGAAAGAACGCAACCAGCAGCACCAGCAGACCGACGACGACCAGGATGCCGGCCAGCACCTTGGCCCAAAGCCCCTGCTCGCGGGGCCTTGCGGTAGCGGCCGCGCCGTCCATGGGACTCCGTCAACGAGCAGGCCGCTCGGCCGTGAGGCCAGATGCCAGCTGTTGCGCTGCCGGTTTGAGCGCCGTGACCGGCGCTTGAGCGGCCACCAATTCCACGCTGGCGGGCCACGCCAGGGCCACCAGTGCCGCCGCTATCGAGGTGCCGAAAAACACCATGGCTGATTCGATCAACAATTTCATTGCGCGATTCCAGGACAGGCCGGCTGATGGCGCGGCTGTTTCAGCCTAGTGTGCACGGTGAAAAAATGTTGCGCGGTCAGTAGCCGTCGAGAACTTTGGTCAGCGCTTGCCTACAAGCGGAACGTAGGCTCCTTCCTACGCCACCGCCGCTGGACGACTGGCACAATGACCCAAGCCTGATGACACACCCCGATACAGCTCGAACACCGCATAGTGCTCGACAGGAACGCGCCAGCGCCCTCAGCTGGATATCACGGTGCAACTGAAAACGTACATCATCGAAGACAACGCCACGATCCGCGAAAACCTGATCGGCACCCTGGAAGAACTGGCCTCGATCGAGGCGCTAGGTTGGGCCGAAACCGAGAACGAGGCGAAAGGATGGCTCGGCCGGCACCAATGGGATCTGGCCGTCGTGGACCTGTTCCTGAAACAAGGCAGCGGGTTGGCCGTGCTCGAAGCATGCCGCGCAAGGGCACCGCGCCAGCACGTGGTGGTGCTGAGTAACTATGCCACGCCGGACATGCGCCAACGCTGCGCGCAATTGGGCGCCGACGCGGTGTTCGACAAGTCCAATGAAATCGAAGCGCTACTGGAATACTGCATCGAACTGTGCGAGGCGCCGGGGTCCGATGACTGAGCGCCGCTCCTCAGTCGATCAGCTTGTTTTTCAAGGCGTAGTAAGTCAGATCGCTGTTGGACGCCAGGCTCATTTTCTCCATGAGCCGGGTGCGGTAGGTACTGACGGTCTTGACGCTCAGCGAAAGCGCCTTGGCGATGTCGCCGGCGGTTTCGCCTTTCGCGAGCTTGAGGAACACCTGGAATTCGCGCTCCGAAAGCTGCTCGTGGGGCGCTCCCCCTTCCTTGCGATTGAGCTGCTGCGCCAGCAGTTCCGCCACCGCCGGCGAGATGTAGCGCCGGCCAAGCGAGATGGTGCGGATCGCATTGACGATTTCCATCGGCTCGCATTCCTTGTTCAGGTAGCCGCTGGCGCCCTGCCGGATCAGGTTCATCGCGTAGTGCTCTTCCGGATAGCCGGAAAGAATCAGGATACCCACGTCCGGCGCCTTGGCGCGAATCATGCCCAGCGCGTCGATGCCGCTTTGTCCCGGCATCGACAGGTCCATGACAAGGACATCGAGTTCGGTCGTCCGCACCAGGTCGATGGCTTCACGCCCGCTTGCAGCCTCGCCCACCACGCGCAGATCGACCTGTTCGGAAAAGAACTGCTTGAGCCCGGACCGTACGATCGCGTGGTCATCCACAATGCCGACTTTGATCATGTCTGTCTCTCGGATGTCTAATTTGAGCCCATTGTGCCCAAGTTTCGGATGAAACGTCTTACCCTTCAGTCATGATGGTCCAGAATTTTATGCACAACCCGGCCGGTTTGGAGTGACATTGATGCGTTGGTTCCCTTTGCGGAGAGTGACGATCAGTCTTGCACTGGCGCTGCTGGCGGCATGCATCCTGATCGGCATCAACGAAACGGGCTACGACCAGTCGACCGGGGCACTCAACGAGATCGCCGAGGCCTCGCGCGTGCGCGCATCGCTGAACCGGGTGCTGCAATTGGTGCTGGACGCCGAGACCGGTTCGCGCGGCTACCTGTTGACCGGCGACGCGCGCTACCTGGAGCCCTATAACGCGGCAGTGGCGGGGCTCGGCCAGCAGCTCGACGCGCTGCGGCTGATCTATACCCCCAGCGCGGACGAGTTCACGACGCTGGCCCAGCTCACCCGCAACGTGCAGCGCAAGCTGGCGGAGATGGACCTGTCCGTGCGCATGCGCAAGCAAGGCAATGAGGACGCCTGGAAGTTCGTTCTCATGACCGATGTCGGCAAGGAGCACATGGACGCGATCCGCGATGAGGCCACCAAGCTCATCAACCTCGCATCGGCAAGGATGGAAGTGAGCCAGGTCCAGGTGCGCCGGTCGCTGCTGCTGTCGCGGATCGGTATCGCCACGGTCACGATGGCGGGCTTGCTGGCGTTCTACCTGTACCTGCGCCAGAGCACGGCGCTCAAGCTCGCCGGCGAGCGGCAACAGCAGGTCCTGCAGAAAGAGCGCGACCTGCTGGAGCGCCAGGTGCGCGAGCGCACCGCCTCCCTGGCCGAACTGGCCACCCACCTGCAGCAGGTGCGCGAGGAAGAACGGGGCCACTTGGCCCGCGAGCTGCACGACGAGCTGGGTGCGTTGTTGACGGCGGCCAAGCTTGACGTCGCGCGCCTGAAGTCGCGCCTGGGGACGCAGCCCACGCCCGAAATCACGCAGCGGCTGCAGCACTTGACCGACTCGCTCAACAGCGGCATCGCCCTGAAGCGCCGCATCATCGAGGACCTGCGCCCGTCTTCGCTGGCCAATCTGGGCCTCACGGCGTCGCTCGAAATCCTGGCGCGCGAATTTTCCGAGCGCTCCGGCGTGGAGATCATGACCAGCGTCGAACAGACCGAACTGGACGAATCGCGCCAGCTCACCGTCTACCGGCTGGTCCAGGAATCGCTGACCAACGTCGGCAAGTACGCGGACGCCGCGCAGGTAGACATCAGCGTGCGCAACTACGGCAACCACGTGGAAGTGGACATCAAGGACGACGGCAAGGGCTTCAACGTGGCCGAGATCCGCCCATCGACCCACGGCCTGGCCGGCATGCGGCACCGGGTGGAAGCGGCCGGCGGGCGGCTGACGGTGATCTCCGCGCCGGGGAGCGGCACGCGCATCTCGGCGGTCCTTCCCAAGGGCAACATCGCCGTGACGGGCAGTGCGTGATTTCCGAAAGCTCCCCTTTCGCCGTCGGTCCAGTCCTACAGGCAGCCATCCCCCCTACCGACAAGCAGTCACGCCTGCCGCTGATCAACGACGGATGACGTGACAGCCTAACCTTGCTGCAGGCGTTATTGCGCGGCTTGCGAGGCGCCTGAACCCGGGCGCGTCCCGCAAGGAGTTGACATGTTGCACTACGCCATCGTATTTCTGGTGATTGCGCTGATCGCGGCCCTCTTCGGCTTTGGCGGCATCGCTGCCGGGGCCGTCGAGATCGCCAAGATCCTGTTCTTCATCTTCGTGATCATGGCCATCGTCGCTTTCGTCATCAGCATCGGGCGCAAGGGTTAGCCGCGCCGCCAAGTATCCGCGGGGCCGCGGCCCCGCGCCCACCAACCTAGAGAGGATCAAATGTTCACCAGCAGCAAATCAGCGCGCGCGGGAGCTTATGCCGACGACGCGCTTGGCGCCACCGGCAACGCGCTCGAGAGCACCAAGCAATTCGCCAGCCAGGCGCTGGACAAGGCCGGCGAGAGGGTGCGCGACCTGCGCTACGGAGCCACGGATCTCGCCCGCAAGAGCGCCAGCAGCATGAGCGATGCCACGGCCGCGGCGCAACGCCAACTGGGCGAGTATGCGGACGCAACCAGGCGCTACGTGGCGGACGAACCGATCAAGTCGGCGCTGATCGCTGCCGCCATCGGCGCGGCCGTGGCCGCGCTGCTGATGGCGCTGAGCCGTAGCCGGCGCGATTACTACTGAACGCCCGGGCGCGAGGCACGGCATGGTACATCCTATTTTTTCGGTGCTGATCAGGCGTCCGGAACTGGTCGTGGACCATGTCGCCGGCTACGCGGCGCTGGTGCAGGAAGAAGCATCCACCGTGGGCTTGGAAGTTGCCAAGCGGGCGATTGCCTGGGGTGTCGCCATCCTCGGCCTGCTCGTGTTCCTCGTACTCGCCGGCGTGGCCGTGATGCTCGGGGCCATGCAGGGCGAGTTTCACTGGGCCCTCGTCTTGACGCCGGGCGCCGCCCTGGCGGTTTCCGCCGCGGCCTGGAACGTCGGCCGGCAGCGGCTGCCGGCCAAGGCATTTACCGAACTAAAAGCCCAGCTCGATGCCGACGCCCAGGCGTTGCGCGCGGTCAGGGCGCAAACATGAGCGATGCCGCCGACCGGCTGGCGCGGACTCGCCTGGCCATCATCAAGCAGATCCAGCAACCCGAGCACCGGGCCGAACGCGCCGACGCGAAGCGCCCGCGCGAACGCGAAACGCGCGATCACGAAGGACCGGAGCGCAGGTCCAACGGCGGCGGCGCCGGTTGGTTCGCGCGCTTCAGGCAAGCCGCCAGGACGTGGTGGCGCTATCACCCCGCGCACATGGGGCTGGAGTTGGCCACCCCCGCGCTTTCGGCCTTCGCGGAAAGAAAGCCGCTGCAGTACGTTGGCATCGCCGCCGCGGTCGGCGCCGTCGTCATGATCACGCGCCCATGGCGGCTGATCTCGGTCGGCGGGCTGCTGGTGGCCGTCGCGAAATCCTCGCAACTGTCCACGGTGCTGCTGTCGGCCCTGTCCGCAGCCGATTACCCGAAGGACCACGAACCTTGAGAATGAGCGCGAGCCGGACGGCGGGGTGCGGTTGTCCGGCGAGCTTTTGGAAGCTTCGGCACCGGAAACATCGGATCAACTGAAGGGAGAAAGTCATGAAATACAAATACGCCCAAGCCCTCGCATTCGCAGTCCTGGCGGGTGCCACCATCGTCACCACCGGCTGCTCGGTCATGCGCGGCCAGGAAAGCGTCGGCGCCTATGTCGACGACGCCAGCATCACGACGGCGGTGAAGGCCAAGTTCGTGGAAGACAAGACCGTGGACGCCGGCGCCATCAAGGTGGAAACCCTCAATGGGGCCGTCTCGTTGTCGGGCTTTGCCAAGTCGAACGCGGAAAAGGCCCAGGCCGAATACATCGCGCGCAACACCAAAGGCGTGCGCCAGGTGCTCAACAACCTCACCGTGCGGCCCTGACGCCGCGGCGGCGCGGCAGGCACGGCCGGCTCGCGTGCCGGCATGAATGACCAGTCAACCGGTGCCGTGCCCCAGGGACGGCATCGACCGGCGCGGCGTGTGGCCGCGCCTTTCTTTTGGAGAGCCCTAGCCGATGAAAACTTTCCGCTGCGACAACTGCGGCCATCCCCTGTTCTTCGAGAACGTGCAGTGCCTGCAGTGCGGCAGCGCCCTGGCCTTCTTGCCGGACCGGCTGGCCCTGTGCGCGGTCGAGCCGATCCCCCATGAAGAAGCCGCCGGGTGGCTGTGGCGTCGCAAGACCCGGCGCAGCCGCAAGGGCGAAGCCGGTCAGTACCGCCTGTGCCACAACCACACCGAGTACCAGGCCTGCAACTTCGCCGTACAGGCGGCCGACCCGAATGTCTTGTGCGTGTCGTGCCGCCAGACGCGCATCCTGCCGGACCTGTCGGTGCCGGACAACCGCGAGCGGTGGTACCGCATCGAAGTGGCCAAGCGCCGGCTGTTCTACACGCTGGCCAAACTCGGCCTGGTGTCAGTGGCTCCGCCCAATGGCGAGCGCGACGGACCGGTGTTCGAGTTCCTGGCCGACCTGCCGGGGCAACAGGTGATGACGGGCCATTGCGAAGGAGTGATCACGCTGAACATCGCCGAAGCCGACGATGCGCAGCGCGTGCAGCGCCGCGTCGCGCTGCACGAACCGTACCGCACGCTGCTCGGCCACCTGAGGCACGAGTCGGGCCACTACTACTGGGACCGCCTGGTCGCGGACGGCGGGCGCATCGACGCGTTTCGCGAAACGTTCGGCGACGAGAGAGCCGGCTACGGCCAGGCCCTGGACGCGTACTACGCCGCAGGCGGCGCGCCGGCCAACTGGCAGGCGTCGCACGTGAGCGCCTATGCCACGGCCCATCCCTGGGAGGACTGGGCCGAAACCTGGGCTCACTACCTGCATATGGTCGACCTGCTCGAGACAGCGGCCTCGTACAGCACCCGCTTGCTCGTGCCCGGCAGCGAGGCGGACGCAGCCGAGGAGGTGGTCAATCCGTTCGAAACCGGCCCGGGCGATTTCGACCAGCTGGTCGAGCAATGGATTCCCTTGACCCTCTTGCTCAACAGCCTGAATCGCAGCCTGGGACAAGACGACGCCTATCCCTTCGCGCTCACGGCCGGGGCGCTCAGGAAATTGCGTTTCGTGCACGACGTGATCCAGTCGCCGCCGCCACAGCGCGCGCGCGCGGACTCTGCTTCAACGTCGTGCGAAGCCAAGACGCAATCGACCGGACAGTCGCTTGCGCAGGCATAACGAAAGGGCCACCCGCAGGTGGCCCTTCAGTCTGGTCACGGACCTTGACTTGCTGAATTCAGTACTTCTTCTGCTCGCCCGCGGCGCCCATCGCCTTGGTGCTGTCATTCTTCGCGTTGGCCCGTGCCTTGGCGTCCTGGGTCTCTTCCTTGGCAGCGCGGCTGCTCTTCTGACCTGTCTGATCCGCGCTCGTACCGGCAGCGCGGTTATCGAGCTTGTCGCAGGCACCCACTGCGAGCAGCATGGCCAACGACGAGGCCACCATCAGGCCTTTTTGATGGAATGATTTCATGGCGTTCCTTTCCCGGAAATGTTGAGTCGGAGGGCTCCCAGGCCCTTGCGCTCTTTCTTTATAGGGTCAACACGCAGCCACGACAGTCGGACAGTGCCCAAGCCTCTGTAGTCCATTGGCGCTCTAACATACGGTTTCGCTGATCGCAGGGCGTCCCAGTCTCAAGCGCCGGCGTCCTGCTCCATCTCGGCGATGATCCGGTCCAGCCGGCTCGACAACTGCTCGGTGGTGAGCTGATCGCGAAAGCGCTCCACCATCAGCGGCAGGCTCATCGGGCTGGGATGCCGCAGCCGGGCGAAATCCAGCGGCTTGCGCGCGAGCCGCACCAGGGCCGCGCGCAGCCGCGAAATTTCCAGTTCCTGGCTCAGCACTTCGCGCTGCGCCTGGCCGAGCAGCAAGTTGCCACTGTCGTACTTGCGAAACACCTCGAAGAACAATGAGCTGGAAGCCTGCAGCTGCCTGGTGCTCTTGGGCTGGCCCGGATAACCCGACGACACCAGGCCGGCTATGCGGGCGATCTCGCGAAAGCGCCGCTGCGCGAGCTCGCTGGAATTGAGCGAAGCCAGGACATCGTGCAGCAGGTTGGCGGTCGAAAACACCTGCTTATCAATCACCGGTGCGAGATCGAATTCAGTCGCCGCCAGCAGTTCGAAGCCGTAGTCGTTGACCGACATGCTGAACGTGTTGGGGCGGTCGCGCGCCAGCCGCCACGCCAGCAGGCTGGCAAGCCCCAGGTGCACATGGCGGCCGGCGAATGGATAGATATAGAGATGCCAGCCTTCGCGCGAGCGAAAGGTCTCGACCAGCACGGCGCCGGGCGTCGGAATGTGCGAAAGCCGCGCCTGCGTTTGCAGCATCGGCCGCGCCGCCTCGAGCTCGGGCTCGAAGAAATCGCCCTGCGCGGCCCGCTGCATCATCTCCAGCACGGCCTCGCCCAGCTCGGCGGAAAGCGCCATCTTGCTGCCCTGCCAGGTCGGCACCGTACCTTTGTTGCGCGTGGCCTTCCTGACATAAGCGGCCATCTCCTGCACCCGGATGAACTCCAGCAGCTTGCCGGCGAAGAAGAAGCAGTCGCCCTTGCGCAGCCGGGCGACGAAACCCTCCTCGATCGTGCCGATGTTGGCGCCGCTCATGTACTTCACCTGCATCGCGGCGTCGCTCACGATGGTGCCGATGCCCAGCCGATGGCGCTTGGCGATGCCGGGATCGCGCACCCGGTAGATGCCCTCCTCGTCCTGCACGATGCGGTGGAAGTCGGGATACGCTGTCAGGCTTTCTCCGCCGCGCTCGCAAAAGGCCAGCGCCCATTCGAATTCCTCGCGCGTGAGCTCGCGATAGGCCCAGGCGGTGCGGACTTCATCGAACAGTTCGCCGGCGCGAAAGCCGCCCCCCAGCGCGATGGTGACAAGGTGCTGCACCAGCACATCCAGCGGCTTGTCGGGCGATTCGCGCTGTTCCACCTGGCCGGCCTGGGCCGCGCGCCGGGCCGCCGCAGCCTCGATGATCTCCAGGGTGTTGGTGGGGACCAGCGTGACCCGGCTGGCGCGGCCGGGCGCATGGCCGCTGCGGCCGGCCCGCTGCATCATGCGCGCGACACCCTTGGCCGACCCGATCTGCAGCACCCGTTCGACCGGAAGGAAATCCACGCCGAGGTCAAGCGACGAAGTGGCGACGACCGCGCGCAGCGTGCCTTCCTTCAGGCCCTGCTCCACCCATTCGCGGGTCGCCCGGTCGATCGAGCCGTGGTGCAGGGCGATGACGCCGGCCCATTCGGGTTTGGCCTCCAGCAGCAACTGGTACCAGATTTCGGCTTGGGAACGCACGTTGGTGAAGACCAGCGTGGTGCCCGATTGCGCGATCTCGTCGATGACCGGCTGCTGCATGCGCGCGCCCAGATGCCCCGCCCACGAGTACTTGCCCGGGTCGGGCGGGATCAGCGTGTCGATGACGAGGTCCTTGTCGATGCGGCCGCGCACGAGCGCCGGTCGCAATCCATCCTGGCGCGCCAACATGGATTCGGGATCAAGCCCGGGATGACAGAGAACTTCCATCGCCTGCTGCAGATTGCCGAGCGTAGCGCTCAGCCCCCACACCACGAGCCGCGGATTGAACCGCCACAACCTGGCAATCGCCAGTTGCGCCTGCGCGCCGCGCTTGCTGCCGATCAGCTCATGCCACTCGTCGACGACCACGTACTCGACGCTTCGCAGCTCCTCGCGCGCGTTGCCGCGCGAGAGCATGAGGCTCAGCGACTCGGGCGTGGTCACGAGCACCGTGGGAAAGCGCCGGTCCTGGTGCGCCCGCTCGGCGCTCGAGGTGTCGCCGGTACGCTGGCCGATCGTCCAACCGGGCGCCAGGTCGCGCAGCGGCTGCGCCAGCGCCCGCGTCGTGTCGGATGCCAGCGCACGCATCGGCGTGAGCCAAAGTGCTCGCAACGGCTCGGGCGCCGCGTCTCCATGCTGCGGCTTGCCGGCGCCCGCCGGTCGATGGCGGCGCAGCAGCTGGTGCAGCATCCCGAGCCAGACCGCATAGGTCTTGCCAGAGCCGGTCGTTGCATGCAGCATGCCGCTGCGTCCATCGCCGATGGCTTGCCAGACCTCTCGCTGGAACTCGAACGGCTGCCATCCGCGTTCGGCCAGCCACCCGCTTGCGATGGATATCTCGCCCAGCGGCTGCGACGCGTCGTTGGAGATTGGCATCAGCTTGAAGATGGGCTTTGACGGATCGGCCAGCGAATCGCTTGAGGGCTAATGTAGGGTCGCGACGTGGCAGTGTGCATCACCGGAGACGGACATGGAACTGGACGGCAACGCAGATCGAACGCAGCGGCCGAACATCATATTCATCGTTTCGGACGATCTCGGCTTCGCGGACCTGGGCTGCTACGGCGGCCGGCCGGCGAAGTTCGGCGCGGTGTCGCCGTTGCTCGACTCGCTGGCCGCCAACGGGCTGAAGTTCACCCAGGGCTATTCCAATTCACCGGTGTGCTCGCCCACGCGTTTTGCGTTGATGACGGGGCGCTACCAGTACCGGCTGCGCGGCGCCGCCGAGGAACCGATCAGCATCAGGACCCGCAGCAGCGCCACCCTGGGCCTGCCTCCGCAGCATCCGACACTGCCCTCGCTGCTGCGGGACAGCGGATACCGCACGGCCCTGATCGGCAAGTGGCACATGGGTTATCCGCCCGCGTTCGGTCCGTTGCGCTCGGGCTATGACGAGTTCTTCGGGCCGATGTCGGGCGGCGTGGACTACTTCACCCACTGTTCGAGCACCGGCTCGCACGACCTCTGGTTCGGCGAGGACGAGATCGACGAAGCGGGCTACCTCACGGACCTGATTTCGCACCGCGCGGTGGACTACCTCGATCGCATGGCGGGTGGGCAGGCACCGTTCTTCCTCAGCCTTCATTACACGGCGCCGCACTGGCCCTGGGAGACGCGCGACGACCAGGGACTGGCCCAGGAGGTGAGGGACAACCTCTTTCACCTGCACGGCGGCAACATCCAAACCTATCACCGCATGATCCACCACATGGATGAAGGCATAGGGTGGCTGATGGACGCGCTGCGCGCCAAGGGCATCGCCGACAGCACGCTGGTGGTCTTCACCAGCGACAACGGCGGCGAGCGCTTCTCCGACAACTGGCCGCTGGTGGGCGGCAAGATGGACCTGACCGAGGGCGGCATCCGTGTGCCCTGGATCGCGCACTGGCCGGCGGTGATCGCGCCGGGCCGTGTCAGCGAGCAGCAGTGCATGACGATGGACTGGTCGGCCACGTTGCTGGACGCTGCCGGCGTGGCAGCGGATGCGAACTATCCGCTGGACGGTGTTTCGCTCCTGCGCGTGCTGCGCGAGCCCGGCCACAGCTTTCGCCGTCCCTTGCACTGGCGCATGAACCATCGTGGCCAGCGGGCGCTGCGCGACGGCGACTGGAAGTACCTGCGGGTCGACCAGAACGACTACCTGTTCAACATTCCCGCCGACGAACGCGAGCGAGCCAATCGCGCAGCGCGCGAGCCCGAGCGGCTGATGGCGATGCGTGAGGATTGGGAAGAGTGGAACCGCACGATGCCGCCAATCCCGCACGACGCCACCGTCAGCCTGGGCTATTCGGCCAAGGACATGCCGCAGCGGTAGCAAGGCCGCGATGACAAAGCCGCGCGGGCATACTTCCGCCATGGCGAAACTCGCGCGCTGGTTTCCGTTTCTCAACTGGCCGTGGCCCGACGCGGCCCTGTTGCGGGGGGAGATCGCCGCCGGCTTGACGGTGGCGGTGGTGATGATTCCACAGTCGGTCGCCTATGCCGGGTTGGCCGGCATGCCCTTGGTCACGGGGCTGTATGCGACGTTTCTGCCCGCGCTGGCCGCCGTGCTCTTCAGCGGGTCCACCCGGCTATCCGTGGGGCCTTCGGCGCTGACCAGCGTGCTGGTCGGCACCTCGCTGGTCGGGCTGGCGCAACCCGGCAGCGGCCAATGGGTGGCGCTGGCGGTGTGGCTGGCGTTGTTGTCAGGGGCAATCCAGCTGGGCCTGGGCGCCGCGCGCGCGGCCTGGGTCCTGAACCTCGTGACCTCTCCGGTGCTGGCCGGGTTCAGCCAGGCCGCGGCGCTGCTGATCATCGCCTCGCAGATTCCCACGCTGATCGGCCTGGCCGGCCCGCTGTCCAGCTTGTGGCAGGCGCCGCGGCTGGATTTCGTTGCCGCGGGCTATGGTGTGGCGAGTGTGCTGTTTTTTTTCCTGAGCAAGCTTTTCGCGCCGCGCCTTCCGATCGTGCTGATCGTGATCGCCGCTGCCGCCGCGCTGAGCGGATGGAGCGGCTACTCCGGGCATGGCGCTGTCATCGGCACCTTGCCGGCGGGCCTGCCGGCGCCCTACTGGCCGGGCCTGCCGGGCTGGGATTCGCTGGGCGCGCTGGTAGCGCCTGCGCTGGTGATTGCACTGGTGAGCTCACTCGAAATGGCGGCCAGCGCGAAGATCGAGAGCCAGCGCGACCAAAAGCGCTGGGACGCCGGCCAGGACCTGATCGGCCAGGGCATGGGCAAACTGGCGGCAGCGCTGTGCGGCAGCTTTCCCACCAGCACCTCGTTCTCGCGCTCGGCCATCACCTTGTATGCGGGAGCGCGCACCGGCTGGGCGACCGTGTTCGCCACCGCAGTCGTCTTGCTGGTGCTGCTGTTCCTCACGCCGGCTCTTTACCATGTGCCGCGGGCCGTCCTTGCCGCCGTCGTTGTGACCGCGGTGGCTGGGCTGTTCAGGCCGCACACTCTGCTGCGCATATGGCAGATCGACCGGATCGAAGCGCTCACCGGATTGGTAACGTTCGCAGTTACCGTTGTCACAGCGCCGCGAATCTACTGGGGCGTGCTGGCCGGCGTGGTGATGGGCCTGGCGCATTTCCTGTACCTGCGGTTGCATCCGCGCATCATCGAAGTCGGCCTGCACGCCGACGGCAGCCTGCGAGACCGGCACTTGTGGCAGCTGCCGCCGCTCGCGCCGCAACTTTATGCCTTGCGCATGGATGCGGCGCTCGACTTCGCCTCGGCGAGCGCCCTGGAGCGCGCCGTGGTCGAACACCTGACCGCGCATCCGCAGGTCAAGCACCTGTGCCTGTTCGCGCAACCGATCAATCGCGTCGACGCGACCGGGGTCGAGGTGTTCGCTCGCTTGCGCGGGCTGCTGGGGGAGCGTGGCATCCGCATGCACATCAGCGGGCTGAAGCTGCCGGTCGAACGCGTGCTGCGCAAGTCCGGCGTGCTCGATGGCGCGCCGCTGCTCAGCGTCTATCGCACCGACTCCGAGGCGTTGCTGGCACTCGGCCAACTGGGCGGCTTGGAGCCACGACCGGCGCAAACCACCCAAGTCACGCAGTGATGATCCAGCCCTCCAGCGGGTCCAGCGTTTGGGGCAGCCCGTAGCGCGGCGCGCCCTGCCGGTGCGCCCACGCCGCCTGCACCAGGCAGAGCACGGCATCCAGACAGTCGCCGCTGGCATCCTGGATCAGCGCGTCGCGCTGCGCATGGGTGAGCTTCAGCCGCAGGCCCAGCCGCGTGCGTCCGATCTCCAGGGCCGTGAGCAGGTCCTTGCGCGCGATCAGCCGCTCGGGCGTCTGCCTGGCCTTTTCATCGCTCTTGTAGCTGCGCCTGCCGATCAGCTCGCGCGCGAGCAAGCCCGGATAGGCTTCCAGCGCCACGCGGCCGGGGTCGCCCTCGTGCAGCCCGGGTATGTGGACACCGGCCGCCAGCAGCGAGGGCACGGCGGCGTGCAGCATGTAGGCCACGGGAGGATTGACCCACTTCATGGACGGGCTGGAGCCGGCCAGCTTGTCGAAGGCGCGATTGGCGAACTTCGCGCCGGCAGGCCGGGCATCGCAGAAAGCCGCGAACGTGGCGCGGATGTGCGCGCGGCTCAGGCTCGCGTAATGCTCGATGCAATCGCGCCATTGCGGCGGCCAGCCCAGATGCTCGACCAGTTCGCGCGGCAGGCCGAATGGAAAATCGAAGCCGCCTACCCACTCGCCCGGCTGCGCCAGCCACGTTCTGAAACCTGCCAGGGTGTCAATTTTCTCGAGCCCGGCGAGCACCACACGGCCATCCGTGCACGAGCCCAGCGCCAATACGATCGGTTTGCGGCGGGTCGGGCTGCTGGAAAAATCGCAGCCCAGGAGCAGCGGCTGCGTCAGGCGCTAGACCCGGCCGCAGATGGCCGCGGTGGCCATCAGGTCTTCGAGCAGCGCGAGCGAGACCTGGCCGGACACCGCGTAGGGATCGAGCTCGGGCTTTTCGGAATACTTCAGCAGGATCGCGTGATTGAGTTTGGTCAGGTTCACTTGTCCCATGCTCCAGCCGCCAAAGCGCCGCTCGGAGATTTCTTCGTAGTGCAGCAACGCGACATCGCGGTGGCGCGGGTCCTTCATGATGTGGCCGAACAGGTCGCTCACCTGCATGCGGCCGCCTTCGATCGCCTGCAGGAAGATGCCGCCGCCGTAGCACAGGATGCCGGTGATGCCGCAGGTCGGATTGTGCTGGCGCGATTGCGCCAGGATGGCTTCGATCGCCTCGGGGGTGATGTCCACCGCCCGGCTGGCATATAACAGTCGCACTAACATGACTAATTCCTCCCCGGAATCAGGGCCAGGAATTCGCGCCTCAACGCGGAGTCCTTCAGGAACACCCCGCGCATGACCGAGTTCATCATCTTGGCGTCCATGTCCTTGACGCCGCGCCAGGCCATGCAGTAGTGGCTCGCTTCCATCACGATGGCCAGGCCGTCGGGCTGGGTCTTTTCGGTGATCAGGTCGGCCAGCTGGACCACCGCTTCTTCCTGGATCTGCGGCCGGCCCATCACCCATTCGGCCAGCCGCGCGTACTTGGACAGCCCGATCACGTTGGTGTGCTCATTGGGCATGACGCCGATCCATAACTTGCCGATGACCGGACAGAAATGATGGCTGCAGGCGCTGCGCACCGTGATCGGACCGACGATCATCAGCTCGTTCAGATGCTCGGCATTGGGAAACTCGGTGATGACCGGCTGCCTGGTGTAGCGGCCCTTGAACACCTCGCTGACGTACATCTTGGCCACGCGCCGCGCGGTGTCGTTGGTGTTGTGGTCGCCCGTGGTGTCGATCACAAGGCTGTCCAGCACGCCCTGCATCTTGGCCTCGACTTCGTCCAGCAGCCGCTCCAACTCGCCCGGCTGGATGAACTCGGCGATGTTGTCGTTCGAATGGAAGCGCTTGCGCGCCGCCTCGATGCGCTGGCGAATCTTCACCGAAACCGGCGTACCTGCGTCGACTTCGGCTGCTTTGACTTTCAGTTGATCATTCATGAGCATCACGAAATCGTAACACTGCCTGCTTTCCGCAGGTTTGACAAGGTGTTTGGCACCGCGGCCCTTGTCCGGCCCGCGACAGTGCTATTGTTTCAGTAGCGCTTCCAGGTCCTGCAGAGTGTTGGCCTCATGCAGTGGCTTGTCGTGGCGGATACGCAGCATCCGCGGGAACCGCACCGCGATGCCGCTCTTGTGGCGCGGGCTGCGGTTGATGCCCTCGAAACCCAGCTCAAAGACCAGCGTGGGCTTGACGCTGCGCACCGGGCCGAACTTCTCGAGCGTGGTCCTGCGGATGATGGCATCGACCTGCCGGAACTCCTCGTCCGTCAAGCCCGAATAAGCTTTGGCGAAGGCCACCAACTGCAGCGAATCCGGCTGCGGCGGCTCACGCCGCGCCACGGCTTCGATCGCGGCCTCGGCCTCGCGCCGGCTGTGCGGTGCGCGATTCCAGACGGCGAACGTGTAGTCGGTGTAGACCGAGGCGCGGCGGCCATGGCCGGCCTGCGCGTAGATCAGCACGCAGTCGATCGTGATTGGATCGATCTTCCACTTCCACCAGACAAAAATGGGGGCGGATTCCAATTTCGCCTCAGGCGAATTTGGGCTCTGACCCCTTTTTTGTCTGCCGGTGCCGTAAGCGCTGGCCACGTGCTTGAGCATGAAGCCTTCGACGCCGCGCTCGCGCGACTGCTCGCGCCGCTTGGCGAACTCCAGCCAGGACGAATCGGTTTCGACCGGCGAAATCTTGAATCGCGTGCCCTGGAGCAGCGCTTCGAGCCGCGCGCGGCGCTCGCGCTGCGGCAGGCCGCGAATGTCGCGCCGGTCCTGCTCCAGCAGGTCATAGGCCACGAACGTCACCGGCGCCTCGGCCAGCACTTTCTTGGTGAGGGTCTTGCGGCCGATTCGCTGCTGCAGCAGCGAGAACGGCGCCGGCCCGCCCTCGTCGCTCGTATCTGCCCCTCCCTCTGGGAAAGGGCTGGGATGAGGGCTCTTCCACACCATGATTTCGCCGTCCAGCACGGTGCCGTCGGGCAGCGCTTGCGCGAGCGCCACGATTTCCGGGAAGCGTTCGGTGACCAGTTCCTCGCCGCGCGACCAGATCCAGACCCGGCCCGACCGCTTGACGATCTGGCCACGGATGCCGTCGTACTTCCATTCCACCTGCCAGTCGGTGACCGGCCCGAGCCTGGAGGCGAACACTTCCGGCGGCGCGTCCAGCTGGTGCGCCAGGAAGAAGGGATAAGGCTGGCCCTCGTCCTGCAGCAGTGCCGCGCCTTCCTCGTGCCTGGCGATCAGCGCCTGGAAGCGCTCGACCGAGGGCATGACCTTGCCGTCGGTGTAGCCCATCATGCGTTGCGCAACCCGTTTGGCGTCGACCTCGGCATGAGCGGCCAATGCGCGCTGCACCAGAAGCTTGCTCACGCCGACGCGAAAGCCGCCTCCGACCAGCTTGGTCAGCAGAAAGCGCTCCTGGGTATCGAGCTCGGCCCAATACGATTTGATGCGGGCGGCGATCTCCGGCTCGCTCAAGCCGCGTAGCGGCAACAGTCGTTCCTCCACCCACTCAGCCAGCCCGACATCGCCGGGTTCGCTGCCCGGCGGCAGTACCAGGGCAATGGTTTCGGCCAGGTCGCCCACGGCCTGGTAGCACTCGTCGAACAGCCACGGGGCGACGCCCGCCACTTCGCAGGCCAACATCGCCAGGTGCCCCATCGGCACCACCTGCCGTGGCTTGCCGCCGGCCAGGAAGTACACCGCCCACGCGGCGTCCGGCTGGGGCGCCTGTTCGAAGTAGCGCCGCAGCGCTTCGACCTTGGCATTGATCGAGGTCGTTGCGTCGAGCTCGGCAAACAGGGCGGCGAAGCGCTTCATGCGTCGTCGGCCGTGTGAACGTCCGCCTCGATCGCATCGCCG
>DATNBX010000139.1:0-6038 GCA_035571795.1 Ramlibacter sp.
CGAGGCGCAGGCGCGGCTGGCGCGCCAGGCCGGGCGCGTCGTGGAAGCGCGCTGGCGCATCTTCGTGGTGCGGCTGATGGCCACGCCCGCGGGGCTGCTGGACCTGGCTGAGGCCACACCGCAGCCGGACCTGGTGCTGACTCTGACCGAAGAATCGCCTTGGGAGCTGGCGCAGGCGGCGCTGCGCGGCGACAACCCGCCAGTGCGCATCGCGGGCGACGTGCAGTTCGCCAATGAAGTCAACTGGCTGGTCGAACACGTGCGCTGGGACCTCGAGGAAGACCTGTCGCGCCTGATCGGAGATGCCCCGGCCCATGCCCTGGCTGCGGCAGCGCGCCAGATGGTGCAGGCCTTGCGCCAGTTCGCGCGTCCTTCGACAGGCTCAGGACAGGCTGCCTCGCAGGCTTCGGGACAGCCTGCCGCGCCTGGCAACGGGCCGGCTGGGCCTAATTCGACAGGCTCACGGCAGGCATGACGCGTTACCTGCGCGGTATCTTCATTGTCTTTATTGCCCTGCGCTACGGGCTGGATGAACTCGTCCTCAACAGTTTCAAGCGGCCTTTGCTGACTTCGGTAGCGCGCATTCTTTCCTTCGGGCGGAATCTGCGCGCACCGCGCGGACAGCGCCTGCGCGAAGCGCTGGAGCACCTGGGCCCGATCTTCGTGAAGTTCGGGCAGGTGCTGTCGACGCGCCGCGACCTGCTGCCGGCGGACATCGCGGACGAACTGGCGCGGCTGCAGGACCGGGTGCCGCCGTTCGATTCCAGCGTAGCCATGGCGACCGTGGAGCGCGCTTTCGGCCGGCCGGTCGATACGATCTTCGCCAGCTTCGAGCGCGTGCCGGTGGCCAGCGCCTCGATCGCGCAGGTGCACTTCGCCACGCTCAAGGACCGCAACGGCCAGACCCGCGATGTGGCGGTGAAGGTGCTGCGTCCCGGCATGCTGAACGTGATCGAAAAAGACCTGAGCCTGATGCGCATGATGGCCGGCTGGGTGGGTTTCCTGTCGAAAGAAGGCAGGCGCCTGAAGCCGCGCGAGGTGGTGGCGGAATTCAGCAAGTACCTGCATGACGAGCTGGACCTGGTACGCGAGGCGGCCGCCGCGGCGCAGCTGCGCCGCAACATGGAGGGGTTGAACCTGGTGCTGATCCCCGAAATGCTCTGGGATTACTGCCACCCCGAGGTGATCGTGATGGAGCGCATGGTGGGCGTGCCGATCAGCCAGGTGGACCGACTGCGCGCGGCCGGCGTGAACATTCCGCAACTGGCGCGCGACGGTGTCACGATCTTCTTCACCCAGGTATTTCGCGACGGGTTCTTTCACGCCGACATGCATCCGGGCAACATCCAGGTCAGCATCGAACCGGCGACCTTCGGCCGCTACGTGTCGCTGGACTTCGGCATCATCGGCACCCTCACGGAGTACGACAAGGAATACCTGGCGCAGAACTTCACTGCGTTCTTCCGGCGCGACTACAAGCGGGTGGCGCAGCTTCACATCGAGTCCGGCTGGGTGCCCCCGGAGACGCGGGTGGACGAACTGGAGTCGGCGGTGCGTACTGTTTGCGAGCCCTATTTCGATCGCCCGCTCAAGGAAATCTCGCTGGGCTTGCTGCTGATGCGCCTGTTCCAGACGTCGCGCCGCTTCCACGTGGAAATCCAGCCGCAGCTGGTGCTGTTGCAAAAGACCTTGTTGAACATCGAAGGCCTGGGCCGTCAGCTCGACCCCGACCTCGACCTGTGGAGCACCGCCAAGCCGTTTCTCGAGTCCTGGATGCTCCAGCAGGTGGGACCGCAAAAGTTGATGGATGAGCTGCGCGACCAGGCGCCGCGTTATGCCAAGATACTGCCTGACCTGCCTTTGCTGCTGCACACGTACCTGCGGCAAAAACCCCCCGACGGGCGGCGCGAACTGCAGGAGCTGCTGACCGAACAGAAAAGGACCAACCGCCTGCTGCAGGGCCTGGTTTACGGCGGCATCGGGTTCGCCGTGGGCCTGATCGTCATGCAACTGGTGGTTCGCATCAGGTTGTTCTAGGCTTTAAACCCGGCCCCCTGCCTATAATTGAGGGCTTTGCACTCTCAATAAACCTTCCTCGAGACATGCCCATCTACGCTTACAAATGCGGCTCCTGCGGCCATGCCAAGGACGTGTTGCAAAAACTTTCCGATCCGCCGCTGGCCGTTTGCCCGGCCTGCGGCGCGGCTGCGTTCAGCAAACAGGTCACGGCGGCGGGTTTCCAGCTCAAGGGATCCGGCTGGTACGCCACCGATTTCAAGGGCGGCGCCAAACCAGCTCCGGCCTCGGAAGGCGAAGCCGGAAAAAGTGGCGACGGCAAGAAGACGGATGGCGCCAAGACCGACAGTGCCAAGACCGAAAGTGCCAAACCGGTTGACGGCGCAGGGAAAAAACCCGCCCAGGACGGCCCGGCACCGAGCAAATCCGATGCGCCTGCCGCCTCCTCAGGCGCTTGCGGCAGCGGCTGCGGCTGCCACTAGAAAGAGCTGATGTCTGCCTTGCGCAAATGGCTCGTGGCTGGATTGCTGGTGATCGTGCCGGTGGCCATCACGCTGTCGGTCTTGCAGTGGATCATCGGCACGCTGGACCGCACGCTGTTGATCCTGCCGGAGGCCTGGCACCCGGACCGCCTGATCGGCGTCCACATTCCGGGTTTCGGCGTGCTGCTGACGTTCGCAATCCTGCTGGCCGTCGGTGCGGCGGCCAGCAACTTCATGGGCAAGAAATTCGTGGTCTGGGGCGACACCCTGGTGAGCCGCATCCCGGTCGTGAGCTCCATCTATTCCAGCGTCAAGCAGGTGTCCGACACGTTGTTTTCGCCGGGCGGCAACGCTTTCCGCAAGGCGGTGCTTGTCCAGTGGCCGCTGACCGGCGTCTGGACCATCGGCTTCGTCACCGGGGCTCCCGGCGGCGACGTCAGCAACTACCTCGTGGGCGACTACGTCAGCGTCTACGTGCCAACGACGCCCAACCCCACGGGCGGCTATTTCGTGATGCTGCGCAAGAGCGATTGCGTCGAACTGAAGATGAGCGTCGATGACGCGCTCAAGTACGTCATCTCGATGGGCGTCGTCGTTCCAAGAGCAGCGGACGATACCGCGGCACCGCTTCGCGGCAGCGTACGCGTCCTTGAATAGGGTTTTTCCATGTCCTCCCAACAAATGCGCACCACTTACTGTGGACTTGTGACCGAAGCCCTGCTGGGCCAGACCGTGACCCTGTGCGGCTGGGTGAATCGCCGCCGCGACCACGGAGGCGTGATCTTCGTGGACCTGCGCGATCGCGAAGGCTATGTGCAGGTCGTGTGCGACCCCGATCGGCCCGAGACGTTCAAGGTGGCCGAGGGCTTGCGCAACGAGTTCTGCGTCCAGGTCAAAGGCCTGGTGCGTGCCCGGCCCGCGGGCACCATCAACGAGAACCTGAAGAGCGGCCGGATCGAGGTGCTGTGCCACGAACTGACGGTGCTCAATCCCTCGGTGACGCCCCCCTTCCAGCTCGACGACGAGAGCCTGTCGGAGACCACGCGCCTGGTGCACCGCGTGCTGGACCTGCGCCGTCCCTACATGCAGAACAACCTGATGCTGCGCTACAAGGTGACGATGGAGGTGCGCAAGTTCCTGGACGCCAACGGCTTCATCGATATCGAGACGCCGATGCTGACCAAGTCCACGCCCGAGGGCGCGCGCGACTACCTGGTGCCCAGCCGTGTGCACGACGGCATGTTCTTCGCATTGCCGCAATCTCCCCAGCTGTTCAAGCAGCTGCTGATGATCGCGGGCTACGATCGCTATTACCAGATCACCAAGTGCTTCCGCGACGAGGACCTGCGGGCCGACCGGCAGCCCGAGTTCACGCAGATCGACGTGGAAACCTCGTTCCTCGCGGAAGAGGAAATCCGCGAGATGTTCGAGGGCATGATCCGCACCACTTTCAGCAAGGTGATGGGCGTGGAGATGCCGGCGTTTCCGGTGATGACGCACACCGATGCGCTGCGCCGCTACGGCTCGGACAAACCGGACCTGCGCGTCAAGCTGGAGTTCACCGAGGTCACCGACGTGATGAAGGACGTCGACTTCAAGGTGTTCTCCGGGCCGGCCAATGCGGATGACGGCCGCGTCGTCGCCCTGCGCGTTCCCGGCGGTGCGGCGATGAGCCGGGGAGAGATCGACGGCTACGGCGAGTTCGTCAAGATCTACGGCGCCAAGGGCCTGGCCTGGATCAAGGTCAATGATGCAGCGGCGGGACGCGAGGGCCTGCAGTCTCCGGTGGTCAAGAACCTGCACGACCGCGCCCTGGTGGAGATCCTCAAGCGCACCGGCGCCGCGAGCGGCGACCTGATTTTCTTCGGCGCGGACAAGGCCAAGATCGTCAACGACGCGATCGGCGCGCTGCGCGTGAAGGTCGGCCACAGCGACTTCGGCAAGGGCCACGGCCTCGTCGAAGGCGCATGGAAGCCGCTGTGGGTGATCGACTTCCCGATGTTCGAGTTCGACGAGGAGGCCCAGCGCTGGAACGCCGTGCACCACCCCTTTACCTCGCCCAAGGAAGGCCACGAAGACTGGCTGGAAACCGATCCCGGCCGTTGTGTCGCCAAAGCTTATGACGCCGTGCTCAATGGCATCGAGCTTGGCGGCGGGTCGGTCCGTATCCATCGCGAGGACGTGCAGAGCAAGGTGTTTCGCGCGCTCAAGATCGGTCCCGAGGAAGCCCAGCTCAAGTTCGGTTTCCTGCTCGACGCGCTGCAGTACGGGGCGCCTCCGCATGGCGGCATCGCCATCGGCCTGGACCGCTTCGTGATGCTGATGACCGGCGCGGAATCGCTGCGCGACGTGATCGCGTTCCCCAAGACCCAGCGTGCCCAGGACCTGCTCACGCAGGCCCCGAGCCCGGTCGACGAGAAGCAGCTGCGCGAACTGCATATCAGGCTGCGCAATACGCCGGCCGCCGCCTGAGTTGTCATTGCGGGCTGGGCTCGCGGAACGCCCGGGGCGCGCAGCTGTCCAGTGCAGCGATCCCAATGCCGGGTCTACGCTATGCACGTGCCGAGGCATTACGCTCCGACCCGGCCCCGCAATCCAGGAAGTCATGGATGCCGGGTCAAGCCTGTCCTGAGCTTGTCGAAGTGGCCCGGCATGACAATGGTCGGCGCACATGACAATATCCCGCATGCCACGCCTTTTCAAGATCCCCGAATCCGTGCTGGTGGTGATCCACACCCCGGCGCTGGACGTCCTGCTGATCGACCGCACCGAGCCGCCGAACTTCTGGCAATCGGTGACGGGCAGCAAAGACCATCCCCAGGAAGACATCAGGCAGACGGCAGTGCGTGAGGTGTTCGAGGAAACCGGCATCAACTGCGGCGCCGGCACCGGCTTGCACGCAGGCCTGAAGGACTGGGGCCTGGAAAACATCTACGACATCTACCCGCGCTGGCTGCACCGCTATGCGCCCGGCGTGACGCGCAACACCGAACACGTATTCGGCCTGTGCGTGCCCGAGGGCACACCGGTCACGCTCAATCCGGGCGAGCACACCCGATACCGCTGGTTACCTTGGCGGGAGGCCGCCAATGCCTGCTTCTCGCCGTCCAATGCCTAGGCGATTCTGTTGCTGCCACAATTTGCACGTTGAGTGTTTTTCGGGTCGCGACTTACAACATCCACAAAGGGGTACAAGGCGTCGGCCCGGGGCGGCGCCTCGAAATCCACAACATCGGCCACGCGGTCGAGCAGCTCGACGCCGATGTGGTCTGCCTGCAGGAAGTTCGCAAGCTGCACCGGCGCGAGGAGCAATTTTTTACCCGCTGGCCGGAATTGCCGCAGGCCGAGTTCCTGGCGCCCCCCGGCTATGAGGCGGTGTACAAGACCAACGCGACTACCCGCCACGGCGAACACGGCAATGCGCTGTTGTCGCGCTGGCCGGTGATCTCGCACGGCCATGAGGACATGTCCGATCACTGGTTCGAACAGCGCGGCCTGCTGCACGTCAAGCTCCATGCACACCGCCGCCCGATCCATGTG
>DATNBX010000140.1:0-15270 GCA_035571795.1 Ramlibacter sp.
TGCCGCGGGCTGCGCCGGCTGCTATACCGCGCACGCGGCGCTGGAGCTGTACGCCGAAGCATTCGACAACGCGGGTGCGCTGGAACGGCTCGAGGCATTTGCGAGTTTCCACGGCGCCGATTTCTACGGCTTGCCGCGCAATCGCGAGAAGATCACCTTGCGCCGCGAAGCGTGGACGCCGCCCGAAAGCTTCGCCTTCGGTGAGGCGCGGCTCAAGCCGCTGCGCGGCGGCGAGCCAATGTGCTGGAGGCTGGTATGAACGAAGACCGGCGCATTGCCTTGTTGATCGACGCCGACAACGTCTCGGCCGACGTGATCGAGCAGGCCATCCAGCGCACCTTGGCGGAGCATGGCGCGATCCATGTGCGCCGCGCTTACTGCAACGCCGAAACGGCCGTGAAGCAACAGGCGCTCTTCAAGCGGTTGCTGGTGCGGCCGATGGTGAACCTGTCGACCGGCAAGAACAGCACCGACATCGCGCTGGCGGTCGATGCGATCGATCTCGTCATCGCCGAGCGGCCGCACATCGTCGTCCTGGTGTCTTCCGACTCCGATTTCGCGCCGCTGGTGATCCGGCTGCGCGAAAAAGGCTGCCGCGTCTGCGGCATCGGCCAGCTCGGCAAGACCGGCGAAGAGACGACTGCCGTGTATGACGAGTTCATCGATATCCAGCATCAGGGCGCCAGGGCCGCCCGGACCCCGGCGCCGAAAGCGGTCGACCGCACGGCGCGGCGCGTCCGGGCGCGCGCCGTACCGCCGCCGCCGCCGCGGGCACCGGCCGTGCCTGATGAAGTGCTGCGCATCCTCGAGGTGGTGCCTGAGTTGCGCGGCGGCGCCAAGGTGGAATTGAACCAGGCGGCGCAGTTGCTGCGCGCCGGCAAGCTGCTGGGCAAGAGCGCGAGTTCGCTCAAGCTGTTCCAGAAGCATCCCGAGCTTTTCGTGCTCAGCCCGGAGAAACGGCCGAGCAAAGTCCAGTTCACCGCACCGCAACCAGCGTGAATGCGGACGCCGTGGGAGGGCTGGCCGCCATCGACGCGCGGCAGCCGTGGTTCGATCCTTACCGCGAATGGCTGGACGCCGACCGGCAGGCATTGCCGTCGGGCGCGACCGTGGCGACGGTACTGTCGGGCTTGCGAAACAGGAGCCGGGCCGATGCGGAGCCCCGGTTTGTCGGCGCGTCCGCCTTGCCGCCGGGCGAAGCGTACGAAAGCTTCGTCGCGCGCACGGGCAGCGTGCCCACCCGCGACAACCTGCACGATTTCTTCAACGGCTTGGCATGGCTGCAGTTTCCCTTGGCCAAGCGGCGCCTGAACCAGTTGCAGGCCGGCGAGATCGCGCGCGCCGGTGTCGGTCCGGTGCGTGGGGCAGTGCGCGACGCGCTCACCCTGTTCGACGAGAATGGCGCGCTGCTGGATGCGCCGCCTGCCTTGTGGGAAGCACTGCTGGCACGCGACTGGCGGCACCTGTTCGTGGAGCTCAGGCCGCTGTGGCGGCAGGCACGCCTGGTGGTGTTCGGCCACGCGCTGTTGGAGAAGCTGGCGTCCCCACGCAAGGACCTCACTGCCCATGTGTGGCGGGCGCAGCCGGGCCCAAAACCGGAGATTTCGCTCGACGGCTGGCTTGCCGGTGAGCTGACAGCGCAGCACTTGGCCGGCAAGCCATTCACGCCATTGCCGGTGCTGGGCCTGCCCGGCTGGTGGCCCGCCAACGAGAACCTTTCCTTCTATGATGACTCCCTCGTGTTCCGTCCCGCCGGGCGCGGCGAGCGAAAAACAACAAAGCCGTCTGCAATTTCGCGCACTTGATTTGGGACCTGCAATCCTCATCTGTGCCGCGGGTGAATGACTCACTCTTCGGAGATTCCATGAAACGTATCGTTCTGTTCGTCCTGACCAACCTGGCCGTCGTCGTCGTGCTGGGCATCGTGGCCAGCCTGCTGGGCGTCAACCGCTACTTCACGGCCAATGGCCTGAATTTTTCTTCGCTGCTGGTCTTCGCCGC
This sequence comes from Ramlibacter sp., assembly GCA_035571795.1. GTDB lineage: Bacteria > Pseudomonadota > Gammaproteobacteria > Burkholderiales > Burkholderiaceae_C > Ramlibacter. Next base: position 2,002 of record DATNBX010000140.1, read on the forward strand.
GCTCATGGGCTTTGGCGGCGCCATTATTTCGCTGCTGATTTCCAAGCCGGTCGCCAAATGGAGCGCCGGCGTGCAGGTGATCGAGCAGCCGCGCAACGCCGATGAAGCATGGATCGTCGAAACCGTGCGCAAGCTGGCCGCCCAGGGCGGCATCGGCATGCCCGAGGTCGGCATCTTCGAGGGCGAGCCCAACGCCTTTGCCACCGGCGCGTTCAAGAACAGCGCCTTGGTGGCCGTGTCCACCGGGTTGCTGCAGGGCATGACGCGCGAGGAAATCGAGGCTGTCCTCGGCCACGAGATCTCGCACATCGTCAATGGCGACATGGTGACCATGACATTGATCCAGGGCGTGATGAATACCTTCGTCGTGTTCCTCTCGCGCGTGATCAGCTTCTTCGTGGATAGTTTCCTGAGCCGCGGCGACAACCGTTCCGGCCCCGGCATCGGCTACTACGTGAGCACCATCGTGCTCGACATCCTGCTGGGCTTTCTCGCGGCCATCATCGTGGCCTGGTTCTCGCGCCAGCGCGAGTTCCGCGCCGATGCGGGGTCGGCTCACCTCCTGGGGCGCAAGCAGCCCATGATCAACGCACTGGCGCGCCTGGGCGGCATGGTGCCCGGCGAACTGCCAAAGAGCATCCAGGCCTTCGGCATCACTTCCGGCGTCGGTAAACTGTTCTCGACCCACCCGCCGATCGAGGAGCGGATCGCGGCGCTGCAGGGCGCGTGAACGCGGCCCTTCGGCCCGCATGAGGTCAAAACAAGCCGCCCTCCGGCGGCTTGTCCTTGTTGTTGAGAATCAGCCCATGAGGGAGAGCGCCACTGCCTCCCCCACCCGGATCCCGTCGATCCCGGCCGAAAGAATGCCGCCGGCATACCCGGCGCCTTCGCCGGCCGGGTACAGGCCGCGCACGTTCACGCTCCGGTAGTCGCCGTCGCGGGCGATCTTCAGCGGCGACGAGGTGCGGGTCTCCACGCCGGTCAATACCGCATCGGGCATGTCGAAGCCCTTGATCCTTTGCCCGAACACCGGTAATGCCTCGCGCAGCGCGGCGATCGCAAAAGCGGGCAGCGCCCCGTGCAGGTCGCCCAGCGTCACGCCTGGCGTGTACGAAGGCTCGACTCCGCCGAGCTGGCTCGACGGCTGCCCCGCGATGAAATCGCCGACCAACTGGCCCGGCGCGTTGTAATTGCCGCCGCCCAGAACGTAGGCATTCGATTCCAGTTTGCGCTGCAGCTCGACGCCCGCCAGCGGCCCGCCCGGATAGTCGCGCGGGTCGATTCCCACCACCATGCCGGCGTTGGCGTTGCGCTCGTTGCGCGAGTACTGGCTCATGCCGTTGGTGACGACGCGCTGCGGCTCGGATGTCGCCGCCACCACCGTCCCACCCGGGCACATGCAGAAGCTGTAGACCGAACGGCCATTGCTCGCGTGGTGCACCAGTCTGTAGTCGGCCGCGCCCAGCAGCGGATGGCCCGCGTGGCGGCCCCAGCGCGCGCGATCGATCACGCTTTGCGGATGCTCGATGCGAAAGCCGATCGAGAACGGCTTGGCCTCCATGGAGACACCGCGCTCGTGCAGCATCTCGAAGGTGTCGCGTGCGCTGTGGCCGAGCGCCAGCACCGCATGCTCCGTCCGCAACTCGGTGACGGCGCCGCTGGCCTGGTTCAGCACCGTCACGCCGCGCAGCTGCTTTCCGTCGGGTCCCTCCTCGATCAGCAGGTCGGTAACGCGCTGCTGAAAGCGGATCTCGCCGCCCAGCGCGGTGATCTGCTCGCGCATGTTCTCCACCACCTTCACCAGCTTGAAAGTGCCGATGTGCGGGTGGGCCACGTAGAGGATTTCCTCGGGTGCGCCGGCCTGGACGAATTCGTTCATCACCTTGCGCCCCAGGTGGCGCGGATCCTTGACCTGGCTGTAGAGCTTGCCGTCGGAGAAGGTGCCGGCGCCGCCTTCGCCGAACTGCACGTTGCTCTCCGGGTCGAGCACGCGCCGGCGCCACAGGCCCCAGGTGTCCCGGGTGCGTTCGCGCACCTTCTTGCCGCGTTCCAGCACGATCGGCCGCAGGCCCATCTGCGCCAGCACCAAGGCCGCAAAGATGCCGCAAGGGCCGAAGCCGACGACCACCGGCCGCTGCGAAAGCGGCGCGGTCTGCACCGGCACCGGCGGGTGCCACTGCATATCCGGCGTCGCTGCGATATTCGGCCGGCCCCGCAAGCCCGCCAGCACCGCCGCCTCACGCGCGGGGTCGGCCAGCGCCACGTCGATGATGTAGACCGCCGTCAATTCGGCCTTGCGCGCATCGAAGCTGCGCTTGAACACTTGCACGCCGGCCAGTTCGCTGTCGGCCAGGCCCAGGATGCGTGCCGCAGCGGCGCGAAGCACGGCTTGCGGCTGCTGCGCCTGCGCGAGCGTGAGTTTGATTTCCGAGAGGCGGATCATGGTTCCCGCGGCTTGTGTCGATCAAGCGGGCGGCCGCTTGATGATACGGCGCCTGTTTCAGGCGGCCACCTCGCGGCTGCGGCCGGTGGTGCCGGGTTCCTGCGCTCGTGCCGATTCAGGCGGCCACCTCACGACGGCGGCCGGTGGAACTTGCGTTCTCCGGCGCACGCTCGCGGGCGTCTGCCCGGGTGCGCCAGCATCATGGCGTCAATCGAGCGCTGCGATGGTCGCCCGCGAGCGTGCGCCGGAGAACGGACACCCGGACCGCCGGCCCTGCCCACATGCAGGCTCGTCTTAGGCGAGCGAAAGCAAACCCTGGTCCAAGCGCAGGCGTGCTTTGCGGATTTCGGCGATTGGTTCCGCTCAGGTAGGCAGGAAACCGTCAGTCGAGAGGTAGCGCTCGCCGGTGTCGTAATTGAATCCCAGCACCGTGGCGCCGGCCGGCAGATCGGGGAGCTTCTGCGCGATCGCGGCCAGGGTGGCGCCCGACGAGATGCCCACCAGGATGCCTTCCTCGCGCGCAGCGCGGCGCGCCATCTCGCGGGCGGGTTCGGCGTCGACCTGGATCACGCCATCGAGCAGCGATGTGTCGAGGTTCTTGGGAATGAAGCCGGCGCCGATGCCCTGGATCGGATGCGGCGAAGGCTGGCCGCCCGAGATCACCGGCGAGGCCGTCGGTTCCACCGCATACACCTTCAGCCTCGGCCAGGCGGCCTTGAGTACGCGGCCACAGCCGCTCAGGTGGCCGCCGGTGCCCACGCCGGTGATCATCACGTCCACCCCTTGGGGAAAATCTTCCAGGATCTCGCGCGCGGTGGTGCGTGCATGCACTTCGATGTTGGCGCGATTCTCGAATTGCTGTGGAATCCAGCCGCCGGGCGTCTGCGCCAACAGTTCCTCGGCCCGCGCGATCGAGCCTTTCATCCCCTTCTCACGCGGCGTGAGATCGAAGCTGGCGCCGTACGCCAGCATCAGGCGGCGGCGTTCGATCGACATGCTGTCAGGCATGACCAGGATGATCTTGTAGCCCTTCACGGCCGCTACCATGGCCAGCCCGATGCCGGTGTTGCCGGAGGTCGGTTCGATGATGGTGCCGCCGGGCTTGAGCATCCCCGAGCGCTCGGCGTCCTCGACCATCGACAGCGCGATGCGGTCCTTGATCGAGCCGCCCGGGTTGCTGCGCTCGGACTTGATCCACACGGTGTGCGTGGCTGGAAACAGCCGGTTGATCCGGATGTGCGGCGTCCGGCCGATGGTCTCGAGAATGTTGGCGGCTTTCATGTGATCTCCAGAACTGGGCAAAGACGCATTCTGGCCCAGGTCTTATACGCGGTGCACTCCATCGATATGCGGCGGCGCGATAATGCGAGCGTGAAGCCCGCCAGACCGCCGCTGGTGCGATCGTGGAAACACGGCACTGGAGGAATGTCCGGACTGCACAGGGCAGCGTAGCAGGTAACACCTGTCCACCGCGAGGTGAGGATCAGAGCAACAGAGACGAGTCGCGGCGGGCAACCGCCGCGGGTGAAACGGGCAATCTCTACGCGCAGCAATACCAAGTAGGTGAACGCGGTGGCCGCGGCTCGCGCCGAGGCCTTCCATCCGGGGCCCCCGGAAGTTCACGGGTAGGTAGCACCGAGCCGGTTGGCGACAACCGGCCCAGAGGAATGGCGGTCACGTCCGGGCGACCGGACGCCACAGAATCCGGCTTACCGGCGGACTTCACACTTTTTTTCGAGACGCCTAGAAGCGCTCGCCCGGCCGCAGATAGCGCCAGTGTCCCGGCGCCAGGCCGGCCATCGGCAGGCGGCCCAGGCGAATGCGCTTGAGCCCGATCGCCCGCAGGCCAACCTGAGCGCACATCCAGGGCACCAGCGCGGGATCCATGCCTTTGAGCGCGAAGCGCAAGCGCTTTTCGTTTTGCCAACTCACCTTGACCGGCGGCAGGACCCACCCCTCGAACACGAGGCCGTGGCACAGCCGGGCCAACCCATCGGGCGCCAGTTGGCCGGTGACCTCGACGATCACCTCCTGCTCGATGGTCAGCGCCTCTTCGGTGAGCTTGCGCACGACGCGCCGGTCCTGGCTGAACACCGCCAGGCCGCTGGCCTGGGCCGGCAGCGCCATCAGGGCCGTGAGTTGCGCGAAGTGCCGCTTCACGGTGCGAATACCCGATAGGTCGTCCTGCGCCCGGTTCGCGGGCACCAGCAGGTGCTGCGCCTGATCACCGGACATGCCGGCGGGTTGGTGCAGCAGCAGTGTCACCGGCTCCAGCGCCGCCGCGGTCGCGCCGCGATCCAGTTCGACCCGCTCGTTCGTGACCCGGAACTGCGGCTCCTCGACCACCACCCCATCGACCCGCACCCAGCCGCCCTCGATATATTGCTCGGCCTCGCGGCGCGAGCAGGGTACCAGCGCGGCGACGCGCTTGGCCAACCGCACCGGTTCAGTCATTGCTGCAAGGGCAGTCAGGATGCCAGGCCAAGCGTCTCGATGCGCTGCACATGCGCCAGCAGCGATCGCTTGGCCACCTGCCACATCCGCGGCGGGGTGTCGTCGTAGGCCAGTTCCACCCAGTCTTCCAGCGTGCCGTCGGGCCGGGCCTGCATCGCGGCGAGGACCTTGGCCTCGCGCTGCAGGCGATGCGCCTTCAAGTGCGCGATCGCCTGCGCCGCAAAACCCAGCACGTAACCATGCGCGGGCAGGATGAATTCGATGCTGTGCGCCCGGCACGCGGCCGACAGCCGGTCCAGCGAATCGATATACGCCGTCATGTCGCCGTCGGGCGGGTCGACCACCGTCGTGCTGCCGTTGAGGACATGGTCGCCCGAGAACAGCAGGCCGTCTTCCAGCAGCACCAGGCACAGGTGGTTGGCGGCATGGCCCGGGGTGTGGATCGCCTTCAGGCTGTGGCGCTTGCCGCCGGCCTCCAGTGCGACCAGTTCGCCGTCACCCAGCAAGCGGTCGGGTGTGAACTCGCTATGCGGCCGGGCGGTGGCCGCCGACGGCAGTCCCAGAATCGGCGGCTTGGCCGCGCACAGCGCCTGCAGCGGCCGCGCGCCGGGCGAATGGTCCGGATGCGAATGGGTGCAGACGATCAGGCGGATGTCCCCGCCCGCTGCGCGCCAGATCCGTTCGATGTGTTCCGGCTCGTCGGGCCCGGGGTCGATCACGAGGTAGCCGGTGTCCGGGTCGCCCACCAGGTAGCTGTTGGTGCCCGGACCCGTCATATAGCCGGGGTTGGGGGCCGTCAGCCGCATCACGTTCCTGAGCAGGGCCACGGGTTCGTCGGTGCGCCAGTCCAGGTGGTGCACGACGTCGCCATTGGGGCTGACCAGGGCGAGCTCGCCGTAGGGCGACTCGTGCTCCATGTAGCGCACCTCGGCGCCCTTCAGCAGCCCGCCGCGCGGGCAGCAGGTCCACAGCGGCTGTTCGCCGGCGCAAGCCTGCAGCACGGCGTCGACCGAATCGAATTTCGCCAGCCGCTCCAGGGTGCGGATGGTCGGAAAGATCATGAAGAAGCTGCCGGCCTGGTGCCGTGCCAGCGCATCGGCCGGCCGCACCCACACCGGTTCGAACTGCTCGGCCTCGTCGGCCACCGGCGTCTGGTCCGCCGGCATGCGCGCCACCAGGAACGGAACATCGAAACGGCGCGGCAAGTCGCGGTCGGTGATCCAGTGCGCCAGCACGTGGACCTGGTCGGCGGCCAGCGTCAGTTTGAGGTCGCGGCATTGCTCAACGAAATTCTTGTGCCGATGGATGTCCGCAATGTCCTCAGCGCCGGCCGGTCGCCCGTCGGCATGCCGCGCCAGCAGTACGCCCAGCTCCTCGAAGCTCTCGCGGATCGCGGCGATCGCCTGCGTCAGCCGCAGGTCGCTTTGCGTCGGCCGGCGTGCGGCGGCATCATGGGCTCGCGCGTCCGATTCGTCGATGCCGCCGCCGGGAAAGACGTAGGCGCCCGGCGCAAAGCTGGCCGAAGCCGAGCGCCGCGTCATCAGCAGTTCGATCCCCTGCGGCGTGTCGCGCAGCAGCAGGACGGTGGCGGCAGGGCGCGGCGTGACGGGTTCGCGCTGCGCGTGCAGGAGTTGGGTAGGTCGCACCATTCATACATTATCCGCAGGCAGCACCAGCCCATGCCTGGCTCGGGAAAACCCCGCCGCGGCGATACTTGCCCGCCCGCCCATGCGGCGGATACTCGGGTTCTTTCCCAGCGGGGGTCACGATGAAGATCACGAATCGGCTCGCCGGCGTCGCCTTGATGAGCGGCGTGCTGGCTCTCGCGGCGGCTCCCCTGGACGCCGCCGCGCAGGCTTGGCCAACCCGCCAGCCCATCAAGCTGGTGGCGGTATTTCCGCCGGGCGGCTCGGTCGACCAGGTGGCGCGCATCCTGGCCCAGCCGCTGTCGCAGCAGCTGGGTCAAACCGTGATCGTGGAAAACAAGGGAGGCGCCTCCGGTTCGATCGGCACCGCGGCGGTGGCTGCGGCGCCGGCCGACGGCTACACCTTTGCGGTGGTGTTCGACACCCACGGCGTCAACCCGAGCCTGATTCCCGGCCTGCCGTTCGACACCCGCAAGGACCTGGCGCCGGTCGTGCTGGTGGGCACCTCGGCGATGGTGCTGGCAACGAACGCGGGTTCCGAATACAAGACCTTTGCCGATGTGGTGGCCGCCGCCAAGGCGAAGAAGAACGTGAGCTACGGCTCGATCGGCTCGGGCAGCCTGGGCCACCTGGCGATGGCGCTGCTGGGCAAGAGTGCAGGTCTGGACTGGCAGCACGTTCCCTACAAAGGTGGCGGCCCGCTGATGACGGACGCCATCGCCGGCCATGTACCGCTGTCGATCGCTTCGGTCTTCGTGACCAAGCCGCACCTTGACAACAAGCGCATGCGGGCCCTGGCGGTGACGACCAGCAAGCGCGCGGCCGAACTGCCGGACGTGCCGACCGTGGCGGAGAGCGGCTTTCCGGGCTTCGACGCGCCGGCCTGGTGGGCGGTGCTGGCGCCGGCGAAGACCCCGCCCGAGGTCGTGCGGCGCATGAATGAAGAACTGAACAAGGCACTGAAGTCGCCGGACGTGGCGGCCCGGCTGGCCGGGCAGGGCATCAGCGTGATTGGCGGCACGCCCGACGTTGCACGCACTTTCATCGACAAGCAGATCGATACCTGGGCCCACGTGGTCAAGGAAAACAACATCAAGGCCGACTAGGGCCTGTTCACAGCAGGCCCTAATCCGGGCCAGGCGGTGCGCGGATAATCGCGCCCATGCGAATCCGCTTCACCAAGATGCAGGGGGCCGGCAACGATTTCGTCGTGCTCGATGAAACGCGCGGCCCGTTGAACCTCAGCCCCGCCCAGTACCGGATGCTGGCCGACCGGCACTTCGGCGTCGGCGCCGACCAGGTGCTGTCGGTGCGGCCCTCGCCGGCCCCCGGGATCGACTTCGAATACGTGATCCACAACGCCGACGGCGGGCAGGTCGAGCAGTGCGGCAATGGCGCCCGCTGCTTCATGCGTTTCGTGCACGAGAAGGGCCTGGCCGCCGGCGACAGCGTCAAGGTCCGCACGCTGTCCGGCGTGATCGAGCCGCGGCTGAACTCGGACGGGCGCGTCACGGTGGACATGGGCGCGCCGGTGTTCGAGCCGGATGCGATCCCGTTCGACGCCGCCGGTTTGTCGCCGCAAGCCGACGGCCGATGGCAAAAGTGGCACCTGGCGCTTGGCACCAGCGCCGATTCAGCTATCATTTCTGTAGCGATCGTGTCGATGGGCAATCCGCACGCGGTGCAGGAGGTGCCCGACGCGGACCGCGCCCCGGTGCGCACGCAGGGGCCGCTGATCGAGAACCATCCGCGCTTCCCGAGCCGGGTCAACGCGGGCTTCATGCAGGTGCTCAGCCGCTCGCGCGTGCGGCTGCGGGTGTGGGAGCGCGGCGTCGGTGAAACGCTGGCATGCGGGACCGGCGCCTGCGCCGCGGTGGTGGCCGGTATCCGCGCCGGCCGGCTGGACGCCAAAGTGGATGTCGAAACGCGCGGCGGCGTGTTGACGATCGAGTGGGCGGGCGTTGGCCCGGACGGACTGGCGCCCGTGCTGATGACCGGCCCGGCAGTCACGGTGTTCGAAGGCGAGATTGAACTATGAAAGCCGATGGCATGAACCCGATCACCGAAGACGATATCGCCAACTACCTGGCGAATACGCCGGACTTCTTCGCGCGCCACGCGCAACTGCTGGCGTCGGTGCAGCTCACCAGCCCGCACGGCAATCGGGCGGTGAGCCTGCAGGAGCGCCAGGCCGAGATGCTGCGGGAAAAGATCAAGGCGCTGGAGCACCGCCTCATGGACCTGATGCGCCACGGCAACGAGAACGTGGTCATTGCGGACCGGCTGCTTCGCTGGGCCGGCAAGCTGTTCGAGGTGCAACCGGCACGCGCCCTGCCGGAGACCATCGCGACTGAAATCCGCAACCAGTTCATCGTGCCCCAAGTCGCCATCAAGGTCTGGGACGTGGACGCCAGCTACGCGGCGGAGGCGTTCGTCCAGGGCGTGAGCGAGGACGCGAAGACCTTCGCGTCCTCGCTGACCCAGCCGTACTGCGGGGTGAACTCCGGCTTCGAGGCCGTCAACTGGCTGGACGATACGGCCATGGCGATGTCGCTGGCCCTGATCCCGTTGCGCCAAGGTCCCGTCAACAGCATCGGGCCGGCCTTCGGCATGCTGGTGCTGGCGTCGCCCGATCCCCAGCGCTTCCAGAGCGGTATGGGCACCGACTTCCTGGAGCGCATCGCGGAGCTTGCCAGCGCGGCGCTGTCGCGGCTGCGCGAAAAGGTCTAGCCGGATTTCCATGGACCTGGTCGAGCGCTACCTCGAGCACGTGCGGGTGGAAAAGCGTCTGGCGGCGCGCACCGTCGAGCTCTACGCGCTGGACCTGAAGCGACTTTCGGACAACGCGGCCGCGGCGGGTGTCGAACTCACGCACGTGCAGAACGTGCATGTGCGGCGCTGGGTGGCGCAGATGCACGGCGCCGGCCGCAGCGGCCGTGGCATCGCACTGATCCTGTCGGGCTGGCGCGGCTTTTACGTCTGGCTCGGGCGACAGGGGCTGGTAGGCAGCAACCCGGTGCAGGACGTGCGCGCACCGAAGGCGCCCAAGCCCTTGCCCAAGGCCTTGAGCGTGGACGATTCGGTCCAGCTGGCCGGCTACGAAAATGCCGATGCCGACCCCTGGCTGGAGGCGCGCGACGCCGCGATGGTCGAACTGCTGTACGGCTGCGGCCTGCGCGTGGGCGAACTGGCCGGGCTGGATGCGGCGGCAAGCGCGCAGGCGCGCGGCTGGATCGACCTGCAGGCGGGTGAAGCCCATGTGCTGGGCAAAGGCAGCAAAAGGCGAACGGTGCCGGTGGGCAGCAAGGCGCTGGAAGCGCTCGCGCGCTGGTTGGCGGTGCGTGAGCGGCGGGGCGCGCAGCAGGCTGCCCTGTTCACCGGCCGGCACGGAACGCGGCTCACGGCGCAGGCCATCTGGCAGCGGCTGAAGCGGCGCAGCCTGCTGGCCGGCCTGGCGACACCGGTGCATCCGCACATGCTGCGCCATTCGTTCGCCAGCCATCTGCTGCAGTCCAGCGGCGATCTGCGCGCCGTGCAGGAGTTGCTGGGGCACGCCAACATCACGACGACGCAAGTCTATACGCGCCTGGACTTCCAGCACTTGGCCAAGGCTTACGACGCCGCGCATCCGCGCGCCCATCGGCGCAAGCGTTGAATCCGGGCACCTGGGTGGCCCCCGTCATTCGTGCGGGGCGGCCCAGGCCGGACAATCGATGCCATGAAAACCATCCGACTGAAGGAAGGCAAGGAACGCTCGCTGCTGCGCCGGCATCCCTGGATCTTCGATTCGGCCATTGCCAAGGGCGGCGGCGACCCCGGCGAAACGGTGCGAGTGGAATCGCAGGCCGGGCAGTTCCTGGCCTGGGCGGCGTTCAGCCCGGCTTCGAAAATGCGGGCCCGCGTCTGGAGTTTCGATGAAGGCCAGCGCATCGACGCGGCGTTTCTCGCGGCCCTGGTCACGCGTTCGGTGCGGGCGCGCGAGCGCTTCGAGCTGCCGAGCGATGGCGTGCGGCTGGTGCACGGCGAGTCCGACGGGCTGCCCGGATTGATCGTGGATCGCTATGGCGACACGCTGGTGGCCCAGTTCCTGTCCGCCGGGGCCGAGCGCTGGAAGGCGGTGCTGGCCGATGCCTTGCTGGCGGCGACGGGGCTGGCCTTGCTGTACGAGCGCTCAGATACCAGTGCCCGTTCGCTGGAGGGGCTCGCGCCCGCTGCCGCCTGGTTGCGCGGCGCCCCGGCGGGCAAACCGGCGCCGCCCACCGAGCTGGCGATTCGCGAGCACGAATGGAAATTCACGCTGGATATCGCCACCGGCCACAAGACCGGTTTCTACCTGGACCAGCGCGACAGCCGCGGCAAGTTCGCGGCCTATACCCGCCATCTCGGTTTGAAGCGCGTGCTCAACTGCTACTGCTATACGGGCGGCTTCACCGTCGCGGCGCTGGCGGGCATGCGCGCCGCGGGCGGCGCGGGCGACGCCGGCCACGTGACCTCGATCGATTCATCCGCGCCGGCGCTGCAGCGGGCCCAGGCCCATGTGCGGTTGAACGGCTTCGACCCCGCCCGCACCGACTTCATCGACGCCGATGTCAACGCCTGCCTGCGGCGCTTTATCGAGGAGGGCCGCAGCTTTGACGCCATCGTGCTGGATCCGCCCAAACTGGCGCCGACCGCGGCCCACGCGGAGCGCGCGGCGCGGGCGTACAAGGACATCAACCGGCTGGCGCTCAAGCTGCTGGAGCCCGGCGGCGTGCTGTTCACCTTTTCGTGCTCGGGCGGCATCGGCGCCGACCTGTTCCACAAGATCGTCGCGTCGGCCGGTGCCGACGCGGGTGTGGACGGCTATATCGTCGAACGCCTGGGCGCGGCGCCCGATCATTCGATGACACTCGAATTTCCCGAGGGCGAATACCTGAAAGGGCTGGTGGTCGTGCGAAAGTGAAAGGCTGGGAGCCTGGGAACCTGCGCCCCTGGCCTTGATTGCCCGCTAAACTGCCCCATTTGCGCAGTTTCAGGTCCGCATCATGAGTCTTATCCCCGCCACCATCGTCACCGGCTTTCTCGGCTCGGGCAAAACCACGCTGCTCAAGCGCGTGCTCCAGGAAGCCCATGGCCAGAAAATCGCCGTGATCGAGAACGAGTTCGGCGAGGAAAACATCGACAGCGACATCCTGGTCAGCGACACCCAGGAGCAGATCATCCAGATGAGCAACGGCTGCATCTGCTGCACCATCCGCGAGGATCTGCGCGCCACACTGCAGCTGCTGGCGGCCAAGAAGCGCAAGGGCCTGCTGCAGTTCGACCGGGTGGTGATCGAAACCACCGGGCTGGCCGATCCGGGGCCGGTCGCGCAAACCTTCTTCATGGACGACGAGATCGCCGAGACGTATTTGCTCGACTCGATCCTGACCCTGGTGGACGCCAAGCACGCCGACGGGCAGCTGAACGACCGGCAGGAGGCGCGCCGGCAGGTGGGCTTCGCCGACCAGATCTTCATCAGCAAGACCGACCTGGTGGCCCGCGACGAAACCGACGCGCTGATCCACCGCCTGAAGCACATGAACCCGCGCGCGCCGCAAAAGATGGTGCACTTCGGCGAAGTGCCGCTGTCGGAGGTGTTCGACCTGCGCGGCTTCAACCTGAATGCCAAGCTCGACATCGATCCCGACTTCCTCAGGGAGGAGGAGGCGCACGACCATGACCACGATCACCACGACCACGAGCACGGCGAGGATTGCGACCATCCCTCCCACGGCGGCGGAGGCCACGGCCACCACCATCACCATGACGACGACGTCAAGAGCTTCGTATTCAGGTCGGATCGCGCGTTCGAACCGGCCAAGCTGGAGGATTTCCTGGGCGCCGTCGTCAACATTTACGGGCCGCGCATGCTGCGCTACAAGGGCGTGCTCCATATGCGGGGCACCGACCGCAAGGTGATCTTCCAGGGCGTGCACCAGTTGATGGGCAGCGACCTGGGGCCGCTGTGGGCCGAGGGCGAAAAGCGCACCAACAAGATGGTGTTCATCGGTATCGAGCTGCCGAAGGACATCTTCCTGCAGGGGCTCGAACAATGCCTCGCATAGCAGCCCGTTCCGGGCGGGATTTCGTGTCTTTCGACCGATTCCGAAAATAAATTGCCAAGCGCTAATAAACCGCGCTAAAGCTGAGTTAGGCTAGCGCGTTTTTCGAAATAAGCGCACCCCGATGTTTGTCTCGCTTCTGCAACTAATGGGACTGCGGCCCGGCGCGGCCGCGCCTGCGCGCCCGGGTCAAAACCCCTTGCGCGAGCGCCCACGGGCCGACAATCAGGGTATAACTCGCATTCATGAAAATGAAGGCGATCCAGCACCAGGACAAGGAAGGCCGGCGCGCGCGGGATTTCATCCCGCCGCCGCTGCCGCGAGGAGACCGGAAGTGAAGCCTCAATCGAAGGCCAGCGCCAAGGCCAGCAAGCCCGCCGCCAAGGCCACCAAAGCCACGAAGGCCACCAAGGCCAAACCTGCGCCCAAGTCCGCCAAACCGGCGGTCAAGGGCGCCGCCAAGAAGGCGCCCGCCAAGAAAGTCCCGGCCAAGCCTCATGCCAAGGCGGCGCCGGCCAAGAAGACAGTTGTAAGGCCGGCCGCCAAGGCACCGGCAAAAAAAATGCCCGAGAAGACTTCAGCCAAGCCGGTCGCCAAGAAGGCGGTGCCGGTTCCCAAAGCCAAGCCGGCCGCCAAGGCCGCT
>DATNBX010000141.1:0-22106 GCA_035571795.1 Ramlibacter sp.
GTACTGGGCCTGAAAACCTATACGCCCGAGCAGATCCGCAAACAGATCGCGCAGGAAGAGATCGACGCCTATTTCAAGAACGACCCGGACCGCGCGCTCAGCGCCGCGCGCCGGCTGGCCGCGCAATACGTGCTGCGGGGCTTGATCGCCAGCAACGCGGTGCGCAACCCGATGGTGGGCGTGAACCAGGTCAGCGTGAACCTGGATTTCACGCTGTCCGAGGCATCGGGCAAGCCGGTATCCACCGCATCCGCCCACAACGAAAGCTACGCCGGCAGCGACACCTCGGCCATGGCGCTCACCTTGATCGAAGAGCGTGCGGACGAGGTTGTGGCCCGGCTGTACAGCGACTATTGTGGCAATGCCGCCGGCCGCTGATCGCGGCGAGAACAAACAATCCCAGGAGCAAACACCATGTTGAACAGGAAGTCACTTCGCCATTGCGCCATCGCCGCGCTGACATGCCTGGGGGCCGCGGCGGCGCTGGCCCAGCCCGTCTTCGGCAATCCCTCGCCCAACGCCGGCAGCTCCACCTCGCAGCAGGCCAATGCGGCAGCGGATGCGGCGGCTTACCAGGAGCTCGCGTACACCAACAAGGCCAAGCGCGGGCCGGCCCTGGTGGTCATTCCCGGCGAAATCAAGAGCAACAACGCCGGCTTCCTGCAGAAATTCGGCCCCAACAACATCGCCGACTTCGGCGAGCTCGAACTGTCGCAGGCCAACTTCGCGGTGCTCGAGCGCGCCAACCTGGGCAGCCTGCTCAACGAAATCTCGCTGGCCTACAACCTGGGCGATCCGCAGGCCGCGCGCAAGACCATGCAGGTGGGCAAGCTCAAGACCACGCAGTGGATCGTCAAGTTCGACATCCTCAAGGCCGAACAGATCGCCGAGAACAAGAAGGGCTTCGACGGCCGGGCCGTGGGCGGGCTGATGTCGATGCTGGGCGGCGGCGTCGCCGGTCATGTGACCGGCTCGGTGCAGACCCAGGAATCGACCGGCGTCTGGCTGATCGGCATGCGCTACAAGATCATGGACGCCAACACCACCGAGCAGGTGGCCCAGGGCTACAAGGAATTGAAGATGGAAGTGGGCACCAACGCCACCAGCGTGATGGGCGTGTCGCAGGGCGCCAAGGGCGGCGTCGGGCTGGACACGATGGTGCAGCGCTTGGTGCAGACCACGGTGTGGGACATCGACTCCAAGTACAAGTGACCCGCGCCTGAGCCGCAGCGCCGGCACCCCGTGAACAAGCTGGGCAAATACCAGATCCGCCGCACCCTGGGCAAGGGCGCAATGGGGATCGTGTACGAGGGCTGGGACCCGGTCATCGAACGCACGGTGGCGATCAAGACCATCCTGCCCTCGCAGCTGGGCGGCGCCGAGGCCGGCGCGCTGATGGCGCGCTTCAAGCGCGAGGCCCAGGCCGCCGGCCGGCTGAACCACCCGGGCATCGTCGCAATCTACGAGTACGGCGAAGACGTCGCCGAGGACTTGAGCGACGAGGAAGCGACCTTGCTCGCCCCCGCCGCATCGCAGGCCGCCGCGCAGCGCATTGCCTACATCGCGATGGAGTTCGTGAAGGGCCGCGAGTTGCGCGACTACTTCGAAAAGGGCGAGCGGTTCGCCTTGGCCGAAGTCGCGCGCATCATGAGCGAGATGCTCGACGCGCTGGACCACGCGCACGCGCACGGCGTCGTGCACCGCGACATCAAACCGGCCAACCTGATCGTGCTGGACGGCGGCCGCGTCAAGGTGGCGGACTTCGGCATCGCCCGCATCGAAGCGTCCGAACTGACGCAGACCGGCGTGGTGCTGGGCACGCCTTCGTACATGTCGCCGGAACAGTTCATGGGCCATCCGCTGGACGGGCGCAGCGACCTGTTTTCGTGCGGCGTGATCCTGTACCAGCTGCTCACCGGCGAAAAGCCGTTCATCGGCGAGTCGACCACCACCATCATGTACAAGGTGCTGCGCGAGGACCCGGTGCCGCCTTGCGAGCTGAACCTTTCGCTGCCGGCGGCGCTGGACGCGGTGATGAAGAAAGCCCTCGCCAAGCAGCCCGGCCAGCGCTTCCAGAACGGCCGGGAATTCGCGCAGGCGCTGCAGATGGCGATCGCCGGGCCAGCCGCGACGGTCCCTGCGGTCGCGCGTGAACCTGTGGGCGGCGCAGCCGTGCCGTCGCGCGCCGCTCAGGAGGCGTCGGCTGCGCCTGCTGCGCCCGCCCTCGCGCCGCCCCGGCAAAGCGCGGCCGCCGTGTGGGCGGTTGGGGCCGCGGCCGTGGTCGCGCTGGCCGCGGGCGCATACATGCTGCTCGGGCCCGGCCGGCCGGCGACAGCGCCGATGGCGCAGGGAAGCGCCCCGCCGGCACCCGCCCCGGCAGCACCTGCGGTGACCGCAGCGCCAGCCGCGCCCATTTCGGCTTCGGCGGTGAACGCGCCGCCAACCGAGCCCGGCACGCTCGTCATCAGCGCGCTGGGCCTGGCGGATCCGCAGGACACGCGGTTCAGCGGCAATCTGGCGGCGGCGCAGCTGGAGGCGCGCAGCGACGCGAAGCGCCAGCTGGTCGAAAAGGCCCTGGCGCTGTCGGTGGACAAGGCATCGATCGACCAGAACTACGGGCTGCTCCAGAGCAAGCTGTTGTCCAACTCGGGCGCTTTCATCCGCTCGGTGCTGCAGGAAGGCGCGGCCAGTTCCGGCAAGGACGGCCTGGTCGAAATGCCCACACGCGCCGTGGTGAGCCTGCGCGACGTGCAGAAGTCGCTCAATCAGCTCTCGCGCGAGGAGCGCATCGAATTCATCCGCAACAAGGGCGATCCGCGCATTTCGATCCGCATCGACATCGGCAGCGAGGGCGCCGGCACGCTGGCGCGCGAGCGTTCGCAGCTGGCGGAGAACGTGGTGAAGGACCGGATCAAGTCATTCGGCTTCCGGGTCTGGGCCGCCGAAGGCGACAGTGCGCCGAACGCGCAGCCCGCGGACTTCGCCATCCGCAGCGAGGTGAAGGTCAAGCAGTTGTCAACCCGGTTGCCGGCCTCGGGCCTGACCATCACCAAGACGGCGCTGACATCGTGGACGCTCAAGGCGGTGGAGGTCGCGACCGGCGAGGAGGTCTACCTCAGCACGCGGTTGCCCGCCGGCAAGAGCTGGGCCTCCGAGGACCAGGCGCTCGCCGACATCGGCAAGCTGGTCGGCGACGAGTTCTCGCGCACCTTCTTCCTGCAGCACTTCAGCTTCCGCACCCAGAAGGCCACGCTGATGTTCACCGGCTTGCCCGAAGCGGGCAGCTTGCTGATGCTGCGCGAACTGCGCGGCATGCGGCCGGTGCTCGACGTACAGCTGGTGGCCGAGCCGGGGCGGTTCCAATTGCAGTTGCCCGAAGGCAGCTTGCCGGACTTCGTGCAGGAAGCGGTGGTGCGCCCGCTCAACGCCAAGCTGGGCCTGGACTGCTTCGGGCTGGCCGGCACGGCCGATGCCGAAGTCACGGTCGCCTATGCCCCCATCTGCGCGACGCCGCAGATGCGCACGAAGCTGGAGACCAGTCCGCCCGCCGGCTGGAAGTTCACGCCGGGCGCAGCGGCAGCGAAGCCGCCGGCGAAACCGGTCGTCGCGCCGGGTCGCAATTCGGCTTGACCCAGAGCTCCTACCGCCCGCCCCGGCTGAACACGAAGATACCCGCGA
Organism: Ramlibacter sp.; assembly: GCA_035571795.1. GTDB lineage: Bacteria > Pseudomonadota > Gammaproteobacteria > Burkholderiales > Burkholderiaceae_C > Ramlibacter. The sequence continues at coordinate 3,679 of DATNBX010000141.1, forward strand.
TCACCAGCACCGTGCCGGCCGCGATCCAGGCAGTGAACGGCTCGCCCAGGATCAGCACGCTCAGCAGGATGGTGGTGATCGGGCCGACCATCCCGGCCTGCGCCGACAGGGCCGGGCCGATGCGCTCGACCGCCATCATCACCAGCAGCACCGGCACCGCCGTGCACGCCGTCGCGTTGAGCAGCGACAGCCAAACGACCTGCGATGCGACGTCGAATGCCGTTGCCAGCGGCCGCAGCACAGCGAACTGCAGCAGGCAGCACAGGCAGGCGACCGTCGTCGCCAGACCCACCAGCCGCAACGCGCCGAGCCGCTGCACCAATCGGCCGCTGTAGACCAGGTACACCGCGTAGGTGCAGGCGCTGCCGAACACCAGCAGCGCACCCAGCGCCGCCTGCGCGCCTTCCAGCCGCACCTCGTGCCCGAACACCAGGATCACGCCGCAGTAGCTGACGGCCATGCCCACCAGCTGCCTGCCGCGAAATTGCCTGCGGTACAAGGCCCAGGCCAGCAGCAGCACGAGCGTCGGATTGAGGTACAGGATCAACCGCTCGAGCGAGGCGCTGATGTATTGCAGGCCGGCGAAATCCAGAAAGCTGGACAGGTAGTAGCCCGTGACGCCCAGGCCGGCCACGCCCAGCCAGTCGCCCGGCGACAGTGGCGCCTTGCCGCGGCTGGCCCACCATCCCATCGCTGCGAACAGCGGCAGGGCGAACAGCATCCGCAGCATGATCAGCGTGACGGCGTCGACGCCGTAGCGATAAGCCAGCTTGACGATGATGGCCTTGCCGCTGAAAGTGATGGCGCCCAGGGTCGCCAGCGCCAGGCCCGGCATCAGGCCCTGCGCGGGGATCCGGCTCGATGCCTGAAACCCGGGCTCAGCCACGCGGTGCGTCATCCCGCCTGGCTTCGAATACCCGCGAGTGCAGCCGCCGCAGCGACCACCACACCGCCAGCGCCACCACGGGGATGGCGCTGGCCGCCGTGCTTTCGGCGCTCCACGGCCAGCCCAGGACATGCGCGCCCTTGGCCAGGTAGCTCACCAGGCCGACGATGTAGTAGGTGATGGCCGCCACCGACAAGCCTTCCACCGTCGCCTGCAACTGCAGCTGCAGCCCCTGGCGCGTGTTCATCGTCGCCAGCAGCGCCTGGCTGCTTTGCTGCTGCTCGATCTCGACCCGGGTGCGCAGCAGGTTGCTGATGCGCGAGACCCGCTGCGACAGCGCGTCCTGCCGGCGCGTGGCCCATTCGCAGGTGGCGCGGGCAGGCGACAGCCGCCGGTCCATGAATTCGCGGATGGTCTGCATTCCGGCCAGGCGCGACTCCGCGATGTCGGCGATGCGCCGGTCCACCAATTCGAAATAGGCCGAGCTCGCCGAGAAGCGCGAGTGGGTCGCGGCATACTGGCTTTCCACCTGGCCCGCCAGCTTGGTGAGGCGATCCAGCAGCTGCGGCTCCTCGTGGCGCCCGGCCACCCGGATGGCGCCGGCAAGTTCGGCCAGTTCGCGCTCGGCGTAGGCCAGCACCGCCGCCGCCTCGCGCGCCGCCGGCAGGCCCAGCAAGGCGGCCATGCGATAGGTGTCGATCTCCAGCAGCCGCTGCACCAGCCGGCCCAGCCGGCGCGACGCCACGCTGCCGGCCAGCAGCACCATGCGCGAGAAGCCATCAGCGTGGATCGCGAAATCGGTGTAGACCTCGCCGTTGCCGTCGGCCACCGTCGAAGCCACCAGCGAGTCCTCGTTCAGCACATGCTTGACCAGCGAAGCGCTGCCGAAGACCTGGGTCGGCAGCACCCACAGGTGCAGGCTCGCGAGGCACTCGCCCGGCAGCTGCGCCAGCCACTCCTGCGGCACGGCTTCGATCGCGGTGGCGGGTTCACGCTCGCCGAAACCGGTTGCCTCGATCGGCCGCGAAAAAGTCCAGGTCACGAATTCGGTGTGCAGTTCCCAGCGGATGCGAAACGGCCCCAGGTCCATGCGGATATGGGTGGACTGCGCATCGGGCAGCGGCAGGTGATGGTCGCGCAGCAGCGCGGCCACATGGTCGCGGCTGGCCTCGCGCGCTTGCGCATCGCCGACCATGACCACGTGCGACAGCGCCAGCGGCGGGCTCATCGCCTCGGGCGGGCGGGCGTGGATTTCGTTGTGCAGCGCGACGCGCTGCGGATGGCTCTTCAGCAGCATTCTTCCCTCGGAGCATTGCATTGTGACGCAGCAAAGACAAACGGCGCCCGTGAGGCGCCGTTCGCAGCGATGGTCGCGCGTGGCGCGACTTGCTCGGAGCTTGCCTATTCCTCGACGAAGGCCTCTTCGCGCTTGGCCTTGATCGAAGGCAGTGCCACGATCACCACCAGCAGCCCCGCCGCCGCCAGCAGCCCGGCCGACAGCGGCCGCGTCACCAGCACGCTCCAGTCGCCGCGCGAGAGCAGCAGTGCGCGCCGCAGGTTCTCTTCCATCATCGGCCCCAGGATGAAGCCAAGCAGCAGCGGCGCCGGCTCGCACCCCAGCTTGATGAACAGGTAGCCGATGAAGCCGAACGCGCCCACCAGCCAGACGTCGAAGGTATTGTTGTTGGTGGAGTACACGCCCATCGCGCAGAACAGCACGATGGCCGGGAACAGCCAGCGGTAGGGCACCGTCAGCAGCTTGATCCACATGCCGATCAGCGGCAGGTTCAGCACCACCAGCATCAGGTTGCCAACCCACATCGAGGCGATCAGGCCCCAGAACAGTTGCGGGTTGCTGGTCATCACCTGCGGTCCCGGCTGGATGTTGTGGATGGTCATCGCGCCCACCATCAGCGCCATCACGGCGTTGGGCGGAATGCCCAGCGTCAGCAGCGGGATGAAGGAAGTCTGGGCGCCGGCATTGTTGGCCGACTCGGGCGCGGCCACGCCACGGATGTTGCCCTTGCCGAACGGAACCTCGCCGGGTTTGGACTGGATCTTCTTCTCGAAGGCGTACGACGCGAACGACGCGAGCAGCGCGCCCCCGCCGGGCAGGATGCCCAGCATGGAACCGAGCGTCGTGCCGCGCAGCACCGCCGGGGCCATCGCCTTGAAGTCCTCCTTGGTCGGCCACAGGCCCTGCACCTTGGCGGTGAACACCTCGCGGTGTTCCTCGGGCACCGACAGGTTGCTGATGATTTCGCCGTAACCGAACACGCCCATGGCGACCACCACGAAGCCGATGCCGTCGGTCAGCTCCGGAATGTCGAACGAATAGCGCGCCACGCCCGAGTTGACGTCGGTGCCGACCAGGCCCAGCAGCAGGCCCAGGATGATCATCGCGATGGCCTTGATGAGAGAGCCCGACGCCAGCACCACGGCGCCGATCAGGCCCAGGATCATCAGCGAGAAATATTCGGCCGGCCCGAACTTGAACGCCACCTCCGTCAGCGGCACCGCAAAGGCCGCCAGGATCAGCGTGCCCACGCAGCCGGCAAAGAACGAGCCCAGCCCCGCCGCCGCGAGCGCCGGCCCGGCCCGGCCCTGCCGTGCCATCTGGTAGCCGTCGATACACGTCACCACCGACGAGGACTCGCCCGGCAGGTTGACCAGGATGGCGGTGGTGGACCCGCCGTACTGCGCACCGTAGTAGATGCCGGCCAGCATGATCAGGGCGGACACCGGCGGCAGCGCGTAGGTTGCCGGCAGCAGCATGGCGATGGTGGCCACCGGCCCGATGCCGGGCAGCACGCCGATCAGGGTGCCCAGCATGCAGCCGATGAAGCAGTACAGCAGGTTCAGCGGCGTGACCGCAACGCCGAAGCCGATGGCAAGGTTGGAAATCAGATCCATGGTTGTTCTTTCTCTTTCAGCCGGTGATGAAGGTCGGCCACACCTGGAGCTGGAGCTTGAGCAGCACGATGAAAGCCAGATAACTGCCGATCGCCAACACGGTCGCCAGGACGATGTTCTCCTTGAGCAGGAACTTGTCGCCGGCCAGACTCGACACGAAGGTGAGGCCGTAGATGGCAACGATCATGCCCATGGCGGGCAGCCCGATGCTGGGCAGACCCCCGAGCAGCACGCCGAACAGCAGGTTCGCCGCGATGATGAAGCCCAGCGGCTTCCAGGCCCACTTGCCGATGGGCTCGCCGTCCTCGGTTTCCACCACCATCGACTCGAACAGGATGAAGAGGCCCAGGCCGGCGAGCAGGATGCCCAGCATCATCGGGAAATAGCCCGGGCCCATGCGGGCGCCCTCGCCGATGTTGTACGTGGTCGCGCCCCACGCAAAGGCAACTCCGACGGCTATGAACATCACGCCGGAATAGAAATCCTGCTGACTTTTTATTTTCACGCTGCTATCTCCTCAAAAAAAAACTGGTTCAAAAACATTGTGGGTGCAAGGTCCGGCGCTACCGTTGCGGGTACTACCTACAAGGGAAAGTCCGGGTCTGTCGAGTAAGCCTCACTCCAACGGCGGTGTCGCCGTCAGCACTTCTTCCATCGTGGTAAGCCCCTCCGCAATACGCAACGCGCCGGCCAGCCGCAACGGCCGCATGCCATCGGCCACGGCCTGCCGGCGCAGCGCATCGATCGCGGGCGACTGGACCGCTTTCTCCTTGAAGGCCGGCGTTACCGTCAGCAATTCATAAAGACCCATGCGGCCGAGGAAGCCCGTCATGCGGCAATCGACGCAGCCCACCGGCTTGTAGGGCTTGTAGCCGCCGCTGATTTTCCATGGCTTGACGACCGCGTCCAGCGCGTCGCGCGGCGTCGCCTCATCCGGCTGGCGGCATTGCTTGCACAGCGTGCGCACCAGCCGCTGCGCCAGCACGCCCAGGATGGTCGCGTTGATCAAGTAGGCCGGTATGCCCAGCTCCATGAGGCGCGTGATCGCCGAGGGCGCGTCGTTGGTGTGCAGCGTCGAAAACACCAGGTGGCCGGTCAGCGCCGCCTGCACCGCCATCTCGGCGGTCTGGAGGTCGCGGATTTCGCCGACCATGATGATGTCGGGGTCCTGGCGCATCAGCGCCCGCAGCCCCTCGGCAAATCCGAAGTCCAGTTGCGGCTGCACCTGCGTCTGGTTGAACGCGGGCTCGATCATTTCGATCGGGTCCTCCACCGTGCTCACGTTGACTTCCTCGGTCGCGATGCGCTTGAGCGTCGAGTACAAGGTGGTGGTCTTGCCCGAGCCGGTCGGCCCGGTGACCAGGACGATGCCGTAGGGCCGCTTGACCAGCGCCTCCCAGCGCTGCGCATCGTGCTGCGAGAAGCCCAGCGCGTCGAGGTCCTTCACGGCGGTGTCCGGGTCGAAGATGCGCATGACCATCTTTTCGCCGAACGCGGTGGGCAGCGTCGACAGCCGCATCTCGATCTCGTCGCCGCGCGGATTGCGGGTCTTGATGCGGCCGTCCTGCGGGCGGCGCTTTTCCACCACGTCCATGCGGCCCAGCAGCTTGATGCGCGCGGTCATCGCATTGAGCACGCCCAGGGGCATCTGATACACCGGATGCAGTACGCCGTCGATGCGAAAGCGGATCACGCCCTGCTCGCGCCGCGGCTCCAGGTGGATGTCGCTGGCGCGCTGGTCGAATGCGTAGGTCCACAGCCAGTCCACCACCTGCACCACGCCCTGGTCGTTGGCGTCGAGCTGCTTGTTGCTCTTGCCCAGTTCGACCAGCTGTTCGAAGCTGGCGGCGCCGGCGTTGCCGCCCGCCTTCTGCGCCGCCCGCACCGATTTGGCCAGCGCGAAAAACTCGGCCGTGTAGCGATGGATGTCCAGCGGGTTGGCCATCACCCGGCGCACCGCGCGGCGCGACTGGCGCTCAACCTCGTCGACCCAGTCGGTCAGGAACGGCTCGGCCGTCGCGATCACCACCTCCCTGGCGGTCACCTGCACCGGCAGCACGCGATGGCGCTCGGCATAGCCGGCGCTCATCGTGTCGGCCACCTTGCCAACGTCGACCTTGAGCGGATCGATGCGCAGGTACTCCAGCCCGGCGCGCCCCGCCAGCCACTGCGTAAGCGATTCGATGTCCAGCGCCTTGCCGCCGGCGGCCCGTTCCATCGCCACTGCCGCGAGCCGCACCAGCGCGGGCTGGGCGCTTTCGGCCTGCGAGCAGCGGGCGATCGTGCGGCGGGCCTCGTCGGCGGAAATCATGCCGTCCTGGCTCAGCCATTCAACCAGGTGGCGCCAGTCCACCGGACCCTGGTGCGGGCTGCGGGCGGTTCTCGATTTGGCGACGGCGGTCATTGGGGGTCCACGGGCTTGAACACCCGCAACCACTTGCGGGCCGGCAAACCCCAGCGAGTTTCAATTGTTTCCGCCCGCTGTGCAAGCGCGGCGCGGTCGGGCCGCTGCGGCGCGCGCAGCGCCACCACGATCGTGTTGCCCTCGCGCGTCGGACGAAACGCCCACAGCGCGCCCGGCCCGAAGACGGCGGCGATTTTCTCCAGGCTGCGGCTATAGCTGGACGCGCGGCCGAACAGGTTCACCGTCATGCTGCCGTCGGCGGTCAACAGCTGGCGGCAGTGGGCATAGAACTCTTGGCTGTCAAGCACCGGCGCCGCGGCGTCATGGTCATACAGATCCACCTGCAGCGTATCGACGCTGCCGTGCCGCTCTTCCTGCGCCACCACTTCGGCGGCATCCCCCAGGACCACGGACAGGCGCGCGTCGTCGGCCGGCAGCTTGAACCAAAGCCGGCAGGCCGCGATCACTTGCGGGTTGAGCTCGACCGCCGTCGTTTTCATCCGAAGCTTGCGCCAGCAGAACTTGGTCAGCGCGCCCGACCCCAGGCCCAGCTGCATTGCGTGCCTGGTGGCCACCGATTGCGGCGGGATGAACAGCAGCCAGGCCATCATGCGCTGCACATATTCCAGCTCGATGTCGAAGGGCTTGTCCAGCAGCATCGAGCCCTGCACCCATTCGGTGCCCAGGTGCAGATAGCGAACGTCGCCGCAATCGGAGAAGTTGACTTCGGGAAGTGGGGGTGGGCGCTGCTTCACTGCGACGCATTATCGCCAGCCCAGCCATGCACCCACGTCGCGCGCTTGACCCCGCAATCCGCATGTCATTGCGGACCTGACCAGGGCCTGACCGCAACCCAGCTCCTCAAGTCCGGGATGACAGGTCTGTTGCCATTGCGGCGCGCAGCTTCGGCAGGGCCTGTATTGCGTTGTGCATCGTCGCCTGCGCGAGTTCATCCAGGCCGATGCCGCGCAGGTCGGCCAGCACCTGCGCAATCCGCGGCAGTTGCGCCGGCTCGTTCGGGGTCTGGCGCTGGCCGGCCGCGCGTTGCTCTGCAGTGCGGTACAGCCAGTGCGGCGGAATGTCGGGCGAGTCGGTTTCCAGCACCAGCGCATCGAGCGGCAACTGCGTGGCCAGACGGCGCACCTGCAACGCGCGCTCGAACGTCACGGTGCCGCCGATCCCCAGCTTGAAGCCCAGCCGCACGAACTCCTGCGCCTGTTGCCAGCTCCCGTTGAAGGCGTGAGCAATGCCGCTCACGCCGCCGGCACGCAAGTGCTTGAGCAGCCGGTCGGCCGACCGGCGCACGTGCAGGATCACCGGCAAGCCGTAACGGCGCGCCAGCGAAAGTTGCTCGCGGTAGAAAAGTTCCTGCTGCGCGGGGTCCAGCCCCGGCACGAAATAGTCCAGCCCGATCTCGCCGACGGCAACCAGCCGTGGGTCGTCCTTCGCACCCGCCAAGGCTTGGTCAAGCCGGTCCAGGTCACCCGGCTGCGCACGGCCGGTGCACAGTGGATGGATGCCCAGTGCATAGCTGTCGCCATGGCGGTGCGCCAGTTCCCGCACCGCACCAAAGTTGGCCGGCTCGACCGCGGGCAGCACGCAATGCACCACGTCGCGGCGCGCGGCGCGCTCGCGCACGGCGTCCGCTGTGCCGGCGAACTCCGCCGCATCGAGGTGGCAGTGGGTATCGATCCACACTGGCATAACCCCCATGATGCCTGAGGTCGCTCACGTTTTTTGTCACGAGCATGCAGCTGGAAATGAGAGTCACAGCTGGCCAGTCGTGCAGGCTCGCGCAAAGCGTGATACCGTGCGTTTTCGCTGCTTAAAGTTTCCCTTTCTTCCGCAGTTTCGATAGGTGGACGAATGCGCAGGCCAGCCCTTTACAGCTCCAGCCGCTTGGGCCGGTCGGGTCCCAAAGATCCCCCGGCCGACACGCCCGAGCCTGCCCAGCCGCAGGCCCAGGCCAAGCCCCGAAAAACGATCTCCAGCACCAAGCTGCTCTGGTTCGCCATCTTCCTGCTGGCGGTCGCGCTGGGGTTCAGCCTGAGCCTCGGGCTGCACCCGAACCAGCGCAAGCTGACCCAGCAGGACATCAACGCGGCGGTACTCAAGACGCTTGAGACGCAAGTGCTGCCTTCGGAATATGCCAAGGCCTACGAAAACATCGCGCCCTCGGTGGTGCGGGTCGTGAGCTATGTGAAGAAAAGCCGGATCAAGGACGACCACCCGCCCAAGTCCGAGCGGATCGCCAAGCCCAAGCCGCTCGGGCCGGCCCCCGGCAGCAGCGAAAGTGCGGACAAGGACGACGAGGAAGTGGAAAACGGCGTGGGCACGGGCGTAGTGATCATCGACAAGGGCGTCATCCTCACGAACCTGCACGTCGTTTCCGGCGCGGACCATATCAAAGTGATCTTTTCCGATGGCCTGGAGTCCAACGCCTCCATCACCGGCGCGCAACCCGAAAACGACCTGGCGGTGTTGCAGGCCAGCAAGATCCCCGATGACCTCATCCCCGCCACCATGCGTTCGACCGCCGACCTCGGACCGGGCGACAAGGTGGTGGTCGTGGGCTTTCCGTTCGGCATCGGTCCGTCGGCATCCGGCGGCATCGTTTCCGGCCTGAAGCGGGCGTTCCGCTCGCCCGAGGGCAAGCAGGAAATGACCAACCTGATCCAGTTCGACGCGGCGGCCAATCCCGGCAATTCGGGCGGCCCGCTGGTCACGATGGACGGCGAAGTGGTGGGCATCGTCACGGCGATCCTGAACCCCACGCCGGCGCGCACTTTCATCGGCATCGGTTTCGCCGTGCCGATCGAAAACGCCGCTGCCGCCGCCGGCCTGCCGCCGTTCTGACGCGCCCATTTTTTTCTTCACAACGAGAGAGCCCGCCCTCCATGGATCCAACCACCCGCCAGGACATCGCTACCGCCCAGTTGATGGAGCAGATCCTCTATGAGGTCAAGCGCGTGGTGGTCGGACAGGACCGCTTTCTCGAGCGCGTGATGGTCGCCATCCTGGCGCAGGGCCACCTGCTGGTCGAAGGCGTGCCGGGCCTGGCCAAGACGCTGACGGTGAAGACCCTGGCCCTCACGATCCATGGCCAGTTCAAACGCATCCAGTTCACGCCCGACCTGGTGCCCGCGGACCTGGTGGGCACGCGCATCTACAACCAGAAGACCGGCGAATTCAGCACCGCGCTGGGTCCCGTCTTCACCAACCTGCTGCTGGCCGACGAGATCAACCGCGCCCCCGCCAAGGTGCAAAGTGCGCTGCTGGAAGTGATGCAGGAGCGCCAGGTCACCATCGCGGGCCAGACGCACAAGGTACCCAGCCCGTTCCTGGTGATGGCCACGCAGAACCCGATCGAAACCGAAGGCACCTACCCCTTGCCCGAGGCGCAGGTGGACCGCTTCATGATGAAGGTGCTGGTGGACTATCCGAGCGACGAGGAAGAATTCGTCATCGTCGAGCGCGTGACCGGCCCGGCCGTGAACGTGGCCGCCGTAGCGACCACCGAGCAGCTCGCCGCGCTGCAAAGCGAATGCCGCCGCGTCTACGTCGATCCGTCGCTGGTGCAATACGCGGTCAGGCTGGTGTCGGCCACCCGCGTGCCCGAAAAGCACGGCCTGCGCGAGCTGGCCAAATACATCACTTTCGGCGCCAGCCCGCGCGCCACGATCAACCTGACCGAAGGCGCGCGCGCACTGGCCATGCTGCGCGGGCGCACCTACGCGCTGCCCGAGGACATGACGGACCTGGTGGCCGACGTGCTGCGGCATCGCCTGGTCCTGTCGTACGAGGCGCTGTCCGAAGGCCTGTCGCCCGACGCGCTGGTCGGCAAGATCATGAGCAAGATCCCGGCGCCGCCGAGACCGCTGGAACATGAAAAGCTCGCCGCGTAAAGCTTCGCCGACACAAAACGCGACAAGCGCCGCGAACTCGGGCGCGGCGCGGAGCGCCGCGGTGGGCAACGCCGAGCATGTCTTGCGACGTCTGGAATGGACGGTCATCCGGCGGCTGGACGGCCTGTTGCAGGGCGACTACCGGACGCTGCTGCGCGGCGCCGGGCTGGACCTGGCGGACCTGCGCGAATACCAGTTCCACGACGACGTGCGCCACATCGACTGGAACGTGACGGCGCGGCTGCAGGTTCCCCACGTGCGCGTCTTCACCGAAGACCGCGAGATGGCGGCCTGGTTCCTGCTGGACCTGAGCCCGTCGGTCGATTTCGGCTCGGGCGAGCAGCGCAAGCGCAACGTCTCGGCCGAGTTCGTCGCGGTGATCGCGCGCGTGCTCACGCGCCATGGCAACCGCGTCGGCGCGTTGCTGTACGGATCGGGCGTCGACGCGATGATTCCCACCCGCGGCGGGCGGCGCCATGTGCTGCACCTGCTGCACAGCATCCAGACCCGGCCGGTGGCGGTCGAATCGGGCACGACACGGCTGCGCGACCTGCTCGAGTCCGCCGCTGCCATGATCAGGCGCCGCTCCACGCTGTTCGTCGTCTCCGACTTCATCAGCCAGCCGGGCTGGGAGCGGCCGCTGGCGCTGCTGGCGCAGCGGCACGAGGTGGTGGCCGTGCGCGTGCTCGACCCGATGGAGCTGGACCTGCCCGACCTCGGCCTGCTGACCATGCGCGACTCCGAGACCGGCGAACAGATTCTGGTGGACACCCACGACAAGGGTTTTCGCAAGCGCTTCACCCGCATCGCCGCCCAGCGCGAAGCCGACCTGCGGGCGAGCTTCGTGCGGGCCGGCGTCGATGCGCTGGAATTGTCCACCGACGGCGAACTGGTCGATGCGGTGATCCGCTTCGCCGACCTGCGCAAGCGCCGCGCCAAGCTGGCGGCGGGAGGTGGCCTGCCGGCGCACCTCAAACATGCCGCCTGAAGACACGACGAGAGACCCATGAATTTCCTGTGGCCCGAATTCTTATGGTTGCTGCTGGCGCTGCCGCTGCTGGTGCTGTTGTACGCCTGGCTGCTGCGGCGCAAGAAGAAACTGGCGCTGCGCTACGCATCGCTGTCGATCGTGAAGGAGGCGATGGGCGCCAGCCAGTCGCTGCGCCGCCACATTCCGCCGGCTTTGTTCCTGCTGGCGTTCGCAGCCATGCTGGTCGCGACAGCGCGGCCGGTGGCCGTGGTCACGCTGCCGTCGAACCAGCAGACGATCATCCTGGCGATGGACGTTTCGGGCAGCATGCGCGCCACCGACGTGCAGCCCAACCGGCTGGTGGCCGCGCAGAACGCCGCCAAGGCCTTCATCGGCGAGTTGCCGCGCCACGTCAAGGTGGGCATCGTCGCGTTCGCCGGCTCGGCCCAGGTGGCGCAGCTGCCGACCACCAATCACGAGGACTTGATCACCGCGATCGACCGCTTCCAGCTGCAGCGCGCCACCGCGACCGGCAACGCCATCGTGATCTCGCTGGCCACGCTGTTTCCCGATGACGGCATCACGCTGGAATCGCTGCAGACCGGCCGCGACCGCCAGCGCGGCATGGCGATCGATGAGGAAAAGAAGGAAAAGAAGGAATTCAAGCCGGTCGCGCCGGGCAGTTTCACGTCCGCCGCCATCATCATGCTGACCGATGGCCAGCGCACCACCGGCGTGGACCCGCTGGAAGCCGCCAAGATAGCGGCCGACCGCGGCATCCGTGTCTACACGGTGGGCATCGGCACGGTCGACGGCGAGACCATCGGCTTCGAGGGCTGGTCGATGCGGGTGCGGCTGGACGAGGAAACTCTCAAGGCCATCGCCACCAAGACCAGCGCCGAATACTTCTATGCCGGCACCGCGGTCGACCTGAAGAAGGTCTACGAGACGCTGAGCTCGCGCCTGACGGTGGAAAAGAAGGAGACCGAAATCTCCGCCCTGTTCGCCATGGCCGCAGCCCTGTTGGCCGTGCTGTCGGCCGGCCTGTCGCTGCTCTGGTTCAACCGGATCCTGTGAGGGCTGCGCTCAGGCGACCTCGAACAAACCAGCCGCGCCCTGGCCACCGCCGATGCACATGGTGACCACCACGTACTTCGCGCCGCGGCGCTTGCCTTCGATCAGCGCGTGACCGGTGAGGCGCGATCCCGTCACGCCGTACGGGTGGCCGACGGCAATCGCGCCGCCGTTCACGTTCAGCAGCTCGTCGGGGATGCCCAGCTTGTCGCGGCAATAGATCACCTGCACCGCGAAGGCTTCGTTCAGCTCCCACAAGCCGATGTCCTGCAGCTTCAGGCCGGTGCGCTCGAGCAGGCGCGGAATGGCGAACACCGGGCCGATGCCCATCTCGTCGGGCTCGCAGCCCGCCACCGCGAAGCCACGGAAGATGCCCAGGGGCTGCAGCCCGCGCTTTTCCGCCAGCTTGGCATTCATCAGCACGCAGGCCGACGAGCCGTCGCTGAACTGGCTCGCGTTGCCGGCCGTGATGACACCGCCGGGCATCGCCGAGCGGATCTTGCTCACCGCTTCGAGCGTCGTGTCGGGACGGATGCCTTCGTCGGCGGCGATCGTCACTTCCTTGCGCGTGATGCGGCCGCTGGCCTTGTCGGCCACGCCCATCACGGTGGTCATCGGCGCGATCTCGTCCTGGAACTTGCCCGCTGCCAGCGCCGCCGCCGCGCGCTGTTGGCTGCGCACGCCGTACTCGTCCTGCGCTTGCTTGGGGATGTTGTAGCGCTTGGCCACCTGTTCCGCCGTCTGCAGCATCGTCCAGTAGATTTCGGGCTTGCGCTCCAGCATGGCCGGGTCGGCGCGCATGTGGCGGTTGGCTTCGTTCTGCACGCACGAGATGCTCTCGACGCCGCCGGCCACCATCACCGGCACCTGGTCGACGATGATGCGCTGCGCGGCCATGGCGATGGCCTGCAGGCCGGATGAACAGAAGCGGTTGATCGATACGCCGGTCGTCGTCACCGGCAGGCCCGCACGCAAGGCGGCCACCCGCGCCACGTTGCCGCCGGTCGTTCCCTCGAGCGCAGCGGCGCCGAGGATCACGTCCTCCACTTCGGCCGGGTCGACCCCGGCGCGCTTGACCGCGTGTTCGATCGAATGGGCGGCGAGGGTCGCGCCGTAGGTCATGTTGAAGGCGCCCTTCCAGCTCTTGGCCAGGCCGGTGCGGGCGGTCGAGACGATCACGGCGTCGGTGGTCATGTTGATTCCTCGGGTGTTCAGTGGAACGTCTCGGCGAGCTGCAGCAGCAGCGGCGCGGGCTGCCACGACGGGTCGGCGCCGGGCTCCGCCGCGAACCGGCGCAAGGCCCGCACCACGCTGGGCAGGCCCACCGTGCCGGCGTACAGCATCGGGCCGCCGCGATGGGTGGGAAAGCCGTAGCCGTTGAGGTACACCAGGTCGATATCGCTGGCGCGCGCGGCGATGCCCTCGGCCAGGATGCGCGCGCCCTCGTTCACCAGCGCGTAGATGCAGCGCTCGACGATTTCCTCGTCGCTCACCTTGCGCGGCGTGATGCCGTTGGCGGCGCGGTACTCGGCAATCAGCTGCTCGGTCACCGGGTCGGGTATCGCGTCGCGCTTGCCCACTTCGTAGCGGTACCAGCCGGCGCCCGTCTTCTGGCCGAAGCGGCCGGCCTCGCACAACTTGTCGGCGACGATGGGCTTCGCCGACACGCCCGCTTCGGCGGCCTTGCGCTTGCGCGTGGCCCAGCCGATGTCCAGGCCGGCGAGGTCGCCCATGCGAAACGGCCCCATGGCCATGCCGAACTTCTGCAGCGCGCCGTCGATCTGCTGCGGCAGCGCGCCGGCGTTGATCAGGCTTTGCGCGGCGGCGCCGTAGCGCGAGAGCATGCGGTTGCCGATGAAGCCGTCGCACACGCCGGACACGACCGCCACTTTCTTGATCTTCTTGGCCATGGCCATGCACGTGGCCAGCACGTCGGGTGCGGTCTTGGCGCCGCGCACCACTTCCAGCAGCCGCATCACGTTGGCCGGGCTGAAGAAGTGCAGGCCCAGCACGTCGGCGGGACGCCTGGTGAATTCGGCGATGCGGTCGATATTGAGGTAAGAGGTGTTGGAAGCCAGGATCGCGCCGCTCTTGCAAACCTCATCGAGCTGTCGGAACACCTGTTCCTTGACCTCCATGCTCTCGAACACGGCTTCGATCACCAGGTCGCAATCGGCCAGCGGCGCGTAGCCGAGCGTGGGGGTGACCAGGGCCATGCGCTGTTCCACCTGCGCGGTGGTGAGCTTGCCCTTCTTGGCCGAGTTCTCGTAATTGCGGCGGATCGTCGCCAGCCCCTTGTCCAGGGCCTCCTGCTTCATCTCCAGCAGCACCACCGGGATGCCCGCGTTGAGGAAGTTCATCGTGATGCCGCCGCCCATGGTGCCGGCGCCGATCACGCCCACCTTGCGGATGTCGCGCAGCGGCGTGCCTTCGGGCAGGTTGGCGATCTTGCGGGCGGCGCGTTCGGCGGTGAAGACGTGACGCAGGGAGCGCGATTCGGGCGTGGACATGAGCGTCAGGAACGCCTCGCGCTCGAGCCGCAGGGCTTCTTCGAACGGCTTGCTCACCGACCAGCCGACCGCTTCCAGGCACTTCAGCGGCGCGGGGTACGGCCCGGCCTGTGCCGCGACCGTGTTGCGCGCGAATTGCAGGAAGGCGTCGGCCTGGGCGTCCTTGACCTTGAGATCGCGCAGCCGCTTGAGCGGCATCTTTGCGGCAACGACCTGCTCGGCCAGCGCCACCGCCGCGGCGACCGGATCGCCTTCCGTCACCTCATCCAGCAGTGCCGTGCCCTTGAGTTTGGCGGCCGGCACGGAGGCGCCGGAGACGATCATGTTCAGCGCCGCCTCCAGGCCGATGGCGCGCGGCAGGCGTTGCGTGCCGCCGGCGCCGGGCAACAGGCCCAGCTTGACTTCGGGCAGGGCGATCTGGGCATCGGCCTTCGCGACGCGGTAGTGCGCGCCCATCGCCAGCTCCAGCCCGCCGCCCATGCACACGCCGGCGATCGCGGCCACGACGGGCTTGGGCGAATCCTCGAGCGCGGCGATGAGCACCTGGACGCGCGGTTCGCGGCCGGCGTTGGCGGTGCCGAACTCCTTGACGTCGGCGCCGCCGGAAAAGGCGCGCTCGCTGCCGGTGACGACGACGGCCTGGACCGCGTCGTCGGCCAGCGCGCGATCCAGTGCCGCCATCAAGCCGGATCGCAGCGCAGCGCTGAGACCGTTGACGGGCGGATTGTCGAGGGTGATGACCGCGGTGCGGCCGCGAACTTCGTAGCGGGTGCTGCTCATGCCATGCTCTCCTTCAGCGCAGCGGATGCTAGCATCGCTGCTCAGCGCTGCATATCACGCACATGACATCGCCCTACACGGTCACCGATACGGCTGAGCCCGGCATTCCGGAGGGATTCAGGCGCCTGGAGGCGGGCGGGCCCTACGTCCGGATGATGGGCCCGGTGTACAGCAGGCCCGTGGGCGATGGAACCGCGATCATCGCGCTGCGGGTCGGCCAGCGCCACATGAACATCCAGGGCGTTGCGCACGGCGGCATGCTCACGACACTGGCCGACACCGCCTTGGGCATCAACCTGTCGCTGGTGCGCGGCCAGCGCGGCGGCAAGGTGACGGCTTCCTTCACCGCCGATTTCCTCTCCAGCGCCCGCGACGGCGACTGGCTGGAGGCGCACGTGACCGTCACGCGCGTGGGCAAGCGGCTGGCCTACGCCAATTGCGATCTCAAGGTCGGGGACCGGCATGTGCTGCGGTCCAGCGCCGTCTTTGCAATGGTCGAGCGGCCGCTGCCGCCGCAGGGCGGCGAGCCGCCACTGGAAGACGGCTGAGCGCGAAACCTGCACAGGCCATTCGGCATGAAGGAGGAACGTTGGACATGACTTCCGATGAATTCAGCGCCTTGCTGCAGCGGTTGATGGCCGCGGCCGAGGCGGGCGACGCGCCGGCGTTTGCCGCCTGCTTCACCCCCGACGCCACCTACCACGACTACGTCTACGGCGACCACACCGGCAGGTCCCAGATCGCGCACATGCTTTCGGGCCTGTTCCTTCGGGATGCCGGGGACTATCGATGGGAGATGTTCGATCCGGTGTGCAGCGGCCGCATCGGCTATGCCTGGTCGCTCTCCAGCTTCACTTCCAGGGTGCCGGAATTCGCGGGGCGCTTCGTGGTGATCGACGGGATGAGCCGGTTCGAGCTGACGGACGGGCTGATCAGCGACTACAGCGAATCGGTCAATGGTGGCGTCGCGATGGCCCAGCTGGGCGTTCAGCCGCTGCGCATGGAAAAGATCCTGCAGCGATGGGGCAAACAGCTTCAGGAGCGGCCCGCAACACGCGCCTTCCTGGAACGGGCCAGGCGAGCGAAGAGCTGATCAACCGTCCATTGCTGAGTCCGCGCGGCTCTTGTCTCCTGGGCGACGCTCGTGGAGATTTCCAAGTGGTTGAGTGAAACCTTAGAGCGCAGAATTTCACGCTTCCGTCGAACCAACGGCTGAAGGAAGCATTTCATGTCATCGCTATTCGATCTGACCGGCAAGGTCGCCATCGTCACCGGCTCGTCCAAGGGCATCGGCCGCGCGATCGCGCAGCGCCTGGCCGAACACGGCGCCAACGTCACCATCTCGTCGCGCAAGCTGGCCCCCTGCGAGGAAGTCGCGAACGCGATCAACGCGCGCCACGGCGCCGGCCGCGCGACGGCCTGCGCGGCCAACATTTCGTCTCGGGAGGCGCTGCAAGCGCTGGTGGACCACACCAACCGGGTGTTCGGGCGCATCGACGTCGTCGTCTGCAATGCCGCGGCCAACCCGTATTACGGGCCGCTGGCCGGCATCACCGACGAACAGTTCCGCAAGATCCTGGACAACAACATCATCAGCAACCACTGGCTGATCAACATGTGCGTGCCGCAGATGATCGAGCGCAAGGACGGCTCCATCATCATCGTGTCGTCGATCGGCGGCCTGCGCGGCAGCCCGATCATCGGCGCCTACAACATCTCCAAGGCGGCCGACTTCCAGCTGGCGCGCAACTACGCCGTCGAATACGGGCCGCACAACGTGCGGGTGAACTGCATCGCGCCAGGCCTGGTGCGCACCGACTTCGCCCGCGCGCTGTGGGAGAACCCCGAGACACTGGAGCGCGCCACCCGCACCTCACCGCTGCGCCGCATCGGCGAGCCCGACGAGATCGCCGGCGCCGCGGTCTACCTGGCCTCAAAGGCGTCCAGCTTCACCACCGGCCACACCATCATCTGCGACGGCGGCGTGCTGGCCTGAAAGGACAAGACATGAGCGAAACCACAACCGATCTCGAAGCCTTCCGGCGCGAAACGCGCGCCTGGCTGCAAGCTAACTGCCCGAGCGAAATGCGGCAGCCCGCGAAGACCGAAGCCGACATCTGCTGGGGCGGCAAGCGCTTCAAGTACCAGAGCGAAGCGCAGCGCCTGTGGCTGCAGCGCATGGGCGAGCGCGGCTGGACCGTGCCGATGTGGCCGCGCGCGTACGGTGGCGGCGGGCTCGATCACGCGCAGGCCGCAATCCTGCGCGAAGAGATGGCGGCGCTCAAGTGCCGGGTGCCGCTGCAAAGCTTCGGCATCTGGATGCTCGGCCCGGCGCTGCTGAAATACGGCAGCGAACAGCAGAAGCGCCATTACCTGCGCCAGATCGCGCGCGGCGAGATCCGCTGGTGCCAGGGCTATTCCGAACCCAACGCCGGCTCCGACCTGGCGTCGCTGGCCACCAAGGCCGAAGTGCACGAGGACCATTTCCTGGTCAACGGCCAGAAGATCTGGACCTCCTACGCAGACGAGGCCGACTGGATGTTCTGCCTGGTGCGCACCGACACTGCCAAGAAGCACACCGGCATCAGTTTCATCCTGATCGACATGACCACGCCGGGCGTGAGCACGCGGCCGATCAAGCTGATTTCGGGCAAGTCGCCGTTTTGCGAGACCTTCTTCGACAACGTCAAGGTGCCCAGCAGCCAGATCGTGGGCGAACTCAACGCCGGCTGGACCATCGCCAAGTACCTGCTGACGCACGAGCGCGAGATGATCGGCGGGATCGGCGAGCGATCGCTGCCGACACCGGTGGGCCGCTTCGCCGCCGAACGCATCGGGCGCGACCCGGCCGGCCGGCTGGACGACCCCGTCCTGCGCGCCGAGATCGCGCGCTTTGAAGTCGACGAAGCAGCCTTCAGTGCCTGGACCAAACTGGTGGGCGCGCAGGCCCGCGGCGGCGAAGCACATCCGGCCGTCTCATCGGCCC
>DATNBX010000142.1:0-7815 GCA_035571795.1 Ramlibacter sp.
CTTGGGAAACTGCTCCACCACGATCTGGTCCGCCAGCTCGTCGCGGATGCGGTTCAGCAAAGCCATCCCGATTTCCTGGTGCGTGATCTCGCGCCCCCGGAAGCGCAGCGTGATCTTGCACTTGTCGCCTTCGGCCAGGAAGCGCCTGATATTGCGCATCTTGATGTTGTAGTCACCATCGTCGGTGCCCGGCCGGAACTTGACTTCCTTGATTTCAATGACCGTCTGCTTGGCCTTCGCCTCCGCCGCCTTCTTCTGTTCCTGGTACTTGAACTTGCCGTAATCCATCAACCGGCAGACCGGCGGGTTCGCGGTGGCGGCAATTTCGACCAGGTCCACATCCAGCTCGCCTGCCATTCGCAGCGCCTCGGCCAGACTGACAATGCCCAACGGCTCATTCTCGGGCCCCGAGAGGCGTACTTCCGGGGCCATGATTTCCCGGTTCAGGCGGTGCTTGCGTTCCTCGCGTTGGCGGCGGTCGCGAAATTCAGTAGCGATGGTCCAGATCCTTATAAAACGTTGCTACCCGAAGGTAGCGAAAACTGCGTCGGTGTCGCGCGGCAAGCACCCAAATTCTTGGGGGAATCAGCTTTGCACCGGTGCGGGCTCCAAGCCCGCAGCAGCGCAATCAATGCTTGTTGGCGATGTCCGACGCTACCTTCCTGGAGAAGTCGGCCAGGGACATCGCGCCGAGGTCCAGGTTGCCCCGGGCGCGCACCGAAACAGCACCAGCCGCTTTTTCCTTGTCGCCTACGACCAGGATGTAAGGCAGCTTCTGCAACGAATGCTCCCGTATTTTATACGTAATTTTCTCGTTCCGCAGGTCGAGCTCTACCCTAAGCCCTTGATTCATCAGCGTTTTGGCGACCTCGCGCGCGTATTCCGCCTGCGAATCGGTGATATCGAGCACCGCGACCTGCACCGGGGCGAGCCACGCCGGCATGGCCCCCGCGTGCTGTTCGATCAGGATCCCGATGAAGCGCTCCATGCTGCCGACGATGGCCCGGTGCAGCATGACGGGCCGATGCCGCGCGCCGTCCTCACCGACGTACTCCGCATCCAGCCGCTCGGGCATCGAGAAATCGACCTGGATGGTGCCGCATTGCCAGTGGCGTCCGATCGCGTCCTTGAGCGTGTACTCGACCTTCGGGCCGTAGAACGCACCCTCGCCGGGTGAGATCTCGAACTCGCAGCCCGAGGCGCGCATGCTTTCCATCAGTGCGTGCTCGGCCTTGTCCCAGCTCTCGTCGGAACCGATCCGCGCGTCCGGCCGCGTCGCCACCTTGTAAATGATGTCGGCAAAACCGAAGTCCTTGTAGACCTTTTGCAGCAGGGTCGTGAACGCCGTGCATTCGGGCAGGATGTGGTCTTCGGTGCAGAAGATGTGCCCGTCGTCCTGGGTGAAGCCGCGCACGCGCATCATGCCGTGGAGCCCGCCAGTGGGCTCGTTGCGGTGGCACTGCCCGAACTCGCCGTAGCGCAGCGGCAGGTCGCGATAGCTCTTGATGCCCTGCTTGAAGATCAGGATATGGCCGGGACAGTTCATCGGCTTGAGCGCGTATTCGCGCTTTTCCGATTCGGTCGTGAACATGTTCTCGCGGTACTTGTCCCAGTGACCGGTCTTTTCCCACAGCGACTTGTCCAGCAGCTGCGGGCCCTTGACTTCCTTGTAGCCGTTGTCGCGGTAAACGCGGCGCATGTACTGCTCGACCTCCTGCCACAGCGCCCAGCCCTTGGGATGCCAGAACACGACGCCCGGCGCGTGATCGTCGATGTGGAACAGGTCCAGCTCGCGGCCCAGCCTGCGATGGTCGCGCTTCTCGGCCTCCTCCAGCATCGTGAGGTGCTGCTGGAGTTCTTCCTTCGTGGCCCAGGCGGTGCCGTAGATGCGCTGCAGCATCTCGTTGCGATGGTCGCCCCGCCAATAGGCCCCGGCTACCTTCATCAGCTTGAAGAATTTCAGCTTGCCGGTGCTCGGCACGTGAGGCCCGCGGCACAGGTCCTCGAACTTGCCTTCGCGGTACAGCGAAACGTCCTCGTTGGCCGGAATGCCGGCGATGATCTCGGCCTTGTACTGCTCGCCAATGCTCTTGAAGTACGCCACGGCTTCGTCGCGCGGCAACACCCGCCGGGTGACCGGCTCATCCTTCGAGGCGAGTTCCGACATGCGCTTTTCGATCGCGGCAAGGTCCTCCAGCGTGAACGGACGCTTGTACGAAAAGTCGTAGTAGAAGCCGTTCTCGATCACCGGGCCGATGGTGACCTGCGCGTCGGGAAACAGGTCTTTGACGGCGTATGCCAGCAGGTGCGCGGTCGAGTGGCGGATCACCTCCAGGCCTTCCGGGTCCTTGGCCGTGACGATGGCAACGGGGCTGTCGCCCGCGATGGTGTAGCCGGTGTCGACTACCCTGCCGTCGACCTTGCCGGCAATGGCAGCCTTGGCCAGGCCCGGGCCGATCGAAGCGGCCACGTCGGCAACCGTGACCGGACCGGGGTATTCACGTTTGGAACCGTCGGGAAGCGTGACTTGAATCATGGAAAAACGTCCAGGGAAAAAACTGAAAACGCGGCCTGCAGCCGCGCTTTTTTCTGGAACCTGGGTGAGCTTCAGTGCACGCGACTACGCGGCCGTCAAAGGGCCGTGGAACCTTCCGGTGTAGTTCGCGGTGTCATAACCAGGGTGCCTTTCTCGCTCTTGTGGCCGCACCGCCGATGGGGCGGTGCCGGCGCTATTTTAACCCGCCCGCCCCGCCGGCACGAAGCCCGTGCCGTTGCAGCGCGGGCAGGTCGTGATGACCGTCTGCTTCTCGACCTCGAAGTCCTCGTTGATGTTCTCGCTGTCGATACGCAACTCACCGGTGCCGCTGCAGTCGGGGCAGCGCATCTGGTTGAGCCTGGCCGCGTTGAAAGTGCCGGTCTTGTCGCTGGAATCGGGCATGGTCCCCCCGCCTGGAAAGATGCAACTCTACCGGCTAATCCACAGCCCGGCAATTCCCGGTTCATGCCTTGTCGAAGACCACCGGCTGGGTCGCCTGCGCATTCACATGCAACTGGAACAGGTCCGGACGGGCGTAGTGGCCCACCACGTCCAGGTTGCGCCGCGCCATGCCGACCTTCTCCAGCTCGATGTCGGCATACAGGATGCCCTGCGCGTCGTGCAGCGGCCCGGCAACGATCTTGCCGCCCGGGGCGACCACGACCGAATCGCCGGGGTTGATCCATTCATCGTCGTTCGGATACAGCTGCGCCTTGCCAGGCAGGCTTGCCGGAATGTCGCAGCCCCGGAACGCGCTGCAGCTGCCAAGTACCCAGCAGCCGCCCTCTCGCGCGATGTGCTGCATCGAGGCAATCCAGCGCTCGCCGTTGTCATACGTGGGCGCGACGTAGACCTCCACGCCCTGGGCGTACATCGCGCAGCGCGCGAGCGGCATGTAGTTTTCCCAGCAGAGCAACGCACCGACGCGCCCGCAGGGCGTGTCCACAGCCTTCAGCCCGCTCGCGTCGCCGAAACCCCAGACCATGCGTTCGGGACTGGTCGGCATTACTTTGCGGTGACGATTGAGCAGCACACCGTCCGGACCGATCGTGACGACGGTGTTGTACAGCGTGTTGCGGCTGAAGTCGGCGTCGCGTTCCTGGATGCCGCACACGATCGTGACCCGGTGCTGCCGGGCGGCTTGCCGCAAGGGTGCAAGGTCGTCGCCGGACAGATCCACGGCGTTGCTGCGCAGCCGCGCATGGAGTTGCTCGGCCAGAGCCATGTCGGTCCCCGGCCGCAGCCGCCAGATCCACGCGGGATAGCCCGGGATAAAGGCCTCGGGCAGCACGACCAGCTGAGCTCCTGCCTGCGCGGCCTCCGCGACCGCTGCGGCTGCCTTGTCCAGCGTCGCGGCCCGGTCGAGGAACACCGGAGCATATTGCACGAGCGCGGCGCGGAAGCGGCCGTCGAGGGTGGAAGTGGCTGCGTCCATGGCAGATCTCCGGGTGCGGGTTGCAAGCATAAGCTCGATCCGCCCGGGTTGCGAGCTGCGCTCGGAGTCGCCGCGCCAACGAAAAAAGGCCCGGTGGTCGCGAAACCGCCGGGCCTGTTCAGGAAGTCGTTCCGCTCGCTCAGGCTTGCTTGCGCTCGAAGAACTGCTCGTTTTCGGTCGAGCCTTGCAGCGCCGCGGTCGAGGCATTGGCTTCGATGGTCGTCGTGACCGCGTCGAAATATCCCGTGCCCACTTCGCGCTGGTGCTTGACTGCCGTGAAACCCCTGTCGGCGGCCGCGAACTCGGCCTGCTGCAGCTCGACGAAGGCCGTCATGCTGTTGCGGGCGTAGTTGTAGGCCAGGTCGAACATCCCGTAGTTCAGCTGGTGGAAGCCGGCCAGCGTGATGAACTGGAACTTGTAGCCCATGGCGCCGAGTTCCTTCTGGAACCTGGCGATGGTGGCGTCATCCAGATTCTTCTTCCAGTTGAAGGACGGAGAGCAGTTGTAGGCCAGCAGCTTGCCGGGGAATTTGGCGTGGATCGCATCGGCGAACGCCTTGGCGAAGGCCAGGTCAGGCGTGCCGGTTTCGCACCAGATCAGGTCGGCGTACTCGGAATAGGCCAGGCCCCGGCTGATCGCCTGCTCGACGCCCTTGCGGCTGCGATAGAAACCTTCCACGGTGCGCTCGCCGGTGAAGAAGGGCTTGTCGTTTTCGTCCACGTCGGTGGTCACCAGGTCGGCCGCTTCGGCATCGGTGCGGGCCAGCAGCAAGGTAGGCGTGCCCATGACGTCCGCCGCCAGCCGGGCGGCGACCAGTTTGGACACCGCTTCGCGGGTCGACACCAGCACCTTGCCGCCCATGTGGCCGCACTTCTTGGCCGCGGCGAGCTGGTCCTCGAAGTGCACGCCGGCAGCGCCCGCCTCGATCATCGACTTCATCAGCTCGAAGGCGTTGAGCACGCCGCCGAAACCGGCTTCGGCATCGGCCACGATCGGGGCGAAGTAGTCGACAAAGCCCTCGTCGCCGGGGTTCTTGCCTTCGCTCCACTGGATCTGGTCGGCGCGGGTGAACGTGGAGTTGATCTTCTTGACCACTTTCGGCACGGAGTCCACCGAGTACAGCGACTGGTCGGGGTACATCTCGCCGTTGCTGTTGGCGTCGCCGGCCACCTGCCATCCGGACAGGTAGATCGCCTTCAGGCCGGCCTTGACCTGCTGCATGGCCTGGTTGCCGGTCAGCGCGCCGAGCGTGGGGACGAACGGCTCGGTATTGATCAGGTTCCACAGCTTTTCGGCACCGCGCTTGGCCAGCGTGTGTTCGACCTGCAGCGAGCCGCGCAGTTTGACCACATCGGCCGCGCTGTAGCCGCGTTTGATGCCTTTCCAGCGCGGATTTTCGGCCCAGTCCTTTTCGAGCTGGGCGATCTGCTGTTCGCGGGTCAGTTGGGTCCAGGACGTCATGGTTCACTCCTTAAAGTTGATTCGAAACTGGTCGGCTTGCTGTGATCTCGAAGTGGCTTGCCGATGAATCAACTGTAGTCTTGTACAAGAGTTTGCGCACCTCTTATGTCTTATACAAGAGATATTATTTTGTCTTTTAAAATCAATAGCTTATTTGTTTTATTTCGCAATAGGAAAAATAATTTCTTGTATTGAGAAATTTTTGCGCGGTGCACCATCGCTCGTTTTCACGATGCGGAAGCGAATTTACGTCCCGCGAAAACGAATCCAGTCGCCATGACCAATTGTCTGCCGGCCCACCACCCGGTCGGGATTGATCTCGTAGACGAGGCATTGCAACTGCCTGCCTTCCACCTCCACGGCCAGCTCGCGTTTGAAATACTCGCTCGCCGCGCCGGGCGCGATCTGCTCGATTCGGTCCAGCAAGGCTTCGAGCGGGGGATCGATCTCGTAGACCTCGCCTACGACGGTGACGGCCTCTTCGCCGCCCAACATCAGGCCCGGATACCAGTCCAGTTGGTACAGCAAGCCCTTGACCTCCCCCATGCCGACATAGCGCGGCGCGGGCTCGAGGCCATTGATATCGTTGCGCCCGCCCCGGCGCAAGGTGCCGTAGACAAAGACGTGGCGCGGCAAGGCTTCGGGCATGATCCGACCGGTTTCCGAAAAAGAGCAAACCAATTTGAAGCCATTCTGAATGAGCCTGCGCTCCGGTCGCCTGTTTGCCTATGCCTGCCTCGCGCTGAGCATGTCGCTGGTCGGCAGCTACGTCGCCCTGTCCAAGCCATTGGCCGCGGCCATCCCCGTCTTCCTGCTGGCATGGCTGCGCTTCGGCCTCGGCGGGCTGTCCATGCTGCACTGGCTGCGCAAACCGGCGGACGAAGAGCCGCTGTCGCCGCGCACGAGAAAACTCCTGTTCCTCGAGTCCTTCCTGGGAAATTTCCTGTTTTCGATCTGCATGTTGTTCGGCGTCAGCCTGACCAGCGCGGTATCCGCCGGCGTGATCATGGCGGCCATTCCCGCCGTCGTAGCGCTTCTCAGCTGGGCCTTCCTGCGCGAGCGGATCGGCCCGCGCATCTGGGGCGCCATCGCATGCGCCGGGCTCGGCATCGCGCTGCTGGGGCTGGCGCAGCCCGTTGGCACCGTGCAGGCGAGCGGCAATCCCGGCGGCATGGCCGAGCGCGGCACCAGCTGGCTGGGCAACCTGCTGGTATTCGGCGCCGTGCTCTGCGAAGCGTCATACGCCGTGATCGGCAAGAAGCTCACCGGCGCCCTGAGTCCCAAGCGCATCACCGCTTTGATCAATGTCTGGGGCTTCGCCCTGGTGACGCCTTTCGGCGCGTACGCGGCGCTTCGATTCGACTTCAGCAGCGTGCCGCCGGGTGTCTGGGCCTTGTTGTTGTTCTATTCGCTGGCGGCCAGCATCTGGACCGTGTGGCTGTGGATGACGGGACTCAGGACCGTACCGGCGGCGCAGGCCGGCGTGTTCACGGTGATGCTTCCGGTGTCGGCCGCCCTGGTGGGCGTGTTCGCGCTGGGCGAGCGGCTCGGCGCCATTCAGCTGCTGGCCTTCGCGCTCGCCCTGGCCGGCGTGGTCCTGGCCACCGTGCCGGTCAGGACGAGGATGTAGCGCGGACGATCGAGCGTTCGGCGGCGAGCATCGGAATCACCCCATGCCGGCTCGCGTCGGCCCAGGTTCAGCCCGGCTCTCCCAGCGAAAACTCGTGCAGGGGCGCGGTGTTGATGCTGTTTTCTGTTGCATTGGATGCGCTGCAGGCGCGCCGTTTTTTCGGGGTGCAGTGAGGCCGATGAGGCGGCCTGCGGTGTGAAATCGAGCGCCAGCGATGTCCTCGCTGAGGCCGTTTTCTGAATCTTCAGAGGGAAACCGCCGCAAAAACCGAGTGCAAAAAACGACACGCCAGAGTGAAAAAAGCCATTTTTCACTTGGAAACTGCTTTTTTCTCCAGTAGCATCCGCAGTGCCAGTGGGAATGCAGATTTTCATTGGTGATTAATCAACTTCTAGAAGGAAATAATCATGGCAACTGCGAAAAAGGCTGCGGCAAAGAAAGCACCTGCGAAGAAGGCTGCGGCAAAGAAGGCGCCGGCGAAGAAGGCGGCTGCGAAGAAGGCTCCGGCCAAGAAGGCCGCACCGGCGAAGAAGGCTGCTGCCAAGAAGGCTGCACCGAAGAAAGCCGCGGCGAAGAAGGCTCCGGCCAAGAAGCGCACTCCGAACGCCGCGTTCATGAAGGCGTTGACGCCCAGCCCGCAATTGGCGGCTGTGGTCGGTCCGGCTCCCCTGCCGCGCACCGAAGTCGTGAGCAAGCTGTGGGCCTACATCAAGAAGAACAAGCTGCAGGACTCCGTCAACAAGCGCATGGTC
>DATNBX010000143.1:0-2867 GCA_035571795.1 Ramlibacter sp.
TGAGCTGCCGTGGCGCCTGCGCCGCGTGATGGTGGTCGACGACAACCAGGTGGCAGCCGACGCGATGGGTACGCTTTTGCGGATGCGCGGTCACACGGAGCATGTCGCGTACGACGGACCGAGCGCCCTGGCCGTCGCCGGAGAGCACGAGCTCGATGTCGTCCTGCTGGACGCGCGGCACTAGGTAAAGGCATTGTGAATGCCTGGGTCTTAGCCGCGAGCGTGTCCCGCCTTGCCTACATGCTGGCGCGCCGAGAGCAACAGCCCTTCTGCCGCCCAGCCCGGGCTCCTACCCGACCCGCACCCCTTTTCGCCGGCTCTTCCAGGCGCCAAACAGAATCACCAGGCCCGGAATCAGGATCATCGCCCAGATGATCTTGTCCAGGTTCATCTGGACCCAGGGCACGCTGCCGAAGAAATATCCGGCGGTGATGATGCTGCCGACCCAGAGCGTCCCCCCTGTGACGTCGTAGAACGTGAACTTGCGGCGCGTCATTTGAGCCACGCCTGCCACGAACGGTGCGAACGTGCGCAGGAACGGCATGAAGCGCGCGGCCACGATGGTGATGCCGCCGTACTTTTCATAAAACGCGTGAGCCTGGTCGAAGGCCTTCTTGTTGAAATAGCGCGACTGCTCCCACTGGAATACCCGAGGCCCGAAATGGCGGCCGATCGCGTAGTTGCTCTGGTTGCCCAGCACCGCCGCGGCCAGCAGGATGCCCACCGACATCGGATAGCTCATTTGCCCGACGCCGCACATGGCGCCGACCACGAAGAGCAATGAGTCTCCCGGCAGGAATGGCATCACGACGACCCCCGTTTCCACGAAGATGATCAGGAACAGGAGCGCATAGATCCAGCCGCCATAGTTCGAGACCAGCGTTTGCAGGTGTTTGTCGATATTCAGGATGAGGTCGACGAAGAAGGCGAGCAGTTCCATGGGCGGGAATTATCCGCGCCCTGGGAGCCTGCACGCAGGCTCCTAAAATGTGTGCGATCCCATGACCGCCACGCTGTCTCCCGCCCCCCGCCGCCCGATCCGCGAATTGCCCGACGAGCTGATCAGCCAGATCGCCGCCGGCGAGGTGGTCGAGCGGCCGGGTTCGGTCGTGCGCGAGCTGGTGGACAACGCCCTGGACGCCGGTGCGACGCAGGTCACGGTGCGGCTGCTGGCGGGCGGCGTGCGCCTGGTGTCGGTCGACGATGACGGCGTGGGCATCCCACGCGAGGAATTGCCGGCCGCGCTCAAACGCCATGCGACCAGCAAGATCGCAACGCTCGCCGACCTCGAATCGGTGGGCACCATGGGTTTTCGAGGCGAGGCGCTCGCCGCGATCTGCTCGGTGGCCGAATTGAGCCTGCTGTCGCGCACCGGCAATCAGCCCGGCGCCTTTCTGCTCGATGGCCGCAGCGGCGAACTGCGTCCGGCAGCGCGCGCCATCGGCACCACGGTGGAAGTCAAGGAGCTCTTCTTCAGCACACCGGCGCGCCGCAAGTTCCTGAAAAGCGATGCGACCGAGCTGGCGCATTGCATCGAGGCGGTTCGCCGCCATGCGCTGGCGCGCCCCGACGTCGGGTTTGCGATCTGGCATGAGGGCAAATTGGTGGAGCAGTGGCGCCCGGCGACGCGCGAGCAGCGCCTGGCCGACGTGCTGGGCAGCGATCTGCTCGAACGCAGCGTCGCCGTGGAATACGTGGCCGGCCCGATCCGGGCGGACGGAAGGCACGCACTGCGCGTGTGGGGACGCGCCGGAATTCCCGATGCCGCGCGATCCCGCGCCGACCAGCAATTCGCCTACGTCAACGGGCGCTTCGTGCGCGACAAGGTGCTCGCTCATGCGGCGCGCAGCGCCTATGAAGACGTGCTGCACGGCCAGCGCCAGCCCGTCTACGCGCTCTACGTGGAGATCGACCCGGCACGGGTGGACGTCAATGTGCACCCGACCAAGATCGAGGTGCGCTTTCGCGACAGCCGTGAAGTGCATCAGGCGGTGCGCCACGCCGTGGAAAATGCGCTGGCCGCGCCACGCGCCGGAACGGCGATGGCTATAGCGAGCACCGACGCAGATCGCGGCGTCCCCCGCGGCGCTTCGATGGAATGGGGCCAGCCACCAAACGACTTCGCCGCACACAGCGGCAATCGGGTGTCGGAGCTGAGCGCGTTGTGGGGCGAACCTTCCACAAGCTCGGCCGCTACCGTGAGCGCCGAACTGCCGCCGGGCGATTGGCCACTGGGCCGGGCGATCGCGCAGTTGCAAGGCATCTACATCCTGGCGGAGAACCAGCAGGGCCTGGTGATCGTGGACATGCATGCGGCGCACGAGCGTATCGTCTACGAGCGACTGAAGCTGCAGATGGACAGCGGCCTGGCGGCCGGCGGGACTGCTGGCGGCCTGGCCAGCCAGCCGCTACTGATCCCCGCGACATTCGCGGCGACGCCGCAGGAAATCGCCACGGCGGAAAGCTGCGCCGCGACGCTGCACGCGCTGGGCCTGGAAATCACGCCGTTCTCGCCCAAGACCTTGGCGGTGCGCGCCGTGCCTACCAGCCTGGCGCAGGGCGACGCGGTGGAACTGGCGCGCAGCGTCCTGGCCGACATGGCCCAGCACGATGCCAGTACCGTCGTCCAGCGGGCACGCAACGAACTGTTGGGGACGATGGCCTGCCACGGCGCCGTGCGCGCCAATCGCAAGCTCACGCTGGACGAGATGAACGCCTTGTTGCGCCAGATGGAGGAAACCGAGCGTTCCGACCAGTGCAACCACGGCCGCCCTACCTGGCGGCAGCTCACAGTGCGGGAACTCGATACGCTCTTCATGCGCGGGCGGTAGTGATTCGCTGAACTTTCCCGTGCTGAGGCACTCAGT
>DATNBX010000144.1:0-6503 GCA_035571795.1 Ramlibacter sp.
CTGGCAATGGCGAGGTAGTCCGGATGCTCCTTGATCAGGCCCCAGCGCTTGTGCTGCGTCACGAACCACATGCCGTCCGACAGATAGGGGAAGTTCACCGCGCCGTCGTTGTAGAACTTCATGTAGTTGGGGTCGTCCCAGGTCTTGCCCATGCCGTTCTGGTAGCGCCCCAGGATGCGCTGGTTGATCGCATCGACGCTGGTGTTGACGTAGGACTTGTCGGCCACGGTCTCGGCCATCTTCATCTTGTTCTGGAGGCTGGCGTCGATCCAGCGGCCCGCTTCCAGGATCGCCGCGGTGACGGCGCGCGCCGTGTTGGGATACTTCTTGACGAATTCGGCGGTGGTGCCGAGCGTCTTTTCCGGATGGTCCTTCCAGATGTCCTGCGTGGTCGCGGCCGTGACGCCGATGCCATCCATGATCGCGCGATGGCCCCAGGGCTCACCGACACAGAAGCCGTCCATGTTGCCCACCCGCATGTTGGCGACCATCTGCGGCGGCGGCACCACGATCGCCTTGGTGTCCTTGAACGGATTGACGCCGGCGCTGGCCAGCCAGTAATACAGCCACATCGCATGCGTGCCGGTCGGGAACGTCTGCGCGAAGGTGTATTCGCGCTTGTCGGTCGCCATCAACTTGGCGAGCGACGCGGCGTCCACCGCGCCCTTGTCGGCGATCTTCTTGGAAAGCGTGATGGCCTGCCCGTTGTTGTTCAGGTTCATCAGGATCGCCATGTCCTTCTTCGGACCGGCCGTTCCCATGTGCACGCCGTAAATCAGGCCGTACAGGACGTGGGCGAAATCGAGTTCGCCATTTACGAGCTTGTCGCGCACCCCGGCCCAGCTCGCTTCCTTGCTCGGTGTGATCTTCACGCCGTATTTCCTGTCGATGCCCAGCACCGAGGCCATCACCACACTGGCGCAGTCCGTCAGCGGAATGAAGCCGATCTTCACTTCTTCCTTCTCCGGCTTGTCCGACCCCTGGGCCCAGACCGCGCTGCGCAAAGCCGGCGACACGCCCGCGGCTCCGACCGCGGCGGCCTGCAGCACGCTGCGGCGGGAGAGCTTGGTTTTCAGCAGATCGGTCATCACGTTTCGCTCCTGCAACTTCGAATGAGGCAAACAAGAAAGGCGTCCGCACGCGACACGTGACCGTGCCGGTGGGGACGCCTTCGTCCGGTTGACCCGCAAGCTGCTTCGCCGTTGAAGCGGTGCGGTCAGGGAACCTTCATTGGTTCATGCAAGGAATCGAGCAATACGCGTGCCAATGCGATTGGGGGCCGGATACGGATCGGTCAGGTGGCGTGGATTGCGGGTCAGGCCCGCAATGACAGTACGGAGCCGTCATGCCGGACTTGATCCGGACATCCACGCAGGCGCACCAGGATTCATGCGGTGGCAACTTCCGCACCGATTTTGTGCAGCGCACCAAAACGTGCGCACCAAGAGCGCGTCAACCCAGCAGGTCGGCAACATCCAGCATGCGCTGCGCGACTTCGCCGAGCTTCAGGCCACGGTCCATTGCCGCCCGGCGCAGCTTCTCGTACGCGTCCCGTTCGCTCAGGCCCTGGCGCTGCATCAGCAAGCCCTTGGCGCGGTCGATCACCTTGCGGTCCTGCAGCTGCGATCTGGCATCGGCCAGCTCGCGCCGCAGTTCCTGCTCGTGCTGGAAGCGCGCCATGGCCACTTCGAGAATCGGCCGGATGCGTTCCGGTGCCAGGCCGGCTACGACATAGGCCGACACGCCGGCCGCCACGGCGTCCCGCACGTGCGTGGTGTCTTCGTCATTGGTGAACAGCACGATCGGACGGCGCGCGTCGCGCGTGGCCACCACGACATGTTCCAGTGCATCGCGCGCCGCGCTGTCGGCATCCACCACGATCATGTCGGGCTGCAACTGGCTGATCCGCTCGCCGAGAAAGGTGTCGGTGGGCAGCACGGCGACGATGTTGTAACCGTTCTCCAGCAAGCTGATGCGCAGCAGGCGCGAGCGCTCGGCCTGTTCGGTGGCATCGCTGTCCGACTCGTCCGCGTACAGCGAGTCCGGCGCGATGACCACGAGGCGAAGCGACTGGGAGGGCGTCATGCCAGGAAGGGCGCAAGAATCGCGCCATGTCCCTGGTGTCCGCGAGCGGATGAGCATTCCCCAGGGCCTGTTCACACTATTCTTGCAAGTGCGAACGTGTGTGAACAGGCCCTAAACTCGGCCCATGCTGGTACTGGGTATCGAGTCGTCCTGCGACGAAACCGGGGTCGCGCTGGTCGAGGCGCGCGGTGCGGACCTACCCGTCCTGCGGGCGCAGGCGCTGCACACCCAGATCGACATGCACCAGGCCTATGGCGGCGTGGTGCCGGAACTGGCCAGCCGTGACCACATCCGGCGCGTGCTCCCGCTGACGCAGGCGGTGCTCGCCGAGGCGGGCGTGCAGCTGGCACAACTGGACGTGATTGCCTACACGCGCGGGCCCGGCCTGGCCGGCGCGCTGCTGGTGGGCGCCGGCGTCGCCTGCGCGCTCGGCGCCGCCTTGGACAAGCCGGTTCTCGGCGTGCATCACCTGGAAGGGCACTTGCTGTCGCCGTTCCTGGGCGGCGATCCGCCGCGGTTTCCATTCGTCGCGCTGCTGGTTTCGGGCGGCCACACGCAATTGATGCGGGTCGAGAGTGTCGGGCGCTATGAATTGCTCGGGGAATCGATCGACGATGCGGCCGGCGAGGCCTTCGACAAGTCGGCCAAGCTGATGGGGCTGGCCTATCCGGGCGGGCCGGCGCTGGCGCGGCTCGCGGAGCAGGGCGATCCGCGGGCGTTCAAGCTGCCGCGACCGCTATTGCACAGCGGCGACCTGGATTTTTCCTTCGCGGGACTCAAGACCGCCGTGCTGACGCAGGCGAAAAAACTGGGGCCCCAGCTGGAAGCGCGCAAGGCCGACCTGGCCGCTGCCACGCAGGCAGCGATCGTGGAGGTGCTGGTGAAGAAGTCGCTCGCCGCGCTGGACCGCTGCGGCCTGGACCGGCTGGTAGTCGCCGGCGGCGTGGGCGCGAACAAGTCGCTCAGGGCCGAACTCGAAGCAGCCGCCGCGAAGCGCGGACTGCACGTGCACTATCCGGAAACGGACATGTGCACCGACAACGGCGCCATGGTTGCGATGGCTGCGGCGATGCGGCTGCAAGCCAATGTGCAGGCGGCCAGCCGCAGCTACGCTTTCGACGTGAAGCCGCGCTGGCCGCTGAGCGATCTGTCCGTCTAACCCCTACTTGACCTCGATCTGGCGCGAGTTGCTGACCGGCACCTGCTTGGCCAGGGTCAGCGTCAGTACGCCGTTTTCGAGCTTGGCGGCGCTGGCGGCTGCGTCGATGTCCTGCGCAAGCTCATAGGCCGCCTTGAACGGGCGCCTGGCTTCGGCCTTGGTCTCGATGCGGACGATGCTGCCTTCGATGTTGACGGACAGATCGTCCTTGGCAACGCCGGGCAAGTCCAGCGAAACGGTCCAGGCCTTGTCGTCCTGTTCGACATTGAAGCCGCGGGTGGCGTCGCTGAAGAACGCATCGTTGACGAAGCGCTCGAAGCTGCGGTCAAAAGAGCGGAAGGTCGGAGCAAAAGCCCGGGTGCGAACAACAGGTGCGAAAAACATGAATAACTCCTTGTCGTGATGAGCGATGCGGACGGCGGTATTTGTACCGGCCCGTCCCTTAAACTGCGCGGCTCTCAACCGTGATCGCCGCATGCCTCCCATTTGTGCGCCCGGCGAGTTTTTTCAAGGGGATCCCCAGAGTGATAAATCAACGCCGCAAGCTCTTGAAATCGTTGGCCGCGTCGCTATTTGTGCCCGCTGCCGCCTGGGCGCAAGCCCCCTCGCCGCCGCTGAAACTCGCCATGATCGAAGGCTTGAGCGGGGGCAATGCCAACGGCGGCGAGGCCGTGTTTCGCAACCTGGTGTGGGCGACGGAGCGGGTGAACGAACGCGGCGGAGTGCGCCTGCCAGGGGGCGCCCGACGCCTGGCGCTGGCGCGCTACGACAGCAAGGGGCAGATCGAGGAGGCGCTGTCGTCGCTGCGCTCGGCGATCGACGACGGTGCGCAGTTCATCCTGCAGGGCAATTCGTCGGCCGTGGCGGCGGCGCTCATCGAGGCCGTGAACAGGCACAACGAGCGCGAGCCCGGCCGCCGCGTGCTGTTCCTGAATTACTCTGCCGTCGACCCCATCCTCACCAACGAGAAGTGCAGCTTCTGGCACTTCCGCTTCGACGCCCATGGCGACATGCGCATGGCCGCGCTGATGGAAGTGCTCAAGGACGACAAGGCTGTCAAGTCGGTCTATCTGCTGGGCCAGGACTACAGCTTCGGCCAGGCGGTGCTGCGCGAAGCGCGGCGCCAGCTCGGCGCGCAGCGGCCGGACGTGCAGATCGTGGGCGACGAGCTGCATCCCATGTTTCGCGTCAAGGATTTCGCGCCCTACGCGGCCAAGATCAGGTCCAGCGGTGCCGACGCCGTTATCACGGGCAACTTCAGCAGCGACCTGACGCTGCTCGTCAAGGCGGCTCGCGAGGCCGGCTTCGACGGCAAGTTCTACACCTTCTACGGCAACGCCTTGGGTGCGCCGGCGGCGATCGGCGACGCGGGCGTCGGCCGCATCGTGGCGGTGGCCGACTGGCTGCCCAATGTCGCGACGGCGCAGAGCGAGGCGTTCTATCGGGCCTTCCGCCAGCGCTATCCGAATCCCGCCGACGACTACGTCCACATGCGAATGCAATTGATGATCGAGGCGCTGGCTCAGGCGATCGAGAAGGCAGCAAGCCTGGACGCCGTCGCGATCGCCAGGGCGCTGGAAAAAGCCGCCGTCAATCTGCAGGGGCAAAGCGGCAGCATGCGCGCCGTCGACCACCAGTTCCAGCAGCAACTCGTGGTCGGTGTGATGGACCGGCAGGGCACACCCGGCGTGAAGTTCGACGTGGAAGGCTCGGGCTACGGCTTTCGCGTGGTCAGGACGATCGCACCGGCGCAGGCGGAATTGCCCGCCAGCTGCAAGATGGTCCGTCCTGGCTGATACTTGGGGGCCATGCGTCACGCCATCCAGAACCTCGAAGAATCCAAGATCCGCGAAGTCGCCAACGCGGGCATGGGGCGCAGCGACGTGCTGGCGTTCTGGTTTGGCGAAAGCGACGAGGTGACGCCCGGCTTCATCCGCCAGGCCGCGATCGAATCGCTGCAAAACGGCGAGACCTTCTATGCCCACAACCTGGGTCTGCCAGAGCTGCGCGAGGCGGTGGCGCAGTACGGCAGCGGCCTGCATGGCAGGATCGCCGCCGGTCGCATCGCGATCACCTCCGGGGGCGTGAACGCGCTGATGCTGGCTGTGCAGATGCTGGTGGACGCCGGCGACGAGGTCGTGGCGGTCACGCCGGTCTGGCCGAACCTGACGGCGCAGCCGCTGATCATGGGCGCCCGGCTCAAGCGCGTTTCACTCAGGCCCGCGGCGGGCGCCTGGACGCTCGACCTGCAGAAGCTGCTTGATGCCGTGACGGCCGAGACGCGGCTCCTTGTGGTCAACGCGCCCAACAATCCGACCGGCTGGACGCTGACGCGCTCCGAGCAGCAGGCCATCCTCGAGCATTGCCGCAAGACCGGCACCTGGATCCTGGCCGACGAGGTGTACGAGCGCCTGTATTACGAGAGCCCGGCGCTGAGCCGCCTCAAGCCGGGAGCGCCCCCTTTGGGGGCCGGGCAGAGCCCGGGGGGAACCGAATACACCAACGGCTGTGCCCCGAGCTTCCTGGACATCGCCTCACCGGACGACCGGCTGGTGGTGGTTCACAGCTTTTCGAAAAGCTTCCTGATGACGGGCTGGCGGCTGGGCTGGCTGGTCATGCCCGCGGGCATGACGCCGCACATGGGCAAGCTGGTGGAGTTCAATACATCCTGCGCCAGCGTTTTCACGCAGCGGGCGGGACTGGCCGCGCTGCAGCGCATGGATGAGGTGACGCCGCGTGTCGTCGCGCATCTCAAGGCCTGCCGGGATACCCTGGTGCCGCTGCTGCAAGCTCTGCCGCAGGTCGAGCTGTCAGCGGCCAAGGGCGGCATGTACGCCTTCTTCAAGCTCGACGGTTTCGGCGATTCGCTCGAGCTCGCCAAGCGCCTGGTCGCCGAGGCCGGCCTGGGGCTGGCTCCCGGCAATGCTTTTGCGCCGGAAGCCCAGGGCTGGCTGCGCTGGTGCTTCGCGTCGAAAGACCTGTCGCGACTGGGTCAGGGCGTGGAACGCCTGCAGGGCTGGCTGCGGTCAAGTCGCATATAATTCCAAGGCTTTGCATTTCGCGAAGCGCACGTTGGGCGGCAGTTCCAGCCCCCAACGCAAGTTACAACATTCAAGGAAAAACCAGATGACCGCTTTGAACAAGGCCGAAGTCGTGAAGGCCAACGCACGCAGTGCGAACGACACGGGCAGCCCGGAAGTGCAGGTCGCACTGCTCACGGCTCGCATCAACGAACTCACCCCGCACTTCAAGACGCACG
>DATNBX010000145.1:0-8600 GCA_035571795.1 Ramlibacter sp.
GGCGGTGTGCGTCAAGATCGCCTCGGCCTGGTTCAATAGCGCCGAACAGATCTTCTACCGCGGCCTGCTGGGCATGATCTTCATTTGGCTGATCGCGCGCGGCCAAGGTGTTTCGATGGCCACGCGTTACCCGGGCATGCACGCCTGGCGCAGCCTGGTGGGCGTGCTGTCGCTGGGTGCCTGGTTTTATGCCATCGCCAAGCTGCCGCTGGCCACCGCCATGACCCTCAACTACATGAGCAGCGTCTGGATCGCGACTTTTCTGGTCGGCGGTGCCCTGCTCGCCTGGAACCCCGGCAAGGGCGGCAGTGCGCCGCTGCGGCAAGGGGTGCTCGTGCTCACGGTGCTCGGCGGCTTCGCGGGCGTCATCATGATGCTGCGGCCCACGATCGACCAGGACCAGCTGTTCGCGGGACTGGTGGGCTTGATGTCGGGCCTCACGGCCGCCTTTGCCTACATGCAGGTGATGGCGCTGGGCAAACTGGGCGAGCCCGAAACGCGCACGGTGTTCTATTTCGCGGTGGGCTCGACCGTTGCCGGAGGCGTCGCAGTGGCGGTGGGCGGCGTTTCGCCGTGGGACTGGCAGCACGCGTTGTGGCTGTTGCCGGTCGGCGTGCTGGCATCGCTGGGGCAGCTCTGCATGACGCGCGCCTACAGCCATGGGGCCACTCTGGTCGTGGCGAGCCTGCAGTATTTCGGCATCGTGTTCGGCGCGATCTACAGCGTGACACTGTTCGGCGACAGGATTTCGCTGTCCGGCTGGGCCGGCATGGCGCTGATCGTCGCCAGCGGCGTCGCGGCAACCGTCTTGCGTGCCCGCGCGGCGCCGAACGCACCGGCGGAAGAGCACTGAATCTTTACGCCCAATGGCCTCATAATTTCCTCATGTACACCACTCTCATCTCTGTGGAGGAACTCCAAGCCCTGCAAACCAGCGGCGCGCCGCTGATGGTGTTCGACTGCAGCTTCGACCTCGCGAATCCAGCCGCGGGCGAAGAGCAGTACCGCAAGGCGCACATTCCCGGGGCTGTGTACGCCAACCTGGACGACGATCTGAGCGACCAGGGTGTCGTGGACCCCGACGGCACGCACCACCCGCATCCCGACGCGGCCTCCGCCGGCCGCCATCCGTTGCCCAGCCGCGAGAAGTTCGCAATGTGGCTGTCCAGTGTCGGCTTCACCAACGACATGCAAGCCGTGGTGTACGACCGCAACGGCGTCAACTACAGCGGGCGGCTGTGGTGGATGCTCAAGTGGGCGGGTCACGAAGCCGTGGCGGTGCTCGATGGCGGGCTGCAGACCTGGCAGGCGGCCGGTGGCGAAGTGACCGATCGCGAAGAGCCTTCGCACTTTCAGTCGAACTTCAAACTCGGCCGCGAGCTGCGCGCGCTGGCGACGACAGGCGTCGTCGCAAGGCGGCTCGGCAAGCCGACGCAGACCCTGATCGATGCACGGGCCACGCCGCGCTTCAAAGGTGAGATCGAGCCGCTGGACCCGGTGGCCGGACATATCCCCGGCGCGCTGAACCGGCCGTTCAGCCAGAACCTCGGCCCCGACGGCAAGTTCAAGCCGGCGGCCCAGCTGAAGACCGAATTCGAACAACTGCTAGCCGGACGCGATCCGAATACGGTGGTCCATCACTGCGGCAGCGGCGTCAGTGCCGTGCCCAACGTGATCGCAATGGAAATCGCCGGGTTTGCCCCGACTGCGCTTTATGCCGGCAGCTGGAGCGAGTGGTGCAGCGACCCGAAGCGGCCCGTCGAGAAGGGCTGAGGCTGCAACCTATTCCTTGATGTTGGCGGCCTTGACGATGCGCGCGTAGCGCTCCTGCTCGCGCTGCACGAAGCCGGCGAACTGCGCCACGCTGCCGCTGCCGCCGATCGCGCCTTGCTCCTGCATCTTGCCGCGAACTTCGTCCGACCTCAGCACCTCGTTCAATTCGCGGTTCAACCGCTCAACCACCGCGGGCGGCGTTTGGGCCGGGGCGAACAGCCCGGTCCAGGCCACTACATCGAAACCCTTGAAGCCGGGCGTCTCGGCCACGGTCGGTACGCCGGGCAAAGTCGGCAAGCGTTTGTCATCGGTGACGGCGATGCCCTTCATTTTCCCGGCCAGGACGTTGGGCGTAGCGGTGACGCTCACCAGAATCGCCAGGTCCACCTGGTTGCCGACCACGTCACTGACAATCTGCGCGCCACCGCGATAGGGCACGTGGGTGATGAAGACCTTGCCCTGGTCCTTGATCAGTTCCATGGCCAGGTGCAGCACAGTGCCGATGCCGGAAGTGGCGTAGCTGAGCTGGCCCGGATTCTGTTTGGCCAGCTTGAGCACCTCGGCCAGCGTGTTCGCGGGCAGCCCCGGCCGTGCCACCAGCACGAGGGGTGCGATGGTGACCAGTCCCACCGGTGCGAGATCCTTGAGCGGGTCGTACTTCACCGCGGCCGGGTTCACCAGGCGCGCAATCGCAATCGGACTGTCGGCTCCCAGCACCAGCGTGTAGCCGTCGGGCGCCGCGTGCGCGGCCTTGGCCACGCCAATGGTTCCACCGGCGCCGCCGATGTTCTCGACCACCACCGATTGCTTGAGCCGTTCCGCCAGCTTCTGCCCGACCAGGCGTGCCGTGACATCGACGCTGCCGCCCGCGCTGAAGGGCACGATGATGGTGATGGGCCTGGCCGCGGGCCAGGCCGGCTGTGCCTGCGCGGTAGTGGCCAACGCGGCCGCCGCGAGGAAGAACGCGATGCCTTTGAACATGCTCAGTTTCCTTCTTGCATTTGCAGCCGGGCGCGCAGGCTGTCGAAGCGCGCCGTCCATTCGCTGCGCCATTCACGGCGCTGCTCTTCATCGATCCAGGCGGCATCGATCCCGTTGAGCATGAAGCCGCGCAGGTCGTCCAGCCCGAAGCCGAAGTCCCGCATCATCATCTGCCAGGCCCCGGTGGGCGTGATGTGGTGCAGCGCTGGATCATCAGTGTTGGGATGGATGCGCAGGCCCAGCGCGGCCATGCGGCGGATCGGGTGGTCCAGGGCCCAGCGCTCGGGCGCCAGCGTGCGCAGGTAATAGGAATTGGTGGGCACCACCGTGAAGACAATGCCCCGCTGCGCGCAACGCGCCGCGAACGCCGGATCGTCGACAGTGGTGTAGCCGTGGTCGACGCGGTCGACCCCGAGCAGGTCCACCGCGGTCTGCACGTTGGTCCAGGGCATCCCGAATTCGCCGGCATGCGCGGTGGTCTTCAGGCCCGCCATCCGGGCCTTGGCATAAGCATGCACGAACAGTTCGGGCGGCCGGCCAACCTCGCGGTAATCGATGCCGATGCCCGGCACGTCCGGGTGGCGATTGGCGATCACCCACTGCACCATCTCCAGCGCCTCGGCCTGCGACGCTTCGCGGTCGATCGCCGGCACCAGCTTGGCCCGGATGCCGAAATCCTTCTGCGCATCGTCGATGGCGCGGGTGATGGCCGACTGCGCCGGCGCATAGGCGATGCCCGATTGGCGCACCGTGCCGGTGGGATTCCAGAAGAATTCGGCGTGCAGCACGTTGTGCGCCGCGGCGTCCTGAAGATACTCGTAGGTGATGCGGTGCAGGTCATCGGGGCGGCGCAGCAGCCAGGCGTCCAGCGCGCGCAGGACGCGCAGCACGCCCACCGGTTTTTCGCCGCGCGTGTAGAACGCCTCGATGTCCGCGTCGCTCAGGGGCGCTTGCTCGCGCGCGGCCAGCTCGCGGAAAGTCCCGCGCCGCACGGTCCCGAGCAAGTGGCAGTGCAACTCGGCCTTGGGAATCGCCAGCAGGAATCCGGCGAGCGTCAAAGGAGTCTGCGTCACGCGCACAGCGTACCAGCTCGCGCTGGCCCGCAAGCTCGCCGGGTATTACCTGGTGCCGACGCCGCTGCGCGGAGTGCGGTTCGGGCCGCCCTCGGGGGCCGGGCCTGCGCCCGAGGATTGCGTTGCGGTGCCGCTGGGGAAAGTGCCCGTCATGCCGAGCCCCGAGGTGCCGCTCATCCCGCCGGACAATCCCGTGCCCGTTGTCGCCGCCGGGCCGCGCCCGGCGCCGTCCGATGTGCCGCTTCCGGTGGTGCCCGGCGGGGGCGCATTGCCCTCGACCGGGCGATTGCAGCCCGCCAACCCCAGCGACAGCAATGCCACCAGCGCGAGGGCGCGGGGGTGCATGTCAGCGGGTCGTGGTGGTCGAAGGGCTGGTGGACGGTGTCACGCCGGAGCTGCTGCCCGTGGAACCGCTGCCCATCGAGCCGCTGCTGCCGCCGCTGGTCGAGCCCGGCCCGCCCATGGAGCTGGTGCTGCCCGACGTGTCGCTGCTGCTGCTGGTGGAACCCGGTGTGCTGGTGCTGCCGCCACTGGTGCCGCCGCCCATGGCGCTGGTGCTGCCGCTACCGGTGCTGCCGCCCATGGAGCTGCTGCCGCCCGTACTGCCAGGCGTGCTGGAGCTGCTGCTGGAGGTGGAGGTGTCGGGAGCAGGCTTGGTCACCGTGGTCGACGAGCTGGACGAACTCGTGGGGGTGCCCTCTCGCTTGGTGCACGCGCCGAGCGAAACGGCCGCAATGAGCGCCAGCGCGGCGCATGAAGTCAGGGATGCTTTCATCAGGAAACTCCTTGAAGGTTGTTCGAAAGTAGCAACGGGGCAGCCATGACTACCCTAAGGGCACTCTAGGCAGCCCGTGCGCGCGCATTGTCGGCAGCCGTCGCCGATGCATGTAGGACATTCGTACGGCTGCGCTACGGCTCGAAACGCCAGGAGCCTGCACGGCTCTGCCGCGCAGGCTCCTAGCGTTTGCCGCCGGTTTCGTTACCGGTTTTGCCGGTCTGTTTCATGGCGATTTCGGCGGCGTTGCCGCGGCCCGCCTTCGTGCTGCCCGCATTGCCGCTGTCGGCTGTGCCCGCATCCTCGGGCTGCATGTCGGTGCTGGGTGTCTTCTTGTTGCCGCCGTTAAGTTCGGCATCGTCGGCCGCCTCCCGGCCGCCACTGCCCGGCTTGTTGCTGGCTGGGTTCATGGGTTTGCTCCTTGGATGAAACGGATTGCCTGCCAACTCTAGGCAGTTGGCGCAGCGCCGCTGTCAGCCGGCGAGAGGCGCCCCTGTAGGACGGCGGCAGCTTGACGCCACGAATGCGCGTGGTAAACCTTGCCTTGAACCACCAAACAAAGTTGAAAGGAATGTCCATGAGCTATCACCCCGGCAAGTTCATCTGGTTCGAGCACCTGTCGAACGACCCCGCCAAGGCGCGCCGTTTCTATGAGGGGCTGTTCGGCTGGAACATCGCGTCCATGCCGATGGGCGAGCAAACCTACGACATGATCAAGAACGGCGAGCAGGGAATCGGCGGCATGCTCAAGGCGCCGCCGGGCGTGCACAACCAGTGGGTCAGCTATCTGTCGGTCACCGACGTCGACGCGAGCTACAAGGCGGCGCTGGCGGCAGGAGCGAAGAGCACGATGGAACCCAGGGACTTCCCGCCGGTCGGGCGCGGCGCGGCCATCCTGGACCCAACCGGCGCCGCGGTCTCGGTCTGGAAAACCAACGAGGGCGACCGCGACGATCCGGGCAACACCCCCGTCGCCGACTGGGTCTGGAATGAATTGATGACGCCCGACGTCGCCAAGGCGCTGGCCTTCTACGAGCGAGTGTTCGGCTACACGCACGACGAGATGGACGGGCTGAAGGGCAAGTACTACATCCTCAAGAGTGCCGACGGCAAAGGCCGCGCCGGAGTGATGCAGGCGCCGCATGCCGGCGCCCCGGCGATGTGGCTGCCGTATGTGCGCGTGAAGGACACCAGCGCCTCGGCCGCGCGGGCGAAAGAACTGGGCGCCGAGCTGATGCTGGAGCCGCAGGACATCCCCAATGTCGGACGCATCTGCGCGCTGTTCGATCCGCTGCATGCGGCGGTCGCGTTCATCCAGCCGGCCGGCAACATGTAGCGGCGGCAGGAGTTGCCGTCAGCGCCGGCGCCGGCGCTTCATCGCCCGCTCGTACGCCGCCATCATCGGCGTCACCGAAATGCCGTGCACGACGATGGACGTCACGACCACCGCCAGCGTCAGCGCGATCAGCTGGTCGGCCAGTTGCGGCGGCAAGCCGTGGTTGATGGCGTACATCAGGTAGTAAAGCGAGCCGACGCCGCGGATGCCGAACCAGCCGATCAGCCAGCGCTGGCCGCTCGAGCTGTGTGAGTGAATCATCCCCAGCGCCACCGCGACCGGCCGCACCACCAGGAGCAACAGCGGGACCAGCCACCAGCCGGCGCTGTGCCAGTGCACGGTCCACAGCATCGCGCCGATGGTGATGACGGCCGCCACCTCGCCGATGCGCTCGACCTGCTCGTTGAAACCGAGCACCGCCTGCGCCATGAACGCCGGCGCATGATGTGGATCCACCGCGACCGCGTCGGCCACCGTCTTGTCCGGGTCGGCGTGGGCCTCCTCCACCGCCTGGCGGCTGGACTCGCCGGTCTTTTCCGTCTGCTCCAGGTGGCGCAGCGCCATGCCGGCCGCGAACACCGCGAGGAAACCGTTCGCTTGCAGCAACTGCGCGCAGCCGTAAGACAACGCGATCAGGCCCATGGCCAGGAAGTCGTCCAGTCCCACCGCCTCCTTGTGTTCGCGTCGCAGGTAGAGCACCAGCCGGCCGATGGCAAGGCCCAGCAGGGCGCCGATCAGCGGTCCCATCGCGGAGCTCCAGAGCGCGTCGACGGCGACCCAGCGCCAGCCGAGCTCCCCGATCTCGTGCAGTCCCATCAGACCGAGCGCGAGCAGCAGGAACGGGAAGGCCGTTCCGTCGTTCAGGCCGCCCTCGCCCGTGAGCGCAAAGCGCAGCCGATCCCGGTCGCCCGGACGGTTCACCTGCACGTCCGACGCGAGCACCGGATCGGTCGGCGCCACGATCGCGCCCAGCAGGACGCAGGCGCCCACTGGCCAGCCCAGTAACAGCCAGGCGGCCGCGGCAATCAGCGCTACCGTGATCACCATCGACACCAGGGCCAATCGCAACGGCAACAGCCAGCGCCGGTCGTCCAGACCGGGACTGAGCTTGAGACCGGCAGTGAACAGCGATACCAGGACGACGACTTCAGTCAGCCGCTCCAGCAGCACCGTGTGCCGCCGCGGGTCCAGCGGCAGCAGGTCCAGGCCCCAGGGGCTGACAGCCAGGCCGGCCATCAGATAGAGCATCGATGTCGACAGGGGCAGCCGCTGAAGCACGGTGCCGCTCAGGGCCATCAGGATCAGCAGGACACCGACGATGAGCGCCCAGACAGCGAAATTCATCGGCGAATACGATAGTCGCTCACTGCCCTGGCGTCAGCCCAATTCGGGCCCGGCGATTGCCACCGTCAGCTGCTCATTGCCGAAAGGCGCGCCAACGCCCAGCGTCATACGGGTGTAGCCACGCTCGATGGCAAAGCCGGCGTCCGCGAGCTGCCGGGCGAAACCGCGGTGCCGGTCGACCACATCGATCAATACCGGGCCGGGGATTCGCTCCAGCGCATGTGCCACGAGCGCCGCGGCAGCCGCGGCGTCATCGGCGGCGACGGGACCGATCTGCGTCGCCAGGCGGCCATTGCGCCCGAGCAGGTAACCCAGCAGGCGACCATCGCGTTCGGCCACGCAGGCGAAGGCGGCCGACCGCTGCGCCAGGCACGCGAGCAGCGGCGCACGGTTCGTCCCGAAGGCGCGGGCATCGAGTTCCAGCAAACGCGGCCAGTCTTCCTGGCGCAGCGGCCTGGCCACGACGGCGCCGGTCTCGCTGCGCGGCAGCGCCGGGCCGCTGCCCGCGCGGCGCCAGCGGGTGATCGCCCAGCCATCCTGAAAGCCGATCGGCCCGTACACCGTGCGCCCTGCCGGTGTGGCGTCGAGCACCGGCACCAGCGCGTCGCGGCGCAGTTGCTCGATGCAATGCGCGAGCAGCGTGGTGGCCAGGCCCTGGCGCCGGTGCGCCTGGGCCACCAGCACCATGCTGATCCAGCCGAATCCGCCGGGGTAGGGAAGCGTTGCTGCCGTCGCCGCGATCGCGCCGTCAGCCGTCGTCACTTTGAAGGCACTGCCCAACTGGACGAACAGCTCCCAGTCTTCCCGCAGCTGGTTCCAGCCCGCTTCCACGACGAGCGCTTGCGCCGCCTCGAGATCGTCGTGGCGCAAAGCCTGAGGCGGCATTTCGGAGATGCGATGGACGGCGGCGGCGGTCGCCTTGTTGTCTGCTGGCTTTTCGATGGTCGAGTCCCTTGCTCCGGCGATTGCAGCATCGCAGGGACTGCGGGTCAAGCCCCGGCTGTCATGCCGGACTTGATCCGGCATCCAGGATTTCAGGCGAGCTGTGGATTGCGGGTCAAGCCGGGTCAAGCCCGCAATGACATTTCTACAGGCACCCCAGCGCGCCCGCGATCGCCTTGCGGAAGATCGGGAACTTGTGCACGTCGTTGTGGCCCGCCCCTTCAATGCGCAGCAGCTGCGCCCGCGGCACCGCGGTGCACAGCGCCTCGCTGTGATGGATTCCGATCAGTTCGTCCTTGTCGCCGTGGATCAACATCAAAGGTCCCTGCAGGCGCATCGCATCCGCGACCGTGTGCAACGGATAGCGCAACACCTG
>DATNBX010000146.1:0-22000 GCA_035571795.1 Ramlibacter sp.
CCGACCACGTCGATCCACTGCGCGCTCTTCGGATGCACCGGAAAGCGCG
Organism: Ramlibacter sp.; assembly: GCA_035571795.1. Lineage (GTDB taxonomy): Bacteria > Pseudomonadota > Gammaproteobacteria > Burkholderiales > Burkholderiaceae_C > Ramlibacter. The sequence goes on from DATNBX010000146.1 coordinate 50, forward strand.
CCACGTCGTCGATACGCGTGTTGAAGATCGCAGTGGCCGGGAACAGCTCGCAGTCGCCCAGCGTCGGCGCGCTGGCCGCGTTCGCCGCGCCCGGCGCGACAGAGGATGGGGGCGGCGGCGTGGGCGAGGGCGCGCCCGGACTCGACACGGGAGGGGTCGCTGCGGGCGCACCTGTCACCGTGGCCGCGGGCGCGGGCACGGCTGCAGCGATCTCGCCGCCGGCGCCTCCGCCGCCGCATCCAGCCACGCCGATCAGAGCTGCGCTACAAAATAACTGCGCCAGTCCCCGGCGGTTTCCGTCTTTTCTCAATTCGTACCTCGACCTGTACCTGGACAACAGCGCGAATTGTGGGCGAGGGTTCCCGCACACAACCGTCACGGGCTGCAAGAGATGTGAGGCCCGCAGGTACGAATCTTGAGCGGCCGCCGCAAGGGCGGCCTACGAACAGATCAAGCCTGCCGCGAAACAGCATGTTTCAGCGGGCTCGTCTGGTGCAAGCGCGCGGGCGCCGCAGCGGACCGCCTAACTTTTCTGTTTGGACTTCCAGTTCGCGTACGCATCGTCCATGCGTTGCTGGCGGTCCTTGTCCTGCATGTCGGTGCCCGCCGCGCCCATGCTGCGCGTGTCGCCCTTTGCGGCCTGATTGTTCTTGTCCTTGCGATGCATGGCACTGCGCATCTTGTCGCCCAGGCGATGCATCGCGTTCTTCGTCTTGTCGACCAGGCCGCCCTTCTTGGGCTGGGCGTCGGTCGACCCGGCGGTGGGCTGGTTGCGATTCGCCGCGTCTTCGGCTTCACCGCTGTGGATTTGGGCCGCGAAGGCGCCGCCGCAGGCGATCGCCAGAACGGTCACTAAGGCTCGGATCTTCATAGGGTTCCCCTTTGAAAGAAGTCTCCCCATCTGAACCCAATTGGCCACCCCAGCCGTGTCGGACAAGCCTGAAGTCGAGCGTAGGAGGGTGTTGCATGACCTCGGGTAAGGATCTGATGCAAAGGTAACCGCTTACCGGAGACTGCTCATCTCGAGCTCGGCGGCAGTTGTCCTGAGGCAGCAAGTAGTTAGCCTTTGCTAGCGGCCCGCGGCGCAGTCGCACGCGGTGTTGCGACGCAGCACTCCCGGCACACAGGGACGGAATGCAGGCGTACAGTGCGCGTCTGTCCAAGCCATGAAGAAGAGAAACAATGACCATCCGAGTACTTGTTGTCGAGGACGAGCCAGCGTTTCTGAAGCGATTCTGCGACGCGGTCGCAGCTGAACCCGCGTTGTCGCTTTGCGGCTCAGCCAAGACCGTGGCCGAAGCCTGCGCGCTGCTGGACACGACTTCGCCCGATGTGGTGCTGGCCGATCTGCATCTGCCGGATGGGAACGGGGTTCAGGTCATCCGCCATGCGATGGCCGGCCATTTGAACCGCGACGTCATCGTGGTCACCATGTTCGGCGACGACGCCAATGTGATCGACTGCATCCGCGCCGGCGCGACCGGCTACCTGCTCAAGGATGCCTTGCCCAAGGACATTGCCAACTCGATCTTGCAGGTGCACGCCGGGGGCTCGCCGATCAGTCCCGCGATCGCCCGCCGCGTGCTGCAAAACTTTCGCTCGGCGGACAATGCTGTGCCCATCGCGACACTGCCGCGCGTCGAAACCGTGCCGTCCTCCAACGTCCTGTCGGAGCGCGAAACGGAAATTCTCCGGCTCGTGGCCAAGGGCCTGAACTTCAAGGAAGTCGGGGTCATCCTGGCCATCTCGCCCAACACGGTGATCACGCACGTCAAGCGGATCTACCAGAAACTGGCCGTCCATTCCCGGGGGGAAGCGGTTTATGAAGCCAGTCAGCTGGGCTTGCTTTAGATGCATCGCTGCCTTGCTGCTGCTCGCGCTGTGTGCGGGCGCCTTGTCGCAGCCGCTGCGCCCGCGTAACGCCGATGTCGTATTCAGCGCGGACCTCGCGCCGCCCGCCGCGACGGCTGCGTGGCAACGGGTCGATCTGCCATTTTCATTCGACCGGCCCGGCGCCTGGTTCCGCGTGGCGTTCGAGGCGCCGCAATCGCCGGCGGACGCCGCATGGGCCGTCTACCTGCCGTACTTCTATACCGGCGGGCGCCTGTTCCTCAATGGCGCCCCGCTGGCCCATATCCAGGAGCCCACCGCCGACGTGATCGTCCGATGGGAGCGGCCTCAGCTGGTGCCGATCGCTCCGGCGCTGCTGCGCCCCGGAACCAATGAGCTGCTGGTCCGCATCGCGGCGACGCCGGTGTCGCGCGGCCGCATGCCTTTGCCGGCGATCGGACCGCATGTGCAGCTGCTGCCGGAATACGACGCCCGGCTGTTCTGGATCCGCACGATGTCCCAGTTCACAGTCATCTCGTGCGTCATCGTCGGCCTGCTGGCCCTGTTCATCTGGTGGCGCAGGCCCGAGGAATCGCTCTACGGCCTGTTCGGCGCCGCGGCGCTGCTGTGGGGCGTCCGCACCCTGACGCTGGTAATCGAAGTGATGCCCACGCCGGCTTGGTACGCGTGGCGAACGGTCTACCACGCCGCCACCGGCGGCTTCACCATCGTCATGCTCCTGTTCGCAATGAGCCTGGCCGGCATGCGCTATCCGCGCCTGAAGTGGGCGCTGCTCGCCTACTGGTTGCTGGGGCCCGCCGGGTACCTGGCCAGCAAAGGCGACGAGGTGCTGATCGGCAGGTTCTGGGCGGGCGGGCTCCTTCCCATCGGGGTTGCCGTGCTCGCGATCGGCGCCGTCGCGGCATGGCGGCAGCGCACCGCGGCCCTCACGGTGCTGAGCCTGGCCCTTGCGCTGGCCGTGCTGGCCGGGTTCCACGACTATCTTGTCGCGACATCCAGCCCGGTCATTCTCGCGATCGCGCCGCAGGCCGCCGCGCACCGCGTCTTCCTGCTGCACTATGCGGCCGATATTCTCCTGCTGGTGATGGGCGGAATCCTCGCGGCGCGCCTGGTCGGCTCCTTGCAGGCGATCGAACAGCTCAACCGGACGCTCGAATCGCGCGTCACCGAGCGCGAGACCGCGCTGGCGGACAACTACGAGCGGCTGCGCAAGCTCGAACGCGAGCACGCGATCGTGGAGGAGCGCCAGCAGATCATGCGCGACCTGCACGACGGCCTGGGCTCGCAACTGTTCCTGACGCTGTCCAGGGCCGAGGTGGGGCGCATCGACCAGGACGAGATCGTGCAGGCGCTGCGCGAATGCATCGCCGACATGCGCTTGACACTGGAGGCCATGGGTCCGCAGAGCAGCGACTTTCTCCAGGCATGGAGCGATTTCCGGTACCGCTGGCAGCAGTTGCTCGAAAACTCCGGATTGAGTTGCAGCTGGGAAGTCGATGCGCAGGATCGCCAGATCGAGCTGACGCCCCACGTCATCCTCCAGCTGCTTCGCATCGTGCAGGAAGCGCTCACCAATGTCCTCAAGCACGCCCGGGCGGAAAAGGTGGCCATTCGCCTGCGTACCGACGACGAATGGATCGGCATCGAGGTTTTCGATGACGGCCGGGGCCTGCGCAACACGGACTCCCACACCGGCCGCGGCATCGCCAACATGCGGGCCCGGGCCCAGCGTGTGGGCGCTCATATCGAAATCACCGACCAGCACCCGGGCGTGCGCGTGGCGGTGGACTTCAATCGCCAGAATGCGGTCGTAGCCTGAACGGGGCCGCTCAGACGGGCTGGGCGGACAGGAGTACGAACGCAACGGCGGCGGCGGCCGCCCACAGCAGGAATTTAACGATCTGCAAAGCTCCAGGATTCAGGGTTCGGTGGGGATGGTGCTGCGTGTTCATGAGGTGCCTGACTGTTCAACAAGGGAGACGGCTGCGTTGCGGGTCCAGCGGAAGCGGAGCTGGCCTGCACGATAGTCGGCGCCGTGGTTGGCGCGGCGAACAATTCCGGCCAGTTGGCCAGCACGACGAAGCCGACGAGCGCGGCAGCGGCCCACACCACGGGAACCACTATGGAGAACGCGCCGAGTTCCACGATGGCGCGCTGAACGTGCGAGTTCATGACGATCTCCTTCGGCTTGCCTTGCCATGAGGAGCGGGCCGGCCGGCAAATGACGCAGGCCAACGCGTTCCGGGGGCATCGATGGTGATCGCCGACTGGCGCGTTGCCAATCCCGCGTTCAGGCTACATCGACGCGGTCGAAAATCACATGAATGCGCGGCTGAGCCAGTGGCGTGTCACGAGCGAACGGTCGTCACTTGGTCAGGAAGGCGAGCACGCGATCGGCGAATTTGCCGTAGGGCGGCCTCAGGAATTTCAGCGTGGAAAAGCGCGCCTGGTAGAACACCGGCCGCAACTTGGAAAAGGTGTTGAAGCCTTCCTCGCCGTGGTAATGGCCCATGCCCGAATCGCCCACACCGCCGAACGGCAGGTCGTGCTGGCCGACATGGAACAGTCCATCGTTGACCGAGACGCCGCCCGACATCACGCGGTCGAGAAGATTCTGAACGATGGCGGAGTTGTTGCTGAATGGATAGAGCGCCAACGGCCGCGGACCCGCGTTGATCGCGTTCACGGCTTCGTCCAGCGACTGGTAGCCGCGGATCGGCAGGATCGGCCCGAAGATCTCGCGCTGCCACAGGGCACAGTCGGCTGGCGCGTCAAGCACGATCTGCGGCGCGATCTTGCGCGTGGCCGCGTCGAACGCCGGGCCCGGCACCAGCTGCACCAGCGTGGCGCCGCGCTGCTTCGCGTCCTCCAGTGCTGCCAGCAGCCGGCCGAATGAACGCTGGTCGATGATCGATGTGTAGTCGGGCGTGTCCAGCCGCGGGAAGCGCTTCGGCACGATCTCGCACGCCAGATCGACGAATTCGCCGATGCGCGCCTTGGGCATCCACAGGTGGTCGACCGTGGTGCAGATCTGGCCGGCGTTCAGGTACTTGACGAACAGGATCCGTTCGGCCGCCAGCCGCAGCGGAAAGTCGTCGCACAGGATCGCCGGTGCCTTGCCACCGAGTTCCAGCGTCACGGGACACAGGTTCTGTGCCGCGGCAGTCATCACCGCGCGTCCGGTGGCGCCGGAACCGGTGAAGAGCAGATGGTCGAAAGGCAGCTTGGAGAACTCGATCCCCACACCGCCCGTCTCGTCGAAGAACTGCAGCTTCTCGGGCGGGAAGTACGCCGGTATGCGCTCGATCAGCAGTTTGGCGAGATGGCGCGAGTTCTCGCTCATCTTCACCATCGCGCGATTGCCGGCGGCGAAGATGTAGGTCAGCGGGATCAGGCTCAGGTTCAGCGGAAAGTTCCACGGCACGATCACGCCGACCACGCCCAGCGGTTGCGGGATCACGCGGTTGCGCGCGCCGAAGAAATTGCGCAGGTCGACGCTGCGGCGTTGCGGCTTCATCCAGCGGCGCAGTTGCCCGATGACATGGTCGATGCCGTCGACGGTGGGAAAGATCTCGGCCAGCAGGGTTTCATGGCGCGAACGATGGCCGTAGTCGGCGCTGATCGCGTCGCATATCGCGTGCTTGTGCTCGCGTACGAAGCGCTGCAAGGTGCGCAGATCCGCCTTGCGTTCTTCCAGCGAGGGCACGGGGTGGGCCAGGTACGCCTCGCGTTGCAGGTCCAGCGTCCTCGAAAGGATTGAGACGGGGTTGTCCATGGCGGCCTCGTTTCGTGGATCGTCGTTCGAACTTACAGCTTATTGCGCTGAAGCGCGGTTTGCGAATTGTCATTGAAACCCGGCCGTGATTGCCTACAGTTGACTAGAGGCAGTTGACTAGAGGCACTTCAAGGAGTCGACAATGGATGTGCTATCGAAGCATGCCGGCCCCATCCGATCAGGCCTGGCGTTGCTGGCATTGGCGGCGGCGGGGCTGGCTTTGAGTTCTGCCGCGCTCGCGCAGAACCATCGCGCAACCGGTTCGCCGCACTGGCGCGGCGACATCTCGCGTTTCCATCAACACGACTGGAATACCTGGCGCGGCGGCCACTGGACCCACGCCCGCCATGGCGGACGGCTGGGCTGGTGGTGGGTGGCCGGCGGGCTGTGGTACTTCTATCCGGCGCCGATCTATCCGTATCCCAGCCCCTGGGAACCGCCCGCGGTGGCACTTGCGGCCCCTGCAACTGCCGTGCCGGCGATGGCACCGGCGCAGTACTGGTATTACTGCGCGGCCTCGCGCAACTACTATCCGTATGTGGCATCGTGTCCAGGTGGCTGGCAACAGGTGCCGGCCACACCCGTTCCTCAACAATAAGGATTCGCCGTGTCGTTCGCACATTCACCTCGCGCTTTGCCATCCCAACTGGCCCGCCCGGCCGGTGCTGCCATCGCGCTCGCGTCAGCGCTGCTGGCGGGCTGCGCGCCCATGCCGGTGGCTCCTACCGTCGCCGTCATGCCGGGCGCGAACAAGCCCTTCGAGGTTTTCATGCAGGACGATCAGCTGTGTCGAGGGTGGGCGGCCAATTCGGTCGGCCAACCGGGCAACAATGCCGCCGCCAACCAGTTTGTCGGTTCGACCGTCGCCGGTGCGGTGATCGGTGGCTTGCTCGGCGCCGCGGTCGGCGATCATCGCAGTGCCGGCGTCGGCGCTGCGATGGGGACGGTGGTCGGCAGCTCGGTAGGCGCCAACCAGAGCGCGGCCACGTCGTGGAACGCGCAGCGCTCCTACGACATCGCCTACCAGCAGTGCATGTACTCGAAGGGCAACGTGTTGCCCCAGCGATACGGCTATGCATATCCATACCCGTATCCGCCGCCGCCGCCCCCACGTTAACCGGGGCCTGCCGGGTCGGCTCTTCAGGGGTGTGTCTTCAGGCGCCGCGTCCGCTAGGGCCCCGGGCTGAAATCGAACGCGTTCGTCAGGTCGCCGGCGCCGGCGCGCACACCAGGAAGCGGATCGAGCCCGAAGCGCCGGGTGATGAACTTGATGATCGAGGTGGTGTCGTAGCTCGTGTGGTCCACATGGCCCTTCTTCGCGTACGGCGACACGATGATGGTCGGAATGCGCGGGCCCGGCCCCCACTGGTCGCCCTTGGGCGGCGCCACGTGATCGAAGAAGCCGCCGTTCTCGTCGTAGGTGACGATGATGGCCATGCGCTGCCACTGCGGGCCGGCCTTGAGCTTCGCGATCAAGTCCGCCACATGCGCGTCGCCTGACATCACGTCGGTGTAGCCGGGATGCTGGTTCAGGGCGCCCGTCGGCTTGTAGAACACCACGTTCGGCAGGGTTCCCTTGCCGATGTCGGCAATGAGGGTGGTGTAGCCTTTCAGGTGGCCGGCGCGTTCGGCCTGACCGGCCGGCGTCGTCGGGTCGAACCGGCTGAAGTAGTTGAACGGGTGATGGTGCGGCTGGAAGTTGGGGCCCTTGCTGTTGTCGTAGATCGCCGAGCGGTCGACCAGCGCCTCCTTCCATGCTCCCGCGTACCAGGCCCACGGCACGTTCTTCGCCGTCAGCGTGTCGCCGATCGTCTTGATGCTGCCCGAGTCGATCGGCGGCAGGGGAATGCTGCCGGCCGCGCCGCCGCCGGCGGGATCGGCCAGTCGCGGGTCACCGCCGGGTGCCGGCTTGGTTCCGCTGGGCTGGAACGACGGCTGCATGGTGTTGACCGCGTAATACCTGCCGTCGGCCAGCTTTGGCGTGGTGCTGGAGTCGGCCGCGTATCTCGGTGCGCCGGTCAACGCGCTGGCGGGCGAATTGGCGGCGGCGGTGAGCCGCACGCCCGATGCATCGAGGCTGGAAATGCGCGCCGGCGGCGGGTTGTCCCAGGCCGGCGTGCAGGCGCACACGAGCCAGAAGTGGTTCAGGAAGGAACCGCCGAAAGCACCCTGGAAGAAGTTGTCCGCCAGCGTGTACTGCTGCGCGATCTTCCACATGGCCATCGAGGAGCCGTCGTAGTAGCCCATCGCCAGGCCGCCGGCGTCGGACCAGGCGGCATACATGTCGTTCTTGCCGCCGTTGATCTGCATCTGGTTGTTGTAGAAGCGGTGGACCAGGTCGGGCGAAGCGACGGCCGGGTCCGGCCCAGGTGCGCCGCCGGGCTGCGCGGCGTTGATCTGGAATGGCTTGTTCGGGAGCGACGCGACGAAGGACCAGGCGGGCGCACGCGCGGGCGATGCGCTCCATACGGCCGGCAATCTGGGCAACACGCTGCCGTCGCGATCGAGCTGGATGTAGCTGGCCGGATTGGCCAATGCGTTGGCGATGCCGTTGGCTCCCGAAAACAGGCCGTAGAGATTGTCGAAGCTGCGGTTTTCGGCGTAGATCACGACGACGGTGTCGATGTCGGCGAGCTTGCCTGCACCCATGCCCGCACAGGCACCCAGGCCCAACGTCGCAATGATCGTGGCGGCAAGCGTGAACAGGCGGGAGGGGTGTGCGGTGTTGAGAAGCATTGTTGTGGTCCGGCGGGATGGGTGACGGCCACACGACCGTTACGCGCCAAATCATAGCGAGCGCCGGGCGCTGCCGACCGCACTGTCCCCGACTCGATTGACCGGTGCGCGAAGTGCGCGAGAATACGTCTCCATGACACAGATGAGCGAAATCGAGGACCTGCGCGCGCAACTGAAAGCGGCGCTCAAGAGCCGCGCCATGGTTTACAGCGCGGTCCATGACGAAATTTCCAAGGAGTTCGGCGAGGCCAAGGCCGAGGAAATCCTCAAGCGCGCCATCTACGCCCGCGGCGCGGCGATCTGCGGCAAGTTCAGGGCCTATGCGCCGGCCGACTTTTCCGGCCTGCGCGACTCCTTCCTCGACTTCATTCCCGACCACGGCAAGCTGTTCGACCCGGAAGTCGTTCGCTGCGACCACGAAGGACTGGATATCAAGTTGCACGCCTGTCCGCTCAAAGAGGCCTGGGAAGACGCCCAGTTGTCGCCCAAGCGGATAGAGACCTTGTGCCGGATCGCCGGCTTCGTGGACAACGGCACCTTCGAGCAGGCCGGCTTTGCGCTGGAATCCGATACCTGGAAGGTCGGCGGCGAAGGCTGCTGCTTCCTGCACATCCGGCGCAAGGCCTGACCCGCGACGCCACCGATTTTCCGCACCCGTTTCGCATTCACCAAAAGAGGAGAGACAGCATGCTTCGCAAGTTCATACCCGCATTGGTCGCGCTGGCGCTGGGCGCCGTGGCGACGGTGGCCGGCGCCCAGGGCAAGATCGCCATCGGCTACCAGTTGCCGCTGACCGGCGACAACTCGCAGTACGGCACCATGTTCAAGAATTCGGCCCAGATGGCGCTGGACGAGTTCAACAAATCCGGCAAGCTCAAGGGCGCGACGGTCGAAATCAAGTTCGAGGACAGCAAGAGCGACGCCAAGGAAGGCGTCAACATCGCCAAGAAGTTTTCCGACGACGCGTCCATCGTCGGCGTGATCGGCGACTTCAATTCCACCGTGTCGATGGCGGCGGGCCAGGTCTACGCACAGCAGAAAGTGCCGCAACTGTCGCAGACCGCTTCTCACCCCGACTTCCTGAAGATCAGCGACTGGCAGTTCCGCAACATCACGACGATGGCGATCGAATCGCCGTTCATCGCCAAGTGGCTCGACGAGAACAAGCTGAAGAAATACGCGGTAGTGGCGATCCAGAACGACTGGGGCCAGACTGCAGTGCAGAATTTCACCGACGCGGTGAAGAAGAACGGCGACCAGATCGTCGACACCGAGTTCTTCAATCCCGGCAACCGCGACTTCCGTTCGATCCTGACCAAGATCTCACGCGAGAAGCCCGACGCCATCGTGCTGTTCATGTTCTACGAGGAGAGCTCCTCGCTGCTGCAGCAAAGGTTGCAGATGAACATCAAGACGCCGATCTACTCGGCCTCGCCCTCGTATGAGCCCAAGCTGCTGCAGCTGGCCGGCCCCGCCGCCAACGGCGTGCTGCTGCCGACCACTTTCGTCGCCGACAACCCGGATCCCAAGGTGAAAGCCTTCGTCGACGGCTACCGTTCCCGCTACAGCTCGGACCCCAGCATGTTCGCCGCGCAAGCCTACGATGCTACCAACATCATGCTGAACGCGGTCGTCGCCGCCGGCCCGAACCCGACCCGGCAGAAGGTGCGCGATGCGCTGGCCGCCACCCGCAACTTCGCGGGCGTGACCGGTGACACCACGTTCGATCCGAAGACGCGCGAGCCGTCCAAGACCCTGACGCGGATGGAAATCGTCGACGGCAAGTTCAAGGTCCTGCGCTGAACTTTGCTAGCGCCCGCCGCAGCGGCGGCGCCGCGGTCCGCAGCAGGACCGCGCCGCCTTCCTGCGGGCCGGTCGCGCCAGCCCGACCCTGACGAGTAGCCATGTTCGATCTGTTCGACGCTTTCTTCTTCCAGCAGCTGGTCAACGGCCTGTCCATCGGCCTGGTGTACGCGCTGATGGCGATCGGCTTCACCCTGATCTTCGGCGTGCTCAACGTGGTCAACTTCGCCCACGGCGAGGTCTACATGATCGGCGCCTACGCGGGGCTGCTGCTGATCACCAGCTTCGCCCCGCCGCTGTTCGCGGTCGTGCTGGTGGTGCTCGCCGTCGGCGCCTTCACCGGGCTGGCGCTGGAGCGCATCGCGTTCCGGCCGTTCCGCCGCTTTCGCGACGAGGCCTCGCTCAAGTCGAAAGCGATGCGCGAAGCGACGCTGCTGTCGTCGCTGGCCATCTCGATCGTGGCGCGCGAGGTGATGGAAAAGATCTTCGGCTCCAACATGCAGATCATCCCGCAGGAATACCTGCTGATCCAGCCGATCGAGATCGGGCCGATTTCGTTCGCCAGCGGCCAGTTCCTGATCTTCGGGCTGTCGCTGGTGATGCTGCTGGCGCTGCAGTACCTGCTGCTGCGCACCCATATCGGACGCTCGATCCGCGCCGTGGCGAACAACACGATGGGCGCCCTGTACGTGGGCATCAACACCGAGCAGACGATCGTCGCGACCTTCGTCATCGGCTCGATGCTGGGCGCCGCGGCCGGCGTGGTGGTGGGCCTGTACCAGGGCGCGATTTTCCCGGCGATGGGTTTCGTGCCCGGCATCAAGGCGTTCGTGGCGATGGTGATGGGGGGCCTGAGCTCGATCACCGGGGCGGTAGTGTGCGCGCTGATCCTGGGCGTCGCCGAAGCACTGACTACCAACTATTTCGCCCAGGGCTGGGGCGACCTGGTCGCCTACCTGTTCCTGGTGGTGACGCTGGTGTTCTTCCCGACCGGCATCTTCGGCGGCGGCCGCGAGCGCGTATGAAAGCCCGGCTGATCGTCATCGCATTGCTGGTCGCCCTCCTGGCCGTGGTGCCCGCGCTGCTGTACTGGATCGGCGGGGGCTACTGGTTCCGCGTCGCCACCACCATCGGGGTCTTCGCGATCCTGGCGCTGAGCGCCAACCTGATCACCGGAACGACCGGCCTGCTGTCGATCGGCCACGCCGGCTTCTACGGCATCGGCGCCTACACCGCCGCGCTCATCGCCCAGGCCTGGCACTGGCCGTTCTACCTCACCGTCCCGGCGGCGGGCGCCGCCGCCACCGTCGCCGGCGTGCTGCTGGCGCTGCCGACGATGCGGCTGGTCGGCATCTACTTCGCAGTGGCGACGCTCGGCGTGGGCGAGATCATCCATCTCACACTGCTCAACTGGGTAAGCTTCACGCGCGGCCCGATGGGCATTTCCGCCATTCCCAGCATCGCCGTGCCGGGCCTGGTCGCGGGCGGCGACATCACCAACTATTTCGCCGTCGCATTGGCGCTCGCGTTCGCCGTCTGGGTCATCCACCGGCTGACCCACTCGTATTACGGCAACGCGCTGCGGTCGCTGCGCGAGGACGACCAGTGCGCCGAGGCGATGGGACTGGATGTGGTGCGCATCAAGATCGAGGTGTTCGCGTTCAGCTGCTTTTTCGCCGGCATCGCCGGGGCGCTGTGGGCGCACACGACCAACTACATCTCGCCCGGCGACTTCCGCTTCTCCGAGTCCATCCTGATCCTGGCGATGATCGTGGTCGGCGGGCTGGGCAGCATGCCCGGCGCTATCGCCGGTGCGGTGCTGCTGATCGGGTTGCCCGAGGTGCTGCGCGTCATCGGCGACTACCGCATGATCGTGGTCGGGATGGTGATGTTCCTGTCGATCCTGTTCCTGCCGCGCGGCATCTTCGGCGAGATCTCCGCCATCGACCTGGTACGGCGCCAGTTCGGCGCCGCCTGGAAGTCGGCCCAGCAACTGGGATGGCGCTAAGACTCACATGACCGCGCTGCTCGAACTCGACCACCTGTCGCGCCGCTTCGGCGGGCTGCTCGCCGTCGACGACTTCTCGGGCGCCATCCAGCGCGGCGAGCGGGTCGGCCTGATCGGCCCCAACGGCGCCGGCAAGACGACCCTGTTCAACCTGATCACCAGCTTCACGCCAGTGACTTCCGGTTCGGTGCGCTTCGACGGCCAGCTGCTGACCGGACGCAAATCGCATGAGGTGGCACGCGTAGGCATTGCACGCACCTTCCAGAACCTGCGCATCCTGCCCAACATCACGGTATTCGACAACGTCTCGATCGGCGCGCTCGGCACCGTCGGCCATTCGCCCTGGAACAGCCTGCTGGGCCGCAGCGAGATCTCGTCGCGGATCAGCGAGCTGAGCTGGAAAGCCCTGGAGCGCACCGGCCTGACGGCGCAGGCGGGACTGCTCGCCGCCAATCTTTCCTATGGACGGCGCAAGTACCTGGAAATCGCCCGGGCGCTGGCGCTGCAGCCGCAACTGCTGATCCTCGACGAACCGGCGGCGGGGCTGAACGACACCGAGACCGCGGAGCTCGCGCGTTTCGTGCGCGAGCTGTCGGGCGAGGGGCTCACGGTGCTGCTGGTCGAACACGACATGGGTTTCGTCATGTCGCTATGCGAGCGCGTGATGGTGATGGCGTCCGGCCGCAAGATCGCCGACGGCACGCCGGCGCAGGTCTCGCACGACCCGGTCGTGCTCGAAGCCTATCTGGGCACGGAAGAGGAAGAATGAGCTCCGCCGGCACACCCATCTTGCGCGTCTCGAACCTGGTGGTGCGCATGGGCGAGCAGACCATCCTGTCCGGCGTCTCGATCGAGGTGGCGCGCGGCGGCATCGTCAGCGTGCTGGGCAGCAACGGCGTGGGCAAGACCACGCTGATGCGCGCGATCTCCGGCGTCTACCGCGTCACCTCCGGCCGCATCGAATTCGAGGGCCGCGACATCACCAACCTGCCGGCGCACAAGATCGTCGCCGGCGGCCTGGCGCAGGCGCCCGAAGGGCGGCAGATCTTTTCCAGCATGAGCGTGGAGGAGAACCTGCGCCTGGGCGCGGGCCGGCGCCCGCAGGCCGAGTACGCGCAGGACCGAGAGCGCATCCTGGCGATGTTTCCGGTGCTGGCGCAGCGCATCGGCCAGAAGGCCGGGTCGATGTCCGGCGGCGAGCAGCAGATGCTGTGCGTGGCGCGCGCCCTGATGAGCCGGCCCAAGCTGCTGCTGATGGACGAGCCGTCGCTGGGGCTCGGGCCCAAGGTGGTGCGGCAGATTTTCGACCTGGCGCGCGACATCCGCGCCGCCGGCACTTCCGTGCTGCTGGTCGAGCAGAACGCCCGCGCCGCGCTGCGGGTGGCCGACTTTGCCTACGTGCTCGACGGCGGCAGGATTGCGCTGTCGGGGGCGGCCAGTGCGCTGGCCAGCGATGCGCGCGTGCGCGCCGCCTACCTGGGAGGCCACGCGCATGAGTGACCCGAACCTCGTGCCCACGCGCACGCCGCCTTCGCTGTGGGCCGCCAGTGCACGCCCCGCGCCGGCGACCTCGGGGCTCGGCGCGGCTCAGGCGAAGGCCGACGTGGTGGTGATCGGCGGCGGCTTCACCGGCCTGTGTGCCGCATTGCGGCTGGCGCAAAGCGGCGTCGACGCGGTGCTGCTGGAAGCCGCGGAACTCGGTTGGGGCGGGTCCGGCCGCAACAACGGGCAGGTGATTCCGTGCCTGTCGCGCTCCGATCCCGACGCGCTGGTGCACGCCTTCGGAGCGGACAAGGGTGAGGCGTTCGTCGCCTTGGTGCGCGATTCGGCATCGATCACGTTCGAGCTGATCCGGCGGCACGGCATCGAGTGCGAAGCGGTGCAAAACGGCTGGGTGCAGCCGGCCCACACAGCGGGACGGATGGAACTTGCGCAGTCGCGCTACCAGCAGTGGAAGCGGCGCGGCGCGGATGTCGAACTGCTGAACCGCGAACAGGTGAGCGCGATCACCGGCTCGCCGTATTGGCACGGCGGCTGGCAGAACCGCACTGGTGGCCACATCAATCCACTCGGGCTGGCGCGCGGCCTGGCCGACGCGGCGCTCAAAGCGGGGGCGCGCATCTTCACGCAGAGCCCGGCGCTCGGTGTGACGCCGGCCGGCTCCGGCTGGCGCGTGGCGACTGCCGGCGGCGCCGTCACCGCCAACAAGGTGATCATCGGCACCCATGCCTACAGCGGCTTCTTCGCCCCGGCGCTGTGGCCCCGGCTGGCCCGTACGGTGGTGCCGGTGCGCTCGTACCAGATGGCGACGCCGCCGCTCGCCCCAGCAGTGCGGCGGAAAATCCTGCCGCAGAACCACACCATGTCGGATACGCATGGGGACCTGTATTTCTGCCATTTCGACAGCGCGGGCCGGCTGGTGACCGGCGGTGCGCTGATGTTCCACCACGACTACGAGCGGCGCTTGAAAGACCGCATCGGCGCGCGCATGGCCATGCTGTTTCCGGCCCTGAGGGATGCGGGACCGCTGCAATTCGAGCACGTCTGGCACGGCGACATCGCAATGACGGTGGATGCGCTGCCGCACATGCACAAGCTGGCCGACGGCGTCTATGCCTGGCTGGGCGACAACGGCCGCGGTGTCGCGCTGGCGATGGCCTTGGGCGGCGTGCTGGCGGATGCCGCGCGCGGCGTGCCCGAAGCGACGCTGCCGTTGCCGCTCATGCCGCTGGCGCCGCTGCCGATGCATACCATGCTCGCGAAGAACGCGCTGCTGGCCCTGGCCGGCTATCGCTGGCACGACCGGTTCGGTTGAATCGCCAAAGGACACGCACCATGCGCAAACATCTGCAAGGCATCGACCACGTCGTGATCGCCGTGGGCGACATGGAGCGGGCCGCGGCCAGCTTCGGCCGCTTCGGTTTCACGTTGACGCCGCGCGGGCGCCACACCACCGGTTCGGAGAATCACTGCATCATGTTCGAGCGTGATTACTTCGAGCTGCTGAGCGTGCCGGTACCCCATCCGGTGACACGCTACTACCAGGAATTCCTGGGGCGGGGCGAGGGCCTGGCCGCGCTGGCGCTGGCCACCGACGATGCGCGCGGCTTTCATGACGAACTGGCTGCCGACGGCATCCCGGTCGACGCGCCGGTGGATTTCTCGCGGCCGGTGCAACTGGCCGATCGGGTAGCGGATGCGGCGTTTCGCATCACCCAGGTCGCGCCCGCTGCAACGCCGGCCGGCCGCGTTTTCGCCTGCCAGCATTTCACCCGTGACATCGTCTGGCGGCCGGAATACCAGCAACACGCGAACCGGGTGCTGGGACTGGAGCGCATCGTCGCGGTGGCCGACGCGGCGCAGCTGCAGCTGCTGGCCGGGCGCTATGGGTCGATCTTCGCAGTCGCGCCGCGAACGAGCACCATCGGCAGCGCGCCGTGCATCGACATCGATACCGGCAACACACCGCTGACTTTCACCACGGCGGCTGGACTGGCTCAGCTTCTGCCCGGCGTCGGCGCACCGGCGCGGCCGCAACCCTGTTTCGCCGCGCTGTACTTTCGCAGCGCGAGCCTGGCTGCCGTGCGCGAGCTGCTGCACGCCAATGCCGTGCCATGCACCGAAGTATCGGCGTCAGCAATCGCGGTTGCGCCGGAGCACGGCCACGGCGTGGCGCTGGTGTTTACCTAGCGCCCTGTCCCGCCACTAGAGCACCAGCGCCACCAGGATCGCGATCAGCAGGATGATGATCAGGTCGTTGTTGCTCAGCGCTCCGCCGGCGGGCATCGCGTCGATGCGTTGCGCCAGTGCGTGGACTTCTTCCTCGGTGAGTGCCGCAACGCGGTCCTTCGCGACCAGGCCGCTCACACCCATCGCCTGCAGCCGTTCCTTGACGTTGGCGCGGTCGACAAAGCTTTGAACCTTGGCCCGGTCCTGCTCGGCCTGGCTCGGCTGCGCCAGGCGATCGGCGGAGATCATTTCCGCCCGAACGATTGAAGTCTGGGCAATCATCGCGGTGGCAAAGATGGCGATCAGGCCGCGCCCAAGCAGCGTAGTTTTCTTCATGGAAGTCTCTCTTTTTTCGGGAAGGGGAAACGATATTAGTGCCAGTGCGGTTTTCGTGCAGGCCGAGGTTCAGCTCGCGCCCGCGCGGGAATCGCCGCCATGGTCGAGATCGCTGCTCGACAAGAGTCAAGCAGTGTGGTGCGCTATTGCCCAGGACGTTGCGGCGCCAGGTCCGCCGATACGGTCCACGGCGAGGGGTCGGCGTGGGGGCCGGCGTCTTCGTCGCATCCGCACATGCCAAGCGCCACCGCCGCCGCGATAACAACCCGCGCGATGACTGCCAGTGCATTGCCTGAAGCCATGTTTGTCCTCCTCGAGCTCAGCAATAAGATTGTGGGCCGCAAGGGCGATCCGCAAACGTCACGAGCTGCAAGAACCTGCTGGCAAGTGCGTCCGTCGCTGGCGTCGCCCGGCTTGTCCGATACTTGCGCAACCATCGGCTCGAAGGTCGCCGTTTCATGAAACCATTTCGCATCGGGTCAGGCGCCGGTTACTCCGGCGACCGCATCGATCCCGCACAGGACCTGGCCGAGCGCGGCGAGCTCGATGCACTGGTATTCGAATGCCTGGCCGAACGCACCATCGCCCTGGCGCAGTTGCGGCGCAGCCACGACCCGCAGTCGGGGTATGACCCGCTGCTCAAGGAGCGCATGCGGGCGGTGCTGCCGGCTTGCGCGCGGCAGGGTTTCAAGGTGATCACCAACATGGGCGCGGCCCATCCGCGCGCCGCCGGCCAGGCGGTGCTGGAGATTGCGCGCGAACTGCACCTGACCGGTCTGCGGGTGGCCGTCGTGACGGGCGACGACGTGCTGGCGTGGATGCGTGAACACGATGTGCCGCTGCTGGAGTCGGACCGGACCGTGCGCAGCCTGGGCGCCCATCTCATCTCGGCCAATGCCTACCTCGGCGCGGAGGCGCTGCTGCCCGCGCTGCAAACGGGCGCCGATGTCGTCATCACCGGACGGGTGGCCGACCCGGCGCTGTTCCTCGCGCCGCTGATGCACCAATTCGGCTGGAAGGCGAGCGACTGGCAGCGCCTGGGCCAGGGCATCGTCGTCGGCCATCTGCTCGAATGCGCGGCCCAGGTCAGCGGCGGCTATATCGCCGACCCGGGCCGCGTCGACGTGCCGCGGCTGGCCGACGTGGGCTTCCCGCTGGCCGAAGTCCAGGCCGACGGCCGCGCCGTCATCACCAAACTGGAGGGCACCGGCGGACGCGTGGACCGCCTCACCTGCACGGCACAGCTGCTCTACGAACTGGAAGATCCGGGCCGCTACCTGCAGCCCGATGTGGTGGCGGATTTTTCCGGCGTGCGGCTGCGCGAGGAAGGACCGGACCGCGTCGCCGTCGAAGGCGCCACCGGGCATCCACGGCCAGACCAGTTGAAGGTGACGCTGGGCTACCGCGAAGGCTTCATCGGCGAGGGACAGATCTCCTACGCCGGTCCCGGCGCGCGCGAGCGGGGCGAGCTGGCGCTCGCGGTGCTGGAGCGCCGGCTCGAATTGCTGGGGCTGAAGGCGCTGGAGCATCGCGCCGAGATGATCGGCGTGAACGCCATGCACGGCCCCTGGCTCGGCGCCGACCGTGAGCCCTACGAGGTGCGCGTGCGGCTGGCCGTGCGCACCGCCACGCGCGCGCATGCGCAGCTGGTGGGCCAGGAGGTGGAAGCGCTGTACCTCAATGGACCGGGCGGCGGCGGTGGCGTGACGCAGTCGGTGCGCGAAGTCGTCGCCGCGGCCTCGGCGCTGATCCCGCGCGAGGCGGTCCGTTGCGAATGCCAGGTCCTGGAGCTGTGAAATGAAAGTGCGCGACATCGCCATGGCCCGTTCGGGCGACAAGGGCAACCGCGCGACGCTCAGCGTGATCGCGTACGACCCGAAGGATTACCCGCTGCTGGAAACCGTGCTGACAGCCGAACGCGTGCGTGAGCACTACCGCGACGTCGTGCGTGGCACGGTGCAGCGTTATCCGCTGCCGCATCTGGGCGCCTTGCAGTTCGTCATGAACGATGCGCTGGCCGGTGGCGTCACCCGTTCACTGGCGCTCGATGCGCACGGCAAGACCTTGAGCGGCGCTGTGCTCGACATCGAGCTGGAAGGCGATCCAGCCTAAACTGGTCATACAAATTCCAAGGAGTCCCTCCATGCGCTTTGCTTTCCGTTGGCTGGCCGTGCTGTCCGGCGCCATGCTCTTCAGCTCGGTGGCGCTGGCCCAGGCTTATCCGAACAAGCCCATCAAGGCAATCGTGCCGTTTGCCGCCGGCAGCGCCACCGACCAGATCGGCCGCGCATTCGCGTCCAAGATGTCCGAAATGCTCGGGCAGCCGATCGTGGTGGACAACAAGGCCGGCGTGAACGGCATGCTGGGCGCCGATGCGGTGGCCAAGTCGCCGCCCGACGGCTACACCATCCTGATCGGCACCAACAGCACCAACGCAGCGCTCAAGAGCCTGATGAAAAAGCTGCCGTACGACCAGGACACCGCCTTCGTGCCGGTCGCATACATGGGTTCGGTGCCGCTGATCGTGGCAGTCAACAACGAAGTGCCGGCCAAGACGCTGCGAGAGTTCATCGACCAGGCCAAGGCCAAGCCGGGCTACGTCACCTTTGCCAGTGCCAGCACCTCGCAACTGGTGTCCAGTGAAATGCTGGCCGGCATGGCGGGCGTCAAGATGACCAACGTGCCGTACAAGAGCGGCCCGGCCGCGATGACCGACCTGATTGGCGGGCAGGTGATGATGTTCACCGCCGACTTCGCCGTGATGCTGCCGCAGGTCAAGGCCGGCAAGATCCGCGGCCTGGCCGTGACGTCGACGAAGCGCTCGCCCGCCATTCCCGAATTGCCGACGGTCAACGAGGCGCTGGGGCTGAAGGACTACGAGCTGATCGCCTACTTCGCCGTGTTCGCGCCGGCGGGCACGCCGCACGAAATCGTCAGCAAGCTCAATGCCGCCGTGAACGCCGCGGCCCAGAACAAGGATATCCAGGAGAAGTTCGCGGCGATCGGTTTCACGGTGGACCCGGGCACGCCCGAGGCGCTGGCGCAGCGCAGCAAGGCCGAAACCGCCAAATGGGCCAAGGCGATCAAGGACGCGAAGATCGAGCCGCAATAGATAGCCCCGCAAGTACGTTGGGCCGCATCGCGGCGCTTGAATTTACTGCTTCGGAATGCCGGCCGCGAACCAGGTCCCGCCGGCATTGATAACCAAAAGCACCGGAGTTGCGCAGGGACTCGGCGGGAAGGGATTGACGAAACCTTCAATCCTGAAATCGCCATGCGCATCGAGTGGCACCAGTTCCGAATCGTGGGGAACACCAGCGCAGATCAGCCTGGCGAACACGCTTTGTCCGGCCGGCGTTCCGATGCTGTTACCGCCTGCGAGCAGCAGACCTCGCCCGTCAACCTTGATTCGCCCGTCGGTCCTCACATCCGCAGAGAGCCGGGAGATCACCCATGGCGAGCCGGAGGGGGGGACGCCCTGCACGGTATTGGGCAAAGCGCCTCCCCGCAGTGGCTGGACGCCAATGCCGTCTTCGAAGCGGGCCAAGGGTTCGGCCGCGCTGGCGCCGAGGGAAGCAAAAGTGGCGAGGGACAGCAGGCATGCTGACAGCGTCTTGTTCATGGTGATCTCCTGGAAAGTTGGGTTTGATCTAACGAGTGATGGAGCCGCTCCACTAACTTCTGCGCTGCAGGGCCTCATTTAATCCACCACGACGCTTATACCGGCGTAGCCGGCAATAAATTCCAGCTTGAATGTCGCGGGTCTGGCGCGCTCGCGGACGGCCTGCGAACCGGCGATATCTTCCAGGACTGCTGCCGCCGGGTGGGCACCGATGAGATGGGCCAGGCTGTAGTGGCGGCACTGGAATGGCGGGGCGTCGCTGTCCCGACTATGATGAAGTGAGTAGGGGCGCGATCTGCTGCACCCTTGACTCATGGACAAAGATAGCCGTCGATGGTCGGAAGCGTCGGAGGTCATTCCGATGTTTCCCAGCTTCGTCTGGAAGACCCAGATCGAGTCGGCCTTGCGCGACGCCATGTGCGCACGGATCCTGAAGGCGCTGGCCGAGATGAGGCGCGACGCTCCCGTGCTCGAACCAGGCCAGGGGTGGCAATCGGCACAGGATCTCCATGAACACGAGGCGATGTCCGAACTCGTTTCGTGCATCGGGCACGGCGTAACAAGCGTCCTGCGATTCCTGCGGATCGGCGCCACGGAATGCGGGATTACAGGCTGCTGGGCCACCGTCTTGGCGCCCGGGGCATCCCACAAGCTGCACAGCCATCCCAACAATTTTCTGAGTGGCGTCTACTACGTTCGCACGGGCGAAGGTGCCGACACCATCAATTTCCACGATCCCAGGAGGCAGGCCGGCATCATCCGGCCGCCAGTGGTCGAACTCACGGCGGAGAACACGGATCAAGTGGTGGTTCGCGTGAGCGACGGCACGCTGCTTTTGTTCCCTTCCTGGCTGGAACACTCCGTCGATGCCAACAGGAGCGGTGGCGAGAGAATCAGCATCAGCTTCAATCTGATGTTCTCCTCGTTCGCGCAGCGGCTCAGCAAGCCACTTTGGTAGAAGTGCCCGAAAGGGTCATTTCCGCCGTCATGCCTGCGTCACCACGTGCAGGCGGCTCGCGCCGTGCTCGGCGGCTTTGTCTGCCTGCAGCGCCAGCGCGAGGTGGCCGTGGTGCGGTGCACGTTCGACGCCTTGGCGCGCGTCTGGCAATGATCGCTCTTCAACGGGCGGGCTCAGCCGAACGGCCCCGGCGCGAAGTCGCGTGCCAGCGCGCGCCACACCTGTTCCGAAGTCAGCGGCATCTGGACCCGTTCGGCATCGCGCCCGAGCCCGGCGTTGGACAACGCGTCGATCACCGCCGTGACCACGGTTGGCGTCGCTCCGATGGTGCCGAGTTCGCCCACGCCCTTCGCACCGAGCACATTGGTGGTGCAAGGCACCGAGGTGTCGAACTCCGTCTTGAAGCCGCGGAAGCAGTCCACATGCGGCAGTGCATAGTCCACGAAGCTGGCCGTCAGTAACTGCCCCGACTCCCGGTCGTAGACCACCCGTTCGGACAGTGCCTGGCCGATGCCCTGCACCGCGCCGCCCTCGACCTGGCCGCGCACGATGGCCGGGCTCACCACGCGGCCGATGTCGTTCACCGAGGCATAGGCGACGATCTCGACCGCGCCGCTTTCGGGGTCGATCTCCACCTCGCAGACATGGCAGGCGTTGGGCCAGCTCGGCGCACCCGCGCTGGCCGGGGCTTCCACGCGGATGCGTGCGTCGGCCTGGCGCGCCGCCAGTTCAAACAGCCCGATGCCCAGGTCGGTGCCGGCCACTTTGAAGCGGCCGTCGCCGTATTCGATGTCGCGGGCCGCCGCTTCGAGCACATCGGCCGCCAGCGCCTTGGCGTGCTCGACGGTTTGCTCGGACGCAACCCGTACGGCGGCGCCGCCGGTGAAGAGCGAGCGCGAGCCCGCGCTGCCGAAGCCGTTGGCCCGGTCGGTGTCGCCCTGCAGGATCCGGATGCGATCCAGCGGCACGCCGAACACATCGACCGCGAGCTGCGCATAGCTGGTCGCAATGCCTTGTCCCATGGCCTGCGTGGCCGAGGTCAATTCGATGATGCCCTCGGGCAGCACGTTGACGGTGACCTGCTCGGTCAGCACATTGCCTCCCGTCCATTCGAGGAAGGTCGAGATGCCGCG
>DATNBX010000147.1:0-12447 GCA_035571795.1 Ramlibacter sp.
GGCACGAAATACACCGAGACAAACCAGCTGAGCACCAGCGCGATCACCGTGACCGCGAAGATGGCAAAGGTGTATTCGCCCACCGTGGATCTGGCCATGCCGATCGGCAGGAAGCCGGTCGCGGTGATCAGCGTGCCCGTCAGCATGGGCATCGCCGTGATCTCGTACGCGAAGGTCGCGGCCCGGACCTTGTCGTAGCCTTCTTCCATCTTGCGCACCATCATCTCCACGGAAATGATCGCGTCGTCCACCAGCAGGCCGAGCGCGATGATGAGCGAGCCGAGCGAGATCTTGTGCAGCCCGATGCCCCAGAAGTCCATCGCGAGGAAGGTGACCGCGAGCACGAGAGGAATCGTGATGCCCACCACCAGTCCCGGCCGCATGTCGACGAAATAGCGCTTCCACAACGGCAGGACGGCGGCATCCGGGCGCTTGTGCAGCCCCAGCGCGATGAAGCTCACGGCCAGCACGATCGTCACGGCTTCGATCAGCGTGCGCACGAACTCGTTGACCGAACTGGCCACCGCACGCGGCTGGTCCTGGATCTGGACCAGCTTGATGCCGGCGGGAAGCCCGTCCTCGATGCGGTGCGACACCGCCTTGAGCGAGCGCCCTAGCTGGATGATGTCACCGCCCTTGGCCATCGAGACGCCCAGCGCTATCACCTCCTTGCCCTGATGCCGGACCTTGACGACCGGCGGGTCGACGTAGCCGCGCTTGATCTGCGCGATGTCGCCCAGGCGCAGCTGGCTGCCGGAACTGCCGCGGATCGGCATGGCCCGAAGCTGTTCGACGGCCTCGAACTGGCCGGCCACGCGCACCTGCACCACGTCCAGGGGCGTCTGCACCGTGCCGGCGGACTCGACAGCGTTCTGCTGGCCCATCTGCTGCAGGACCTGGCCGATGTCCAGCCCGAGCTGGGCCAGGCGCTTCTGGGAAATCTCGACGTAGACCTTCTCGTCCTGCTCGCCGAACAGTTCGACCTTGGCCACGTCCTGCACCCGCAGCAGCTGCTGGCGGACGTCATCGGCGAAGGTCTTGAGTTCGGCGTAGTTGAAGCCATCCGATTCCAGGGCATAGATCACGCCATAGACGTCGCCGAAGTCGTCGTTGAAGAACGGGCCCTGGATGCCGGCGGGCAGCTGGAAGCGCATGTCCCCGATCTTCTTGCGCACCGTGTACCAGACGTTGGCCACCTCGCCGGGCCGGGACGAATCCTTGATCTGGAAGATGATCTGGGACTCGCCAGGCTTGGAATAGCTGCGGATCTTGTCGGCGTACGGCGCTTCCTGCAGCACGCGCTCGATCTTGTCGGTGACCTGCTCGGCCACCTGCTGCGCGGTGGCGCCGGGCCAGTTCGTCCGTACCACCATCGCGCGGAAAGTGAACGGCGGGTCCTCGTCCTGGCCCAGCTGGAAGTAGGCCGCAAAGCCCAGCAGCATGAGCACGACCATCAGGTAGCGCGTGAGCGCCGGATGATCCAGCGCCCATTTCGAGAGGTTGAAGCTCTCTTTCGGTTGCACCATGCTCATCGCGGCCTCACTTGGCTGCCGGCAAGGTCGCGGCGCGAGCAGTGCCGGCGGCGCTGGCGAGGCTGCTGGCGGCTTCCCGCTGCGCCGCCGCCGTGCTCTGGGCTGTCTTTTCCTGGTAGATGGTCACCTTCTGGCCAGGCGACAGCACATGCACGCCGGCCGACACCACCAGCATTCCGGGGCGCAGGCCGGACGCGACGACGGCCTCATTGCCATCGGCAGTCGCGATTTCGATCGGCTGTAACGCCACCGTCATGGTGGACTTGTCGAGCACCCAAACGGCCGTGCCTTGCCCTTCCTTGCGCAATGCGCTGGTAGGCAGCTTGATCACGGGCGTGCCGGCATGGCTCAACGCCTGCGGCGACACGTTGACCGTCGCACCCAATGCCGGCGCGGCGGCGGCATCCAGCGACACCTTGATGGGATAGGTGCGCGTGACCGGATCGGCGCTGGCGGCGACCTCACGCACCTTGCCGCGCAGCGCCGTGCTGTCGGCCCACACCCGAACGGAGACGTCCGAGCCCGGCTTGATCGCGGCCACTTTGTCTTCGGGCACCGAGAACACCACGTCGCGCGGCCCGTCCTGGGCGATACGAACGATCGGCATTCCGGCCGTGACCACTTGACCCGGTTCCGCTTCAACTGCGGTGATCACGCCGGATACGTCGGCCACGAGGCTGGTGTATCCAGCCTGGTTGCCCTGGGAGGCCAGCTGCGCCTTGGCCTGGTCGAATTGGGCTTGCGCGGCCTTGAATGTGGTTTCGCGCCGCTCGAGTTCGGCGCCGCTGATGAAGTTCTGGTCTTTCAGAGCCGCATAGCGCTTGAAATCCGCTGCCGCCAGGTCGCGGTTGGTGGCCGCCGCTGCGACCTGGGCTCGGGCCGCGTCCGCAGCCAGCCGGTAGTCCTGTGGATCGAGTTGTGCCAACACCTGCCCGGCCTTCGCGCGCTGCCCCACCTCGGCTTGGCGCTTGATGATCTTGCCAGCAACCCGGAAGCCCAATCGCGACTCGACCCTCGGCCGGACTTCGCCGGCGAATTCGTGGCCCGACTGGATGGCGTCGACGCCGACGGTGAGCACCTTGACCGACCGCACCGGCTCCTGCGGGACTTCCGTCTTGCTGCAAGCGGCCAAAGCCATGGACGCCACGAGAGCGGAGCTGATTGCGATGCGCGAAGCGCGGCCGGAGCGGTGTTCGAACATGATAAAGATGAGCTAAAAGTACGCGAAACAAATCACTACTGACTGACCGGTTAGTAATCTATGACAATCCCCCGGCCTTGTCAAGCGACAATGCCGGGCTCCATGCCCCAGGCTTCTGTCCCCCATCCTGAGATGCCTGCGCTCTTGCGCGGGGTATCGCGTTCGTTCTATGTTTCCATCCGGCTCTTGCCCGCCCAGCTGCGGCAACCGGTTTCGGTCGCCTATCTGCTGGCGCGCGCGACCGACACCGTGGTGGACACGGACAAGTTGCCGGCCGAGGAGCGTAGCGACAGGCTCGACAGCCTGGCCGAGGCAATCGAAGGCCGTATCGCGGCGTCCGATTTCGCCGCCAGCTTCCTCGCCGCTTTCGAACCGCTACAAGCTGATCCGCAAGCGCGCGACCTGATCCTCGCCCTGCCGCGGTGCCTGCGCTGGCTGGAGCAACTGGCGCCTGCGGATCGCCAGGACGTTCGCGCTGTGCTGCGCCACATCACGTACGGACAGTCGATAGATATCCGGCGGTTCCCGCAGGGTGAACCGGTCATGGCGCTCCAGACCGCGGCCCAGCTGAACGAATACACCTACCTCGTCGCGGGCTGCGTGGGCGAGTTCTGGACCGAGCTGTGCTACCGGCACCTGCCCCGCTTTGCCCGGTTGCCAAAGCACGAGATGCGCGAGTTGGGCCGCGGCTACGGAATGGGCCTGCAGCTGGTGAACATCCTGCGCGATGCGAGGGCCGACCTGGACAGCGGACGCTGCTACTTCCCGGCCGACGAACTGGCCGCCGCCGGGCTTCGGCCCCAGGACATCGCCGTCGAACCCGAGCGGTTCGCGCTTGTCTGGAACCGCTGGCAGGCGCAGGCACAACAAGGGCTCGCGTCCGGCATGCGGTACGCCGTCGCCGTCAACAGCCGCCGCGTGCGCGCGGCCAGTGCGATGCCAGCGCTAGTAGGAGCGCGCACGCTGGCGCTGCTGCGATCGGCGGGGCCGCAGCGCCTGCAGCGCACCATCAAGGTGCCGCGGCACGAGGTTCGCTCCATCCTTGCGCGGCTCGCCTTCACGCTGGCGGGCCGCACGCCGCTGCAAGCACTATTCGGCCGTTTGCAAGCGGAGCCGGGGAGCCGCTGATGGGACAATCCCCGGCCATGACGCCGCAACAGTACGTGCAGGACAAGGCCGCTGAATCGGGCAGCAGCTTCTACTACGCGTTCCTTTTCCTGCCCAAGCCGCGGCGCGCTGCGATCACTGCTTTCTATGCCTTCTGCCGCGAAGTCGATGACGTGGTGGACGAGGTTACCGACGCCGCCGTAGCCCGGACCAAGCTGGCGTGGTGGCAGGTGGAAGTCGCCAAGGCGTTTGCCGGGCAACCCACCCATCCGGTGATGAAAGCCCTGATGCCGAGCGTGCCCTCGTTCGGCATCCAGCAGGCGCACTTGGATGCAGTGATCGAAGGCTGCCTGATGGACTTGGACCAGACCCGTTACCTCGATTTCCCGGCCTTGGAGCGCTACTGCCACCTGGTCGCCGGCGTCGTGGGCGAAGTCTCTGCGCACATCTTCGGCCAGGCGGACCCGCGCACCACCGAGTACGCGCACAAGCTCGGGCTGGCGTTCCAGCTCACCAACATCATTCGTGACGTCGGCGAGGACGCACTGCGCGGGCGCATCTACCTGCCGCTGAGCGAGCTGCAGCAGTTCGACGTGAAGGCGCACGAAATCCTCAACCGCAAGTATTCGGCGCGATTCACCGCGCTGATGCAATTCCAGGCGCAGCGCGCGCATCGCCTGTACGACCAGGCGCTGGCGCTGTTGCCCGCACCCGACCGGCGCACCCAGAAGCCCGGCCTGATGATGGCCAGCATCTACCGGACCCTGCTGCGCGAGATCGAGCGCGACGATTTCCAGGTCCTGCACCAGCGCGTGAGCCTGACGCCGCTGCGCAAGTTCTGGCTGGCCTGGAAAGTACAAGCGCTGGGGCGGCTCTGAATCGCTGATTCGAGGTCACTGCAACAGGCGGCACAGCTGCGTCAGATCGTCCAGCGTCACATGAGGCTCGAACGCATGCGGCCACTTGAGATCAAGCCGGTTGACCCAGCCCGCCTGCATGCCGGCATTGATCGCGCCAAGGGCGTCGAGCGTCGCATCGTCGCCCACGTGCAGCACGCTCTCGGTCGTGAGATTCAGCGCACCGGCGGCGGCGTGGAAGATGCGCGGATCGGGCTTGCCCACGCCGAACTCCCGGGCCGAGATGTTGGCCCGGAAATAGGTGCGCACTCCGATGCGCTCGAGATCGGAATTGCCGTTGGATATCGCCACCAGCGGGAAACGTTCCGCCAGGAACTGCAACGACGGCTTGACGTCGTCGAACAGCGTCACGCGCTGGCGCTCGGCAAAGAAGACCTCGAAGGCCTGCTCCGCCAGCAGCGGGTTCTCGCCGGCGCGGTACAGCGCGAGACGGATCGACTCGCGGCGCAGCGCACTCAGGTCGTTCTTCAGGTCGGGCCGGCTGGCGGCCATGTGCTTGCGAATTTCGTGCAGCGCGGAGGGGCTGGAGAAAAGCGCAGCCGCCATCGGCGCGTAATCGGCCATCCATTGGTGCAGCACCTTCTCGGCGTTTTCAATGGTCGGCGAGATCGGCCAAAGCGTGTCGTCAAGGTCGAATGAGATGGCCTTGATCCTTGTAATGTCCAGCATGTCAGTGAGAATACCTCAATGCCGCTGTCCCAAACCTTTCGACGCGAACCTGAGTTCATCCATGGGCGCGCCCCGGAAACCGCCGTCCTGTATTGCAACCTGGGCACGCCTGACGCGCCGACGGCAGCTGCGGTACGGCGTTACCTGGCGCAATTCCTCGCTGACCCTCGCGTGGTGGAGATTCCCAGGCTCGCGTGGTGGCCCCTGTTGTATGGCTTGATCCTGCCGCTGCGATCAAGCCGCTCGGCGGCCAAGTACGCCAGGATCTGGACCGCCGACGGGTCGCCTTTGTTGCTGTGGACCGACAAGCAAGCCAAATTGCTGCAAGGCTGGCTGGGGGAACACGGTCACAAGGTGAAAGTGCGTTGCGCGATGCGCTACGGAAATCCTTCGATCGCTTCGCAGCTCGACGCACTGAAAGCAGACGGCGCGACACGCATCCTTATCCTGCCGGCCTATCCGCAGTATTCCGGCACGAGCACGGCCAGCACGGTGGATGCCGTGATGGCCTGGTCGGCGGGCGTGCGCAACTTGCCCGAACTGCGATTCGTCAATCGCTACCACGACGACCGCGGTTACATCCACGCGCTGGCCCGGCGCATCGAAAGCCACTGGCGCGAACACGGGCGCGGCGACCACCTGGTCATGAGCTTTCACGGCGTGCCACAACGCACCCTGCACCTGGGCGACCCTTACCACTGCGAGTGCCAGAAGACGGCCCGCCTGCTGGCGTCGCGGCTGGCCCTCGAGAGCGACCGCTACACCCTGACTTTCCAGTCCCGGTTCGGCAAGGCGAAATGGCTCGAGCCCTATACCGAACCCACCTTGCGGGCTTTGGCCCGGCGCGGCGTGGCGCGGGTCGACGTGGTCTGCCCCGGTTTTACCGGCGACTGCCTGGAAACGCTGGAAGAAATCGGCATCGAAGGCCGCCAGGCATTCCTCACCTCGGGCGGCAAGGAGTTCCACTACATCCCGTGCATGAATGACGATCCGGCCTGGATCGGCGCGCTGGGCGCGCTGGCCGAACAGCACCTGGCGGGTTGGCCAACGCGCGAAACGCCGGATGCGCAAGTGCTGCGCGAGTCGCGCGACGCCGCTATGGCCAGCGGAGCGACGCGTTAGCGCGCGCTGCCGCTGCCGCGCCGTCGGGGTCGTGCTGCTCGATGAATGCGGTGACCAGTTCGAGCTGCTCGGGGACATTCAGCGCCGGCGCATGGCCGCAGCCGGCCACCTCGACCACCCGGGCCAGGCCCTTCAGGCCCGGGCCCCTGCGCATCATCTCGCCGGTCGTCTCGCGCAGCACCAGATCCGATTCCGCGCCGCGCAGGCACAGCACCGGGATGTCGATCGCGTCGTAGTGCTCCCAAAGCGCGTAATCGTCGGGGTGGTCGGTGAACTGGCGAACCATCGCGGGGTCGTAATGCGGCGTGACGCGGCCATCGGGCAGGCGGCGCGTCGAGGTTTCCGTCAGGCGCCGCCATTGCGCGTCGCTGAGCCAGCCAAACGGCTTGTAGACCTGGCGGAAGAACGCCTCCAGTTCGGCAATGGTGCCGAACGCGGGCGGATTGCCGGCATAGGCGCGGATACGGGCCACCGCGGCTTCGGCCAGTTGCGGTGCGTTGTCGTTCAGGGTCAGGGTCTTGATGCGGCCTTTGAGTTGCGGTTGCGCGAGGCCGGAAGCGCAGACCGTCCCGATCGAGCCTCCCATCGACGTGCCGACCCAATGCGCCTCGTCGATCCCGAGCTGCTCGAAGAGGTCGGCTGCGAGCTGCGCGTAGAACGCCAGCTGGTACTCGTTGTGCGGATCGGGACTCCATTGGCTGAGGCCCCGGCCGATCGTGTCCGGGCAGACCACATGGAATCGGGTCGAAAGATACTCGGCCAGTTCATCCATGTCGCGGCCGGTGCGTGCCAGGCCATGCCAGGCAATGACGGTGCGGCGGTGCTGCGATCCCCACTCGGTGTAATGGATTTCGCGGCCCGCGCAGGTGGTGTAGCAGGAGTTGTATGGCATGGCTTGCACCTCTGGTTCAACTGACTTTTCGCAGCACTTCCGGACCAGGCTTCCGGGTCGGCGCCGCGGTGCCTGCTCTCAGCCGCCCGACGATGCCGGTGGGGAAGTAATAGACCGAGAGCACGAAAAGCAGCCCCAGCCAGAGCAGCCAGCGGTCGGGCGACAGCAGCGCCGATAGCCAGGGCAATGCGGACGTGGCGTCGCTCGCGAGCTTGAGCAGGTCCTGCAAATAACTTTGCGCCACCAGGAAAACGCTGGAGCCGATAGCGGCACCGTAAATCGTGCCCATGCCGCCGATCACGACGATCAGCAGTACATCCAGCATGATTTCGAACGAGAGCGACGTGTCCGGGCCGTTGTAGCGCAGCCAGATCGCCAGCATCGCGCCGGCCATAGTGGCGAAAAGCGCGGAGAGAATGCTCGAGGTGGTGCGGTAAACCACCACCCGGTAGCCGATCGCCTCGGCACGGAATTCGTTCTCGCGGATCGCTTGCAGCACGCGGCCGAACGGCGAATTGACGATCCGCAGCATGGCCAGCAACAGGACCAGCGCGGCCAGGAACAACAGGTAGTAGCAGACCAGCCGTCCATCCAGCGACACCCCCAGGAACTGCGACTCGGAGAACTGGAAGCCGGGTGACAGCACTTCGGGCATCTTGAACGTGAGACCGTCCTCGCCACCGGTGAGTTCGGACAGTTGCGAGGCCAGGGTCTGGAACGCGGCCGCCACGGCCAGCGTGATCATCGAGAAAAAAATCGCGCGCACCCGCAGCGAGAAAAGGCCCACGGCCAGGGCCAGCACGAACGACAGCACCAGCGCCACCGCCAGGCCCACGACGATCGACCACCAGCTCGGCCCCATGCGGGTGGAGGCGATGGCGATGCCGTAGGCCCCAATGCCGAAGAACATGGTCTGGGCGAAACTGACGATGCCGGTGTAGCCCAGCAGCAAGTCGAAGCTCGCCACCAACACGACAAACACCAGGATCTTGGCGGCGACGTTCAGCGCCTTGACGCCGGGAAAGATGAATGGCACCAACGCGAGCGCCAGCAGGATCGCCACCAGCACCACCGCAAGCAGGCGGCTGCGCGGATAGTCGTTGGAAAGAAAGCGGTTCAGCATGACTGATGGATCTTCAGCGGCTGAGCGCATAAACGCCTTGCGGCCGCCAGAGCAGGATGGCCATCATCAGCGCGATGTTGGAAAACAGCGCCGCCTTCGGGATGAGGAAGCCGGTGTAATTGGCCATCAGGCCGACCAGTAAGGCGCCGATCAGCGCGCCCGTGGTGGAACCCAGCCCGCCGATGATCAGCACGATGAAAATGAGGATGTTGACCTGCGCTCCCATCTGCGGGATCACGTTCTGCTGGTACAGGCCCCACATCACCCCGCCGAGGCCGGCCAGCGCGCTGCCGACCACGAACACGCCGACGAACAGCACCCTGATGCGGTAGCCCAACGATTCCACCATTTCGCGATCCTGCACGCCGGCGCGGATCAGCAGCCCGATCTTGGTGCGGGTCAGCACCCACAGCAAGACGCCGAAGACGAGCAGCCCCACGACGACCGCGATCAACCGGTATTTCTCCACCCCGGCATCGCCCAGGAAAATGGCGCCTCGCATGCCTTCGGGCAACGGCAGCGGGATCTGCAGCGGCCCCCAGATCACCTTGATCATCTCCTCGCCGATGATCATGCCGCCCATCGTGATCAGGATCTGCTTGAGGTGGTTGCCATAGACCGGCCGCACGATGAAGCGCTCGAACGCCACACCGACGGCGCCGGCCACCAGCATCGCTGCCAGCATCGCCGGCAGCACCGCCATCATGTTGCGCCAAAGGCTGGCTGAACCGGTGTAGTCCCCCATGCTGCCGAGCACGCTGGTCGCGACGAAGGCGCCCAGCGCGATGAACACGCCGTGGCCGAAATTGAGCACGTACATCAAGCCGAAGACCAGCGTCAGGCCCGAGGCGATGATGAAGATGATCATGCCCATGGCCAGGCCCGCCACGGTCAGCGTGAGCCAGGTCGAACCCGAGCCGATGAAGGGCAGTACGAGCAGCGCCAGCGCCGGTATCAACGCGAGCGGCTTCCAGTCGAAGTCGAAACCTTTCATATCGCCAACCCCAGCAGCGAATGCTGCAGGACCTCGTCCTCGGCCAGTTCCCGCATCGAGCCGGCATGCACGACCACGCCGTTGTCCATCACCGCCACGGTGTCGCCCAGTCGCTTGGCGAAATTGATGTTCTGCTCCACCAGCAGGATCGTCACGCCGCTGGCCTTGAGCTGGCCGAATGCATCGATCATGTTGTTGATGATGGCGGGCGCCAAGCCCTTGCTCGGTTCATCGACGATCAGCAGCTCGCGCGGCTCGACGATGGCGCGCGCCACGGCGAGCATCTGCTTTTGACCGCCGGACAGTTTGCCGGCCGGATGGTTCCAGAATTTTTCCACCGCTGGGAACAACGAGAAAATCCACTTGAGGCGCTGGGCATCGATCTGGCCCGCAGTCCTGGCCCCGCGCGCCGCCAGCAGCATGTTTTCCTTCACCGTGAGGTCGGAGAAGATGCCCATGTTTTCCGGTACGTAAGCCACGTTCATCGAGGCGATCTGCGGCGTGGACAGCTGCGTGATGTCCTGGCCGTTGAAAGTGATGCGCCCTTGCGATGCGCGCCACAGGCCCATGATCGTGCGCAGCGTCGTCGTCTTGCCGGCGCCATTGCGGCCCAGCAGCATGGTGAGCTTGCCGCGTGGCACGGCCAGGTCGACGCCATGCAGGATGTGGTACGCGCCGATGTGCGTGTGCACGCCTTCGAGCGCGAGCAGGTTGTCGCTCATGGTCTTTCGAGCCCTCCCCTCGAGAGGAGGGTTGGGGTGGGGGGCGTCGCATCCTGGCCGGAGGCGGTCTGGGCGGAAACGCCCAGATAAGCTTCTTGAACAATCGGAGATGCGATGACTGTTGCCGGATCGCCATCCGCTACCAGCGTGCCGTTGTGCAGCACGATGATGCGGTCCGCCAGTTCGCGCACCACGTCCATCTTGTGTTCCACCAGCAGGATGGTCTTGCTTTGGTCCTCCTTGAGCTTGCGGATCAGGTTCAGGATCACCGGGGCTTCGGCTGCATTCATTCCCGCGGTCGGCTCGTCGAACATGAAGACCTGGGACTCCAGTCCCATCAACAGCGCCACCTCCAGCTTGCGCTGGTCGCCGTGCGGCAGGTTCGCCACCAGCTCGCCCTCCTTGTCGGCCAGCGCCACCGCAGCCAGGATCTGGTCGGCGCGCGCCATCAGGTCACGGTGATCGCTCCAGATGCTCCACAGGTTCAAGCCGCGCCGGTGCTTGCCCTCGCGCGCGGCCTGCACGGCCAGCCGTACGTTCTCCAGCACCGTCAGCCGGGGAAACAGATTCGTGAGCTGAAAGGCCCGCCCAAGGCCCGCGCGCGTGCGCTCCGATGGCGAAGAACCCGACAGGTCACGGCCATCGAGCGTGACCTGCCCCGCCGTCGGTTTGAGCTGGCCCGAGATCAGGTTGAAGTAGGTGGTCTTTCCCGCGCCATTCGGGCCCACGATGGCCGTGAGCGTGCCCGGCTGGAAAGCGCAGGTCACGGCATTCACGGCCACATGACCGCCGAAGCGGATGCTCAGGTCACGCGTTGCAAGCAAGCTCATACAACAAGTTCCAGGGGGCCTCGTGCCCCCTGGTTATCGTCCGTCTATCGCTTGTTTCGAATCGGCACGTTCATCTCTTCGGGCTTGATCTCGCGGACCAGCTCGGGCACGCCCCACGCAAACGCCGGGTCTGCCTTGACCTTGAAGTGGTACATGCTCTGCATGGCCTGGTGGTCATCCTTGCGGAAGGTCATCTTGCCCTTGGGTGTATCGAAGCTCATGCCTTCCATTGCGGCAATCAGCTTGTCGCTGTTCGTGTCGCCGTTGGTCTTCTTCAATGCCGCGACCACCGCCATCGCGGCGGAAAACCCCCCGGCGGTGAAGAAATCGGGCGGGCTCTTGAACTGCTTGTAGTGGGTTGCGACCAGCGCTTCGTTCACCGGATTCTTGGGGATGCCGAAGTAGTAGTAGGTCGCCCCTTCCATGCCGGGGAACTGCTTGTAAGCCGCCATGGCCGGCAGGATGTTGCCGCCGGTGAAAACGTCGATGCCGAAGCGCTGCTTCAGGTTCTGCGCTGCCAGCGCGTTGTACGGCGGGGTGCCACCGGCCCAGATCACTTCAATCGCCTTGCGTCCCGGTTGGTCCTTCAGCTTGTCCACGATGCGCTGGATGCCCGCGGTGAAGTCGGTGGTCGTCTGCGGCAGGTACTCCTCATGGACGATCTTCGCGTTCTTCAGCGAATCCTTGAAGGCCTTGACGCCGTCGCGTCCGAACGCGTAGTCCTGCGCCAGCGTGGCCACCACCGTGCCGGCCTTGTCCATGGCCACCGCGTTGGAAATCGCATCCTGCGAGCTGTTGCGGCCGGTGCGGAAGATGTACTTGTTCCACTTCTCGCCGGTGATCGAATCGGCAACCGCCGGCTCGACCAGCAGGATCTTCTTGTATTCCTCCGCGACCGGCAGCATTGCCAGCGCGACACCCGAGGAGGTCGGGCCGATCGCCAGGTCCGCCTTGTCGTCCGAATACGCCGTGGCCAGGAGCGACTTGCCCAGGTCGGGCTTGCCCTGGTCGTCCTTCTCGATCACGGTGATCTTGCGGCCATTGACGGTCATGGTGCCGCCCGTCGCATAGTCCAGGCCCATCATCAAACCGGTAGCCGTCTGCTTGCCGTACGCCTCCAGTGGGCCGGTGCGGCTGTAGACGTGCGCGATCTTGATTTCCTTGCCCTGGCCGAAAGCCGCCGGCAAGGTGAAAACGGAAGCTGCGAGCGCGGCGAGCGCCACCCAGGTGCGACGTTGCATGGAATGTCTCCTTATAGCGATGCGAAAAGCGAACCGTAGCCTAACGCATGGGCCATGCCAGAGGGCAGACCCTTGATTCAGAACGATTTTTTTGGCA
>DATNBX010000148.1:0-35546 GCA_035571795.1 Ramlibacter sp.
ATGTTGCGCACCTGGGAGGTCAGGTTGCCGGCCATGAAGTTCACGGAGTCGGTCAGGTCCTTCCAGGTACCGGCCACACCCTGCACGTCGGCCTGGCCGCCCAGCTTGCCTTCGGTGCCCACTTCGCGCGCCACCCGCGTCACTTCCGACGCGAACGACCGCAGCTGGTCCACCATCGTGTTGATGGTGTTCTTCAGCTCCAGGATTTCGCCCTTCACGTCCACCGTGATCTTCTTCGAGAGGTCACCGGCCGCCACGGCGGTCGTCACCTCGGCGATGTTGCGCACCTGGGCCGTGAGGTTCGAGCCCATCGAGTTCACCGAGTCGGTCAAGTCCTTCCAGGTACCGGCGACGCCCTGCACGTCGGCCTGGCCCCCCAGATTGCCTTCGGTGCCCACTTCGCGCGCCACCCGCGTCACTTCCGAGGCGAATGACCGCAGCTGGTCCACCATGGTGTTGATGGTGTTCTTCAGTTCCAGGATTTCGCCCTTCACGTCCACCGTGATCTTCTTGGACAGGTCACCGGCCGCCACAGCCTTCGTCACCTCGGCGATGTTGCGCACCTGGGCCGTGAGGTTCGAGCCCATCGAATTGACCGAATCGGTCAGGTCCTTCCAGGTACCGGCCACGCCCTGCACATCGGCCTGGCCGCCGAGCTTTCCTTCGGTACCCACTTCGCGCCCCACCCGCGTCACTTCCGACGCGAACGACCGCAGCTGGTCCACCATGGTGTTGATGGTGTTCTTCAGTTCCAGGATTTCGCCCTTCACGTCCACCGTGATCTTCTTGGACAGGTCACCGGTCGCCACCGCCTTCGTCACGCCGGCGATGTTGCGCACCTGGGCCGTGAGATTCGACGCCATGAAGTTCACGGAGTCGGTCAAATCCTTCCAGGTACCGGCAACGCCCTGCACGTCGGCCTGGCCGCCGAGCTTGCCTTCCGTACCCACTTCGCGCGCGACCCGAGTCACCTCGGCGGAAAAGGTGCCCAGCTGCTGCACCATCTTGTTGATGATCATGGCGGTGCGCAGGAATTCGCCTTCAAGCGGCCGGCCGTCGGCTTCCAGCGCCATGCTCTTGGACAGGTCGCCTTGCGCGACCGCGCCGATCACGCGCGCCACTTCGGACGTCGGGTGCACCAGGTCGGCGATCAGCGAGTTGATGGACTCGGCGCAGTCGCGCCAGAAACCGCTGGCGTTGGGTACATAGGCTCGCTCAGTGAGCTTGCCCTCCTTGCCCACGACTCGCGACAGCCGCGCCAGTTCGTGCGACATTCGCAGGTTCTCGGCCACGACATCGTTGAACGCATCGGCCAGCTTGCCGAACACGCCGGTCCAGTCCTGCGGCAGCCGAGCCGAGGCGTTGCCCTTCTTGAGGTCGGTCAACGCCGCCAGGAACGCGCGCGTGTGCTCGGACAGCGTGTCCACTTCGTCCAGCACCGAATTGACCGCAGCGACGTCGCTCTGCCAGAACCCCGTGAGCTTCTCGTCGGCCAACCGCCTCGTCCTGGTGCCGGCTCGTGCGCCGCCTTCGATCGCCTTCAGCCGGTGCGAAGTCCGGGCCGTCTGCGATGTGAGCTCGTTGAACTCGGCGGCGATCTTGCCGTAGACCCCGTCCCACTCGGTCGGGAGCGTGACGCCGGCTTCGCCGCGCCTGAACGCTCCGAGCGCTTTCAATACCGCTTTCAATTCGCTATCGCGCCGATCGGTAGAAGGCAGTTTCGCAACTACTTCCATGGTGTTCCCCATACGTAAGCATCCCGTTGGCCAAGCAACAAATCGAAGCAGAGTACTGTGTTCCAGCCCCAGCGACAACCCTGGGAAAGATACCCTCTACCTGCAAACGTAATGGCCACGCGAGCGGTAGGAAACTGCCTACAACAAGAGTCGAGAAAGCATGACAAGGGCTCGTTGCGCCCACGCGCCTTCCGGCAATGAAAAAAGCCGCCTCGCGGCGGCTTTTCGTCGAAGAAGTACCGGCTCGCTCAGTTGATATTGAGCTTCTTGCCGTCCTTGTAGGTGTACAAGGAAACGGCGGGGTTCTTCAGTTCGCCGTTCGGTTCGAACTGCACCGTGGTGGTAACGCCCTTGTAGTTGGTCTTGCCGATGAACGGCGTGTAGACCTTCGGGTCCCAGCTGTTGGCACGTTTCATGGCATCGACGAGCACGAAGGTGGCGTCGTAGGTATACGGACTGTAGACCTGGAACTGGCCCGGGAACTTCGCGTCGTACTTGGTCTTCCAGGCCTTGCCGCCGGGCATCTTGTCCAGCGAAGCGCCGCCTTCCGCACAGATCACGTTTTCCAGTGTCTTGGCGCCGCCGGCCTGCTTGATCAGGTCCTGCGTGCAGATGCCGTCACCGCCGAAGTACTTCTGCTTGGTCAGGCCGAGCTGTTCCATCTGGCGCAGCATCGGGCCGGCTTGCGGGTCCATGCCGCCGTAGAAGATGGCGTCGGGATTCTTGGACTTGATGGCGGTCAGGATGGCCATGAAGTCCACGGCCTTGTCATTGGTGAACTGCGAATCCACCACCTTCATGCCCTTGCTCTCGGCTGTCTTCTTGAACACTTCCGCCACGCCCTGGCCGTAGGCCGTGCGGTCGTCGATGACCGCCACGGTCTTGAGCTTCAGGGTGTCGGAGGCGTACAGCGCCAAGGCGGCGCCCAGCGCGTTGTCGTTGGCCAGCAGGCGGAAGGTGGTCTTGTAGCCCGGCTTGGTCAGGTTCGGGTTGGTGGCCGACGGGGTGATGTGGGGGATGCCGCAGTCGTTGTAGACCTTGGCGGCGGGGATGGTGGTGCCCGAATTCAAGTGGCCCACGACGCCGGCGACCTTCGAGTCGCACAATTTCTGGGCGGCGGCGGTGCCTTGCTTCGGATCGGCCGCATCGTCTTCGGCGAGCAGTTCGAACTTGACCTTCTTGCCACCGATCGTGACGCCCTGGGCGTTGAGGTCTTCGACGGCCATGCGGGCACCGTTTTCATTGTCCTTGCCGTACGAAGCTTGCGGACCCGACACGGGCGCGACGTGGCCGATCTTGACGACCGCGTCCTGGGCGGCCGCGATGGCAGCAATAGTGGCAAGAGCTGCCGCCACGGTCAGTTTCAATTTCATTTGCATGGATAACCTCCAGAGTAGGGAAAAAGTTGAGATGTCTTATGGACTCAACGGCGGCGAACATATCCCAAATTGCCCACCCCGGCCATAGGGGAAGTCCATGTGAACGCGGATAAGTGCAATTTGCGGGACACCAGCTCGTCTAATGAACCCGGCGGATTCGAGCCTCGAAGTCACGGTTGAAGGCCGCGCGACAACTCTTCCGCGAACGCCTCGGAGACCGTTTCCCGCACCACCGCCTCGATTTCCTGCCGCAGCATGGGCGCGATGGAACGTGTTTGCTCGAGCACGGTAGCGGCGATCGCCTCGCGCAGCCGCCGCTCCAGCGCAAGGTCGATGCGCTGCATGACGCGATGAACGATCTCTTCCTGCGAAATGCCGCTGGCTGGTGCCGCCGGGCCGTGCTGGGCAGGCTCGACCACCTCGGTCAGGGTCGGCACATAGCGCGGC
This sequence comes from Ramlibacter sp., assembly GCA_035571795.1. Lineage (GTDB taxonomy): Bacteria > Pseudomonadota > Gammaproteobacteria > Burkholderiales > Burkholderiaceae_C > Ramlibacter. The sequence continues at coordinate 3,563 of DATNBX010000148.1, forward strand.
GGCTTGCGCCTGGCCATCAGTGCGCTTCCTTCGCCGCCAGGTCTTCGCGTTTGATGGCGTAGCCGCGGTCCGCGTAATGTTTCCAGCGCCGGCGCCCCAGCTGCCGGTCCTCTTCCTGCATGGTCACGACCTCGATCAGGCGCTCGAACCGCTCGAAGCCTTCGGGGACGGCGCTGCCCAGGTTGAGCAGCACATGCTGGTGCGGCGCCGTACGTGGCGACTCGGCCAGCACAACCGGGGAAGCAGCCAGCACGGCCGGAGGGCTGGCGCCGTCGAGGCAATGCGGCACGAACTCGAGCGGTGCGAAGGTCCAGAGCGCTATGTCGAGCTCACGCAGCAGCGCACCGTCGCCGGTCACGACCACTTTCGCGCCGGCGGCCACGGCCTTGCGCAGGACGCGGCAGGCGTGGCCCAGCTTGTCCGGCGCGTTGAAGTGGAAAGTGACCTCGGTCATTGCTGGGGAATCAGGGGTCAGGGGTCAGGGTCAGGGTCAGGGGCTAGGGGTCGGGGGGCTAGGAACTCTTGCGCTTGGAGTGCTTCGCCGCGCGGCGCGCGGAGTTGGCCGAAGCCGCGCCTTGTTGGCCCAGGAGGAATTGCACCAGCAGGCCGACGGGGCGCCCCGTGGAACCTTTGGCCCCTCCGCTCTTCCAGGCGGTACCCGCGATGTCCAGATGCGCCCATGGAAAGTTGCCGGCGAAGCGCTGCAGGAACTTGGCCGCGTTCACCGCGCCCCCGGCCCGCCCCGCCACGTTGGCGACATCGGCGAAGTTGCTTTTCAGCCCTTCCGCGTACTCGTCATCGAGCGGCATGCGCCAGCACGGGTCCAGTGCCGCATCGCCGGCCTCCAGCAGGGACTGCGCCAGCGCCTCGTCGGTCGCGAACAGGCCGCTGCGCACGGCGCCCAGGGCCACCACGCAGGCCCCGGTAAGCGTCGCGATGTCGATCACGGCGCGCGGCTTGAATCGCTCGGCGTAGGTGAGCGCGTCGCAAAGGATCAGCCGCCCTTCGGCATCGGTGTTGAGAATCTCGATGGTCTGGCCGCTCAGGCTGGAAACGATGTCGCCCGGCTTGACGCTGCGCCCGTCAGGCATGTTCTCGCAGCTGGGGATCAGCCCCACCACGTTGATGGCGGGCCGCAATTCGCCCAGGGCGCGGAAGGCGCCCAGCACGCTGGCCGCGCCGCCCATATCGAACTTCATCTCGTCCATGTCCTGCGAAGGCTTGATGGAAATGCCGCCGCTGTCGAACGTGATGCCCTTGCCCACCAGCACGACCGGCGCATCGCCCTGCGCTGCGCCCTGGTACTTCAGCACGATGAAGCGCAAGGGCTGCTCCGACCCCTTGGCCACCGCCATGAACGACCCCATGCCGATCTTGGCAACTTCCTTGGGCCCCAGCACCTCGCATTGAAGCCCGTGCGCCTTGGCCAGCTTCTTCGCTTCCTCGCCGAGGCGTGTCGGGGTGGCGTGATTGGGCGGCAGGTTGCCCAATTCGCGGGCGAACTCGATGCCGTTCGCGGCCGCCGTGGCGGCGGCAAAGCCCGCCTGATGCCGCTCGGCGTGGGCGACGGCGATCGTCACGCGCTGCAATTCGCGGCCTTCCGGCTTGGACTTCGTCGCGACATAGACATAACTCGCCTCCGCGGTAGCGGTGACCGCGGCGCGCACCGTCTCGTCTTCGGCGTCTTGCGGCAGGCAGATCACCAGCCGCTTGACACCGGAAGTGCGCAGGCTGCTCACGGCCGCTTGCACGGCGGAGTGGATCCGCCTGCCGGAACCGTCGCCGCAGCTTGCCAGCAGCACCCGGGCCGCGGCGATGCCGGCCGTGCGATAGGCCTGCAGCAGCTTGCCGGGTTTGGCTTCGAGGTGGCCCGCCTTGAGTGCTTCGGCCGCCAGCTTCGACAATGCATCCTTGCCGGGCTTGAAGGACTCGTCCACCAGCAGGATCAACGCATCGCATTTCTCGGCGGCCGCGCCTCCCAGGTTCAGGGTCTTGAGTTCGAAGTCCATAATTCGCTGTTTTTCTATCGCGCCGATGTTATTCCATTCCTCCCTGCGCAAGGAACTCGCCCGCAGCTTCGGAGCGAGCCTGGTGGTGCTGGTCACCATCGTGATGACGATGACGCTGATCCGCACGCTCAGCCAGGCCACCCGCGGCTTCGTGAACCCGCAGGAGGTGATGATGGTGATGGGCTACACGGTGCTGGGCTACCTGCCGCCTATCCTCACGCTGTGCCTGTTCATCGCGATCGTGGGTACCTTGTCGCGCATGTACCGGGACAGCGAGATGGTGATCTGGTTCGCCGCGGGGCGCGGCCTGTCGGCCTTCCTGGGGCCTTTGTTCCGCTTTGCCTGGCCGGTATTGTTCGTGGTCGCGGCGCTCGCGCTGGTGGTCTGGCCCTGGTCGAACCAGCAGACCCAGGAGCTGAAGGACCGCTACGGCAAGCGCGGGGATCTGGAGCGTGTGGCACCTGGCCAGTTCCAGGAGTCGGCCAGCGGCAAGCGGGTGTTCTTCCTGGACAAGGACACGCCGGACAACAAGTCGGGCAAGAACATCTTCATTTCTACCAACGACGGCGGCAAGGAAACGGTGACCTCGGCGCGCAGCGGCCGCGTCGAGGGCGCGGGCGACGACCAGTTCCTGGTGCTGTCCAACGGGCAGCGGCTGGAAAGCTCCAGGGAAGCCTCCAGGCAAGCGCAGATCAAGATCAGCGAATTCCAGGAGCTTGCCAATCGGATCGGGCCCAACGACTTCACCGCCAGCGACATTGCCCCGGCCAAGACCCGTTCCACCATCGAGCTCATGATGGAGCCGACGCTGCCCAACCTGGGTGAGCTGGCGTGGCGGCTGGGACTGGCGCTGGCGGCGGTGAACTTCGTGGTGATTGCCATCACCGTGTCCAGTGCCAACCCGCGCGCCGGCCGCAGCGGCAACCTCGTGTTCGCGCTGTTCGCCTTCGTCATCTACTACAACCTGCTGAACCTGGGGCAAAGCTGGGTCAGCGGCGGACAAGTCGGCTTCGTCGTCTTGCTGTTGACCCTGCACGGGACCGTGATGCTGGCCGCCCTCCTCACACTGGCCAAGCAGCACAACAACTGGGCCTTGCGCCAGCCGCGGCGGGTCGCAGCCGAAAGCGGCGAATGAGGACGATCCGGCGCCTGATCTATCGCGAGGTGTTCGGCGCAGTCGTGTTCGTGGCGGTGGGCTTCCTGGCACTGTTCTTCTTTTTCGATTTCGTCGACGAGCTGCCCAACGTCGGCAAGGCGGGCGCGGCCTACCGGATGACCCAGGCACTCGCCTACGTCACCCTGATGATCCCCAACCATCTCTACGAGCTGCTGCCGATCGCGGTCCTCATCGGCACGATCTTCGTGATGGCGCGGCTGGCGCAAAGTTCGGAATTCACGATCCTGCGCACCAGCGGGCTGGGGCCGGTGCGCGCGCTGCGGACCTTGCTGGCGCTCGGCCTGATATTCGCGCTGCTCACTTTCGCCGCGGGCGATTACGTGGCACCGGCGGCGGATCGCACCGCCCAGTTGATCAAGGCGCGGCTCGAGGGACGCATCAGCATCGGCCAGACCGGCGCCTGGCTGAAGGAGAAGCAGCCCTTCCACACTTACAACGTGAACGTGAGCGCGCTGACGCCCGATGGCGACATGCAGGGCGTGCGCATCTTCGAGTCCGACTCGCGCGGATTCCTGGTTTCGGTGACGCAGGCCGCCAAGGGCCATTTCACGAACGGCAGCGCCTGGCTGCTGGACAATGCCGAACGCAGCGAATTCACTCCCAGCGGCGACGTCACGCGGGTCGACCGGGTGAAGCTGCCGAACCTGCGCTGGCCCACGGAGATCACCCCCGAGATGGTGTCGGTCGCGCTGCTCAAGCCCGACCGCATGAGCACAATCGACCTGTTCGAGTACGTCCGCCACCTGGAGGCCAACGGCCAGACCTCGCAACGCTACGAGATCGAGTTCTGGCGCAAGGTGTTCTATCCGCTGAGCTGCATCGTGATGGTCGTGCTGGCCCTGCCGTTCGCGTACCTGCATTTCCGCGCCGGCGGCATTACCAGCTATGTGTTCGGCGGTGTGCTGATCGGCATCAGTTTTTTCCTGCTGAACAATGTGTTCGGCTACGTCGGCATGTTGCAGAACTGGCGGCCGTGGCTGACGGCGGCCGCGCCGGGACTGATCTATTCGCTGTTCTCGCTCGGCGCGTTCGGCTGGCTGGTGCTGCGCAGGTAGCCCATGATGACGCCAGGCAAGGCCGTCATCCTGCTCGGGCACGGCTCGCGCGACCCGCTATGGCGCCAGCCGATCGAGGCTGTCGCCGCTCGCCTGAAGCAATCGCATCCGGGCCTGGCAGTCAGCTGTGCCTACTTGGAGCTGGAGCCGCCCGACCTGCCCGCGGCCGCGGCGCATCTGGTTGGCGGCGGTGCCAGATACGTGACGATCGTTCCGATGTTCCTCGGAGCCGGCAAGCATGCGCGCGACGACCTGCCCGGCCTGCGTGAAAAGCTCCAGCGAGCCCATCCCGGGGTAGCCTTCGAGTTGCAAAGACCGGTGGGAGAGGACCCGCGTCTGCTGGACCTGCTTGCGGCAATCGCTGCCGAGTAGCTGGGGCCAGCGGCATAGACAGGCTGCGGCATAATAAGTTTCTGTCTTAGATATATCCGGTATGAATCTCCACCAATTCCGATTCGTGCAGGAAGCAGTTCGCCGCAACCTGAATCTGACCGAAGCGGCCAAGGCCCTGCATACCTCGCAGCCGGGCGTGTCCAAGGCCATCATCGAGCTGGAAGAGGAACTGGGGGTGGAAATCTTTGCCCGCCACGGCAAGCGCCTGAAGCGCGTCACCGAGCCGGGCCAGCATGTGCTCAAGAGCATCGAATTGATCATGCGCGAGGTCGGCAACCTCAAGCGCATCGGCGAGCAGTTCAGCGCGCAGGACAGCGGCACCTTGTCGATTGCCACCACCCACACCCAGGCGCGTTATGTGTTGCCCGAGTCGGTGGCCAAGCTGCGCGAGGCCTACCCGAAGGTCAACGTCAGCCTGCATCAGGGCTCGCCGGATCAGGTCGCGCGCATGGTGATCGACGAGGTGGCCGAAATCGGCATCGCCACCGAATCCCTGTCCGACTACGAGGAGCTGGTCACGCTGCCCTGCTACGAATGGCAGCACGTGCTGGTGCTGCCGCATGCGCACCCGCTCGCGCGCAAGGAGCGCATCCACCTGGAAGACCTGGCGGCCGAGCCGCTGATCACCTATCACCCGTCCTTCACCGGACGCACCCGCATCGACAGCGCGTTTGCCCACAAGAAGCTGCAGCCGCGCATCGCGCTGGAGGCGATCGACTCGGACGTGATCAAGACCTACGTGCGCCTGGGCCTGGGCATCGGCATCGTGGCTGAAATGGCGGTACGCGACGACGGCAGCAACGCCGACCTCGCAGTGCGGCCGCTGGGCAACCTGTTCGGGCAGAACCTGGCGCGGGTCGCATTCAAGCGCAGCGCCTACCTGCGCAACTTCGTCTACAAATTCGCCGAGCTGCTGTCCGACCGGCTCGACCGGAACCTGATCGCCAAGGCCATGAGCGGCCATGGCAACGACTATGAACTCTAATACCTTGCGGGACAGATCTTTAGCTCTGTCCCCAACTGATCACGTTTGCGCGACAGATCTTCAGCTCTGTCCCCAACTGACTAAGCTTGCGGGGCACATTTTTTAGCTCTGTCCTCAACTGACTATGTCCGTCTCTGAACGCACTCCCCCGATCCAGACCAAGCTGCCCGCCGTCGGCACCACCATCTTCACCGTCATGTCCGCGCTCGCGGCCGAAAAGGGCGCCGTCAACCTGGGCCAGGGCTTCCCCGACTTCGATTGCGATCCGCGCCTGGTGCAGGCCGTGACCGACGCGATGACGAAGGGGCTGAACCAGTATCCGCCGATGACCGGCGTGCCGGTGCTGCGCGAGGCCGTCGCCGCCAAGATCGAGGCGATGTATGGCCACAGCTACGATGCCGCCTCGGAAATCACCATCACCGCCGGCGCGACCCAGGCGATCATCACGGCCGTCCTCGCCGTGGTGCGGGCCGGCGACGAGGTCATCGTGCTGGAACCGTGCTACGACAGCTACGTGCCCAATATCGAGCTGGCCGGGGGCACGGTGGTGCGCGTGCCGCTGACTCCGGGCAGCTTCCGGCCTGATTTCGACAAGATCGCCGCGGCGCTCAGCCCGAGAACGCGCGCCCTGATCGTCAACAGCCCGCACAACCCCAGCGCCACGGTCTGGACCCATGAGGAGATGCTCAAGCTGCAGGACCTGCTGGCGCCCACCGACGTGCTGCTGATCAGCGACGAGGTCTACGAGCACATGGTGTTCGACGGGCGCCAGCACGAAAGCGCGGCGCGCTACCCGGGCCTGGCCGCGCGGGCCTTCATCGTTTCGAGTTTCGGCAAGACCTATCACGTCACCGGCTGGAAAGTGGGCTATGTGGCCGCGCCGGCACCGCTCAGCGCTGAATTCCGCAAGGTCCACCAGTTCAACGTGTTCACGGTCAACACCCCCGTGCAGCATGCGATCGGCAGCTACATGGCCGACCCGAAACCGCACCTGCAGCTGCCCGCCTTCTACCAGCGCAAACGCGACCTGTTCCGCGAGGGCCTGAAGCGCACCAGGTTCAAGATCCTGCCCAGTGAAGGCAGCTATTTCCAGTGCGTGGACATCTCGCGCGTCAGCGACCTGGACGAGGCGCAGTTCTGCTTGTGGCTCACCAGCGAAATCGGCGTCGCGGCCATTCCGTTGTCCGCTTTCTACGGCAACGGATTCGACCAGAGGGTGGTGCGCTTCTGCTTTGCGAAGAAGGAAGCCACGCTCAATACGGCGCTGGACCGGTTGGCGAAGTTGTGAGGACTCAGCACTGGATCGAATTGCGGCAGAACTTGTCGAGTTCCCGCACCACGGTCTGGCCGGTCACTGCGTTCTTCGCGTTCGGGCCGACCTCCAGGCTCAGCTTCATCTCGTACTTCTTGAAGAAGTCGTCGAACAGCTCGCCGCCCAGCGTCGCATAGGCGGTCATGGTATCGGCGTTGCGGTCATAGGCCAGCAGCACGGCGCACAGCGGTTGCGTCGCCGGCCCGGACAGCACTTCGGCCCCGCGTGCCGGGTCGTACTGGCTGTGGTCTGCGCAGCAGTGGATCAGTTGGTCCTGCACGCCGCGTTGCGCCCGGGTCTTGCGAAAGCTGATGAAGCTCACCTCGCGCGTGGGATAGACCAGCTTGTGGGCGCAGATGGCGCAATAGGCGACCACGCTCTGCCTGGGTCCGACGCCCCCGGGCCAGGAATAGGCCTCGCGCGTTTTCGTGCTCAGTGAGCGCGGCGGCACCGGCTTGCCCAGATCGAGCAGGAACACCGGCGTGGCCTCGAACGGATAGTGGAAAAGGTAATTGACCTGGGCTTTGAGGCTGGAGGCCTTGAGCGGGTCGCCGCGTTCGTCGACCAGCAGCGCGGGCGCGTAGGCGCGGGGTTTGGCGTCCGCGGCCAGCGCCGGAAATGGCACGGTAGCCGAGATGCACGCCGCGGCTGCCGTGCACGACTCGATGAAACTGCGCCGATCCATTTGTGCTGAAAGTAGCGACGGGCACCCGGGCTGTCAAAGGGCTTTCTACCGAACACCAAAGTAGCCATGCTCCGATTCGGGCGGCCGCGGGCTCTGCGCCCACACAACAGTAGGAGCCGCCTGACCGCGATCCGGCGCGAATGCTGGCTTGCCGCCCGTCCCGGCCGTGCCAGATTGGAGGCGCGACCTAGGAGATAACCATGTCGATTTCGTTCATTCTGTTGATCCTGTTGATCCTGCTGCTGGTCGGCGCCCTGCCCAGCTGGGGCTACAGCCGCAACTGGGGTTATGGGCCGTCGGGCGGCTTGGGCCTGGTCGTCCTGATCCTGGTCGTGCTGCTGCTGCTCGGAAAAATCTAGCGCCAGCACTGGAGTCAGCTATTGAGCTGGCTCCATAACTTGTCCAGCCGTTTGACGCTCACCGGCTGGGGCGTACGCAGTTCCTGCGCGAAGAAGCTCACGCGAAGCTCCTCGAGCAGCCACCGGAATTCCTGCAACCGCTCGTCCACGACGCCCTTGCGTTCGGCTGCGAGCCGCCAATAGCGCTGCTCCTGGGGCTTGAGTTCCGACAGTTTCGCGGCATCGCGGGCCGGGTCCGACCGCAGCTTGTCCAGTCGCAGCGTGACGGCCTTCAGGTACCGCGGCAAATGCTGCAACTGGGTCCATGGCGTGCTTGCCAGAAAGCGCTTGGGCACCAGGCGCTGCAACTGCTGCGACGCATCGCCGGTGGCATCGGGCTGGCTCCTGGTATCCCTGATCTTGCGCACGGCGGTCGCGTATTCGGCGAGGATCGTCGCTGCCAGCCGTGCCACTTCGTTGGCGATGAGTGTCAGCCGGCCCCGCCCCTCGTCGACCCGGCGCCTGAAGTCGGCCTCGTTGGCTGGCAATGGCGCCTGCATGAACGCTCGGTCCAGCGCCACTTCGACGATCTGCTCGCGCAGTTCCTCCTGGGTGCCTAGCGGCATGTAGGCCACGGCCATCTTCTGCAGGTCCGGAAGGTTTTTCTCGAGGTACTTGAGGGCGTCCCTGATTTGCAGCGCGAACAGGCGCCGCAGTCCCGCGCGGTGCTTCGCGGCCGCCGCTTCGGGTTCGTCGAACACTTCGATGGCGACAGCGCCGCCGCAGTCGATCAGCGCCGGAAAACCGATCAGGCTGGTGCCGCCCTTGCGGATTTCCATCAATTCCGGCAATTCGCCGAAAGTCCAGGCGGTGTATTTCGCGCCTTCACTCTCTGGAGCTCTTGCTCCTTCCCTTGCAGATGTAGCCCCCACCCCCGCCCTCCCCCGGAGAGGCAGGGAGCCAGCATCGCGAGGCAAAGAGATGCCCCTCATCCCCGCCAGCGCCTGGAACGCGCCGCGCGCCTGCGGGCCCAGTTCGGCCTTGAGCGCGCCCAGGTTGCGCCCGCTTGCGAGCTGGCGGCCGTGCTCGTCCACCACGCGGAAATTCATGAACAGGTGCGCCGGCAGCATGTCCAGCTTGAAGTCGGCCCGCTTCACATCCAGGCTGGTTTCTTCGCGCACCGCCTGGAGCAAGGCATCGGTCAGCGAGCCGACCGCCCAGCAAGCCGGCTGGGACAAGCGCGCAGCCAGCCGCGTAGCCGACTCGGGCAGCGGCACGAAACGCGATCGCGGCCGTTGCGGCAGGCTCTTGAGCAACGCCTGCACCTTGTCCTTGAGCATGCCGGGAACCAGCCACTCGGCGCGCTCTTCGCTCAACTGATTCAGCACGAATAGCGGCACCGTCACCGTCAGGCCGTCCCGCGCGTCACCGGGTTCGTGCAGGTAGGCGGCCGCGCAATCCACGCCGCCCAGGCGGATGGTCTTCGGGAAAGCATCGGTCGTGATGCCGGCGGCTTCATGCCGCATCAGCTCGTCGCGCGTGAGCTTGAGCAGCGCCGGATGGGACCGGCCGGCCTCGCGATACCAGCGCTCCAACGTGGCGCCGCTATGGACGTCGGGCGGAATGAACTTGTCGTAGAAGGCGTAGATCAGCTCCTCGTCCACCAGCACGTCCTGCCGGCGCGACTTGTGCTCCAGCTCCTCCACCTGCTTCACCAGTTTCTGGTTGGCCGCCAAAAACGGCAGATTCGTGTCCCACTGCCCGGCGACCAGGCCCTCGCGGATGAAGATTTCGCGTGCGCCCTGCAGGTCGACCCGCGCGAACGGAACCCGGCGCCCGCTGTAGATCACCAGCCCATAGAGCGTCGCGCGCTCCAGCGACATCACTTCGCCCGCCTTCTTCTCCCAATGCGGATCGAGCAACTGCTTCTTCAGCAGATGGCCCGCGACCTGTTCGATCCACAGCGGCTCGATATTGGCGATGCCGCGGCCGAACAGGCGCGTGGTCTCCACCAGCTCGGCGCAGACGATCCAGCGGCCGGGCTTTTTCTTCAGGTGCGCGCCGGGGTGCGGGAAGAACTTGATGCCGCGGGCGCCCAGGTATTCGGACTGCCCCGGGCTTGCCGAAGGCTCGTCCGGCTTCCAGCCGATGTTGCCGAGCAGGCCGGCGAGCATCGACTTGTGCAATTCCTCGTAGCTGGCCGGCGTGGTGTTCAGCCGCCATTTGTGTTCGGCGACCACGGTGTGCAGCTGGCTGTGGATGTCGCGCCATTCGCGCACCCGCCGCGCGTTGATGAAGTTCTGGCGCAGCAACTGGTCGTACTGGCGGTTGGAGAGCTTGTGGGAGGGGGTGCCTTCGCTCCCTCCCCTTTCGGGGGAGGGTTGCGGTGGGGGCACGCCGCCGCGCGCCTCGTGGATCCACTGCCACAACCTCAGGTACCCCGAGAACTCGCTCTTCTCGTCGTCGAACTTCGCGTGCTGCTGGTCGGCCTGGGTCTGCATTTCCATCGGGCGGTCACGCACGTCCTGCACCGACAGCGCCGACGCGATCACCAGCACCTCGTCCAGCGCGCCGCGGCCGCGCGCCTCCAGGATCATCCGGCCGACGCGCGGATCCAGCGGCAAGCGGGCCAGCTCGGCGCCGGTGGGCGTGAGTTCGTTTGCGTCGTCGACCGCCCCCAGCTCGCCCAGCAACTGATACCCGTCGGCGATGGCGCGGCGCGAAGGCGCCTCGATGAACGGGAACTCCTCGACCGGGCCGAGCCGCAGCGACTTCATGCGCAAGATGACGCCCGCGAGCGAGGACCGCAGGATCTCGGGATCGGTGAAGCGCGGCCGCCCCGCGAAATCCGGCTCGTCGTACAGCCGGATGCAGATGCCGTTGGCCACCCGGCCGCAGCGCCCCGCGCGCTGGTTGGCGGCGGCCTGGCTGATCGGCTCGACCAGTAGCTGTTCGACCTTGCTGCGGAAGCTGTAACGCTTGACCCGTGCCGTGCCCGCATCGATGACATAGTGGATGCCCGGCACCGTGAGCGAGGTCTCCGCCACGTTGGTCGCCAGCACGATGCGGCGCGCGCTGTGGCTGTCGAAGATCCGCTCCTGTTCGGCCTGGGACAGCCGCGCGAACAGCGGCAGCACTTCGGCGTTGCGCGTGACCGGCTGCTGCGCCAGGTGCTTGCGCAGGTGGTCCGCCGCTTCGCGGATTTCGCGCTCGCCCGGCAAGAACACCAGGATGTCGCCGCCGGACGCTGGCCCCGCGGGGCCACGCCACAGCTCATCGACGGCGTCGGCGATCGCCTCGTTCAAGCCATAGTCGCGCGCCTCTTCGAACGCTCGCCAGCGCTGCTCGACCGGGTACATCCGCCCCGACACGTAGATCACGGGCGCGGGCCCCGCAGCAGACCCGAAGTGCCGCGCGAAGCGGTCGGCATCGATGGTGGCGGAGGTCACCACGATCTTCAGGTCGGGGCGGCGCGGCAAGATCTGGCGCAGGTAGCCGAGCAGGAAGTCGATGTTGAGGCTGCGTTCGTGCGCCTCGTCGAGGATGATCGTGTCGTAGGCCTTGAGCAGCGGATCGGTCTGCGTCTCCGCCAGCAGGATGCCGTCTGTCATCAACTTGACGGAGGCGTCGCGCGACAGCCGGTCCTGGAACCGCACCTTGAACCCCACCACGTCGCCCAGCGTCGTGTTCAGCTCCTGCGCGATGCGCTTGGCCACGCTGGAGGCGGCGATGCGGCGCGGCTGCGTGTGGCCGATCAGGCGGGCCTGCCTGGCCGGATAGTTGAGCCTGCCGCGGCCCATGGCCAACGCGATCTTGGGCAGCTGGGTGGTCTTGCCCGAACCGGTCTCGCCGCAGACGATGACCACCTGGTTGGCGGCGATCGCCGCCATGATTTCGTCACGCTTGGCGCTGACCGGCAGGGATTCGGGGAATGTGATGCTCAGGGACAAGGGCGGGCGGCTGAAAGGCCGTAATTATCGGCTACGCCCGCCGCGCAGCGGCTGAAATTGCCTTTGCCGTGGCGCCCGCGTATGGTCTTCCCATGCACGTTGTGGCGATCGGCTTTTGGGGAAGTTTTTTCGGGACCGTCGCGCTCATGATGGCCGGCGCGCTGGCCGCATTCGGGAAATCGCACCACCGCGTAGCATTGTCGGCAGCGCTGACATCGCTGCTGTCGGCGCTGTTCGTCGTGTGCTACCTCGGCTGGCTGACCGTCCCCGACACCGCGCTCGAAGCCCGCTTGCTGGCCCACGTGGCGATCCTCAGTGCGCTGCTGCTCGGACTGATGCTGATGACGGAACTGGGCCTGCTCCGCCAGCCCGATTCAGCCCGGCGTATTCGCTGGCGCATGTGTGCCGTCGCAGTGGCGACGTTGGGCGCGGGTTGGCTGGTCAGTCCCATGAACGCGCTGGCGCTCAGCTCCGTGGCGGCGTTCGGCATCGGCGTCGCCGGGCTGTTGGCCGCCGCCCGCAGCGCCCGCCGCGGCGATCGCCTGGCATGGTTCGCGGTGTTCGGCGTGGTCTTCATGCTCATGGCGCTCGCAGGCTTGAGCTGGATCGCGCTGGATCGCCGTGGCGTGCCATGGCTGGTGCATCCGCTGAGCGCGTTGGCGGGCATGGCGTACCTGACGAGCGTCGGCGCCATGCTGTGGCGGCGGTATTCGTACCTGATCGAGCTGCGCGAAGTGCTGGCGCAAGGCCCGCGCTACGACCCAGTGACGCGCATGCAATCGGCTGCCGCGATCGGGCACGTGGTCGGCCTCGCATTTCTGCACCAGCAGGAAAATCCGGCCCGGCCGCTGATCCTGATCGCCATTTCGATCGGCAACCTGCCCGCGCTGGAGAGCCAGCACGGCCGTGGCGCCTTCAATCACGCGTTGTTCGTCTGTGCCGGCCGCTTGCGCCGCTGCGTGCCTGCCGACGTGGAGATGGCACGCCTGTTCGATGACGGCTTCCTGCTGGTGGCGCGTGACGGCGGTGATCGCCAGCGGCTGGTCCAGTTGAGCCGGATCGTGGCCCGGCGCCTGTCGCAGCCGGTGGCCCTGAGCACCAGCGCGATGGCGAGCGATCTGGAGGCCGGTCAGACCCAATGGACACCGCGAGTGGGCTTGGGACTGCTGGCCGCCACCTCGGATGACGACCCGTCGATCGTGCTGGCCAGGGTCAGTGACATGGCACGCGTCGCGCGCAGCTTTGCGAGCTGCATCGCCCGCTACGACGAAGCGTCGGGCCGCATCCTGGAGCTGGATCCAACCGACCTTGCCTGAAGCCGGTGCAGGCGCTTGTCTTGGGGGGCCCGGCCCGCTCAGGCTGCGTCGGTCGCCGGCAGCTCCGCGATCTTTCCGGAAACCTGGTCATGCCAGGCCACCCGGCTGGGATAGCTCCACGCGGTGCGGGACATGGCCCGCGCCATCGACACCGCCGCGGACGGCCGCACCTGCCCCGTCGTGGCGAGCAGCCCCACACCCACCTGCGCGATCCAAGGAGCCTGGCGCTCCTCGATGTCGCCGGGGTTGGTGCTCAGCACCACGGGCCGCGACAGGCGACGCGCCAGCAGCCGGCCAAGTTCGACCATCCGTTCCGGCGAGGAGCCGCGCACCAGCAGCAGGAACCCGTCCTCGGCAAGGCGGCCCATCTCCACGTTGCCCGGCACGCAGTTGCGCAGGCGGGCGGCACAGACGAACAGCGCATGATTCAGCGCCGACCGCCCATGCAGGTTCTCCAGCGTGTAGAGATTGCCGATCGAGACGACGATCACCCCGATAGGCAAGGATTCGTCCTCGCGATGGCCAAAGAATGCCAGGCCCACCATCTGCCCGGTCTCCGCGTGGGACCGCATCCGGGTGACGGGGTCGTAGCTGGGGCCGTGGGCCACCGCTTCGCGCAGCTCGATCAGGTAGGAGTAGCGGGTCCAGAGCGCCGCCGCCATGCTGGCCAGGTAGGCGATGGCCGCGATCGCGCTGGCGACATGGACTTGCCAGGGCACCTGCGCCCGGTGCAACGCGATCAAGCTCAGGCCGCCGACGGCGATCAGCAGGAACGACACGCCCGAGACGGCGACCCACGCAAGCCGGTCGCCCTGCCGCGCCCTGCCGATGCAGATCACCAGCATCACGGCGGCGACCGTGATGGCCATCAGCGAGCCCAGCGCGAGCGCGCCGGCGGCATCGAGCAGCCACCCGGCGCCCAGGACCGCGGCGGCCGCCGCGATCATGGCAACCCGGGCCGACCCCAGCACCGTGCGACGGCGCAGCAGGCCCAGCATCGCCAGCAACATCAGGCCCAGCATCACTGCGGCAAATACGGCCACATGGGCCAGCAAACGCGCCTCCGCGGCGGGATCGGAAATGGGCAGCCAGCCCAGGTACGCGACGACGAACAGCGCCGAGACCAGCGAGGCCAGCGCCGCCGTGAGCGCCACGCGCCGCAGCGAGCGCGCGAAGGCGGCGAGCGCGCCCGCCAGCATCAGCGCCGCGCTGCCGAAGAACGCGCCCCAAAAGCCAATCGCTATCGCATCCATGGACCTCACCATAACCGGCGCTTCACCCGATGGCAACCGCCGCGCGCAAGTGATTGCCTTACACTTTCGCCACACCCGACCCCGCCGCCCCCCGCGATGTCCACCGTCTTCAACTTTACTTTCGTGCCCTGGTTCCGCTCGGTGGCGCCTTACATCCACATGCACCGGGGCAAGACTTTCGTCATCGGCATGGCCGGCGAGGCGGTGGCAGCCGGCAAGCTGCAGCACATCGCCCAGGACCTCGCGCTGATCCAGAGCATGGGCGTGAAGATCGTGCTGGTGCACGGCTTCCGGCCGCAGGTCACAGAACAGCTCAAGGCCAAGGGCCATGAGGCGCGCTATTCGCACGGCATGCGCATCACCGACGAAGTGGCGCTCGACTCGGCCCAGGAAGCGGCCGGTCAATTGCGCTACGAAATCGAGGCGGCCTTCAGTCAGGGGCTGCCCAATACGCCGATGGCCGGCTCGACCGTGCGCGTGATATCCGGCAACTTCGTCACGGCCCGGCCGATCGGCGTGCTCGACGGAATCGATTTCCAGCATACCGGCCTGGTGCGCAAAGTCGACGTCGGCGGCATCATGCGCACGCTGGATTTCGGCGCGATGGTGCTGGTGTCGCCGTTCGGGTTCTCGCCGACCGGCGAGGCCTTCAATCTCGCGATGGAGGAGGTCGCCACCAGCATCGCAATCGCGCTGCAGGCCGACAAGCTGATTTTCCTGACCGAGATCCCCGGTATCCGCGTCAAGCCGATGGAGCCCGAAAGCGAAGACAACCCGATCGACACCGAGCTGCCGCTGGCGGCGGCCGAACAGCTGCTGGCCGGCCTGCCCAACCCCCAGCAGCCGACCGACTCGGCGTTCTACCTGCAGCATTGCGTCAAGGCGTGCAAGGGCGGCGTGGAGCGCAGCCACATCATCCCGTTCGCCACCGACGGGGCGCTGTTGCTGGAGGTGTACGTGCACGACGGGATCGGCACCATGGTGATCGACGAGAAGCTGGAGGAGCTGCGCGAGGCGACCGCCGACGACGTCGGCGGCATCCTGCAGCTGATCGAGCCGTTCGAGCAGGACGGCACCCTGGTCAAGCGCGACCGCACCGAGATCGAGCGCGACATCGCCAACTACACCATCGTCGAACACGACGGCGTGATCTTCGCCTGCGCCGCGATCTATCCCTACCCGGAGGCAAAGACGGGCGAGATGGCGGCGCTGACCGTGTCGCCGCAGAGCCAGGGCCAGGGCGACGGCGAAAAGATCCTCAAGCGCATCGAGCAGAGGGCGCGGGCGATGGGGCTGGAGAGCATCTTCGTGCTCACCACCCGGACCATGCACTGGTTTCTCAAACGCGGCTTCGTCCAGGCCGACCCCGACTGGCTGCCCGAGGGGCGCAAGCGCAAATACAACTGGGACCGCAAGAGCCTGGTGTTCGTCAAGAAGCTCGGCTGAGCTTGCCCGCGGCCCTGGCCCCGCTCGGGGTGACAAACGCCGCGATCGCCGCTATTGTCCGGGGATGTTCAAGATCCGGCAGATCGATCACATCGTGCTGCGGGTGCGCGACATCGACGCCATGCTGCGGTTCTACGTCGATGTCGTCGGCTGCACGCTGGAGCTCACGCAGCAGGAGCTCGGCCTGTACCAGCTGCGCGCCGGGCAATCGCTCATCGACCTGGTGCCGGTGGACGGCAAGCTCGGCCGCATGGGCGGGGCGCCGCCGGGCGAGGAAGGCCTCAACCTCGACCATTTTTGCCTGTGCATCGAGCCGTTTGAGCCAGAAACACTGAGCGCATGGCTGGCGGCCAGGGGCGCCAAGCCGAGCGAGGTGGCCCGGCGCTACGGCGCGGAAGGCTACGGGCCGTCGCTCTACTTCAGCGATCCGGAAGGCAATCTGGTGGAGTTCAAGGGTCCATCGGAGCGCCTCAGCGTTTGACGATATATCCCTGCGGCACATTTCCTACGCGGAAATGGAAGTGATCCGACAGCCAGCGCGAGCCGCAGCGCCTAGCTTGGGTTCAACCGGTGACTTGCCATGAACAGCTCCTCCCACGGTACTTCCGAACGCGAAGTGCGCATCCCTTCCGGCGATGCGCGGCTCTATGGCGACCTGTGCCTGCCGCCCAGATTCACCGGCATCGTGCTGTTTGCGCACGGCAGCGGCAGCGGCCGCCATAGCGCGCGCAACCGGCAGGTGGCGCACCACTTGCAAGAGCAGGGCATCGCCACGCTGTTGTTCGACCTGCTGACGGCGCAGGAGGAACAGGTGGACCTGCACACGCGGGAGCACCGGTTCGACATTCCCCTTTTGACGCGCCGGATGCAGGATGCCACGGCCTGGGCCTGGTCCCAGCCGGAACTGCAGAACACACCGGTCGGCTACTTCGGCGCCAGTACCGGCAGCGCCGCCGCTCTCATCGCCGCGGCCCGGCTGGGCGAGCGCATCGCCGCCGTCGTCTCGCGCGGCGGGCGGCCCGACCTGGCCGGACCGGCGGCACTGGCCGCCGTGAAGGCGCCGACGTTGCTGATCGTGGGCGGCGCCGATCACGGCGTGATCGAACTCAACGAAGAGGCGCACCGGCGGCTGCAATGCGAAAAACAGCTCGCCATCGTGCCTGGAGCGACCCACCTGTTCGAGGAGCGCGGCGCCCTGGAACAGGTGGCGCAGATCGCGGCGTCCTGGTTCAGCGCCCACCTGGCGCCTGTGGAGCATCCGGCATGATCGCGGCGCAGAACCGCTTCAAGCAAGATCGCGCCCCCTCGGGGGGCAGTGCAGCCGCCTGGGCGGCAAACGTGGGGGCCCCATGACTGATGCGAGGCTGCCGTTCAGGGACCGCCGCGAGGCGGGCCGGGTGCTGGCCGACCGGCTCGCGCACTATCACGGCCGCCCCGAGCTGCTGGTGCTGGCTTTGCCGCGCGGCGGCGTTGCCGTGGGCTTCGAGGTGGTGCGTGCGCTGCACGCGCCACTGGACGTGTTCGTGGTTCGCAAGCTCGGATTTCCGGGTCACGAGGAATACGCGATGGGCGCCATCGCCAGCGGCGGTGTTCGCGTCATGAACCCGGACTCGGGCATCGACGTGTCGGCCCAGGAACTGGCGGCCGTGGTGGCGCGCGAACAGGACGAACTGGTACGCCGCGAGCGGCTTTACCGCGGCGACCGGCCGGCGGTGAGCGTGCGCGGCCGCACGGTCATCGTGGTGGACGACGGAGTGGCGACCGGATCGACCATGCGTGCGGCGGTGCTGGCCATCCGCCAGCAGGGTCCGGCGCAGCTCACGGTGGCCGTTCCGGTTGGCGCGCCCGAAACCTGCCGGCAGCTGGCGGGCGAAGCCGACGAAGTCGTGTGCGCCGCGATGCCGCAGCCGTTCCGCGCGGTGGGACTGTGGTACCAGGATTTTCCGCAGGCCACCGACGACGAGGTTTACGACCTGCTGGAGGAGGCGCGGCGCGAGCATGCGGTGACGGCACATTAACGGCTCTCTGCGCACGGTTGCCGGTGTGAAGAGGCCTCGATCAGGGAGAACGAAGAATGGCCAACCACATAACGCAGGCAACCCCCACCGACAGCGAACTGCTCGGCGGGCTGGCGCGCCACCTGCAGCCGCTCGCCGGCACGCCGCGCGACTACGATGCGCTGCTGGACCTGGTCGGCTCGGCGCGCTTCGCGCTGCTGGGGGAAGCCTCGCACGGAACGCGCGAGTTCTATCGCGAGCGTGCCGAGATCACCAAACGCCTCATCACCGAGAAAGGCTTCACCGCCGTGGCGGTGGAGGCTGACTGGCCCGACGCGTGGCGGGTCAACCGGTATGTGCGCGGCCTGTCGGATGACCGGGACGCACCGATGGCGCTGGCGGGCTTTCGCCGTTTTCCTTCCTGGATGTGGCGCAATCAGGAAACGCGCGATTTCATCGAGTGGCTGCGGGACTACAACACTGGCCGCGGCCGCGAAATGCAGGTAGGCTTCTACGGCATCGATCTGTACAGCCTGTTCACCTCGATCCAGGCAGTGCTTGCGTACCTCAACCGCCGGGACCCCGAAGCGGCCCGCCAGGCGCGCACGCGTTATGCCTGCTTCGACCATGCGCGCGAGGACAGCCAGGCCTATGGCTACTCGGCCGGTTTCGGCCTGACGGCCAGCTGCGAGGACGAGGTGGTGCAGCAACTGCGCGAAATGAACCGCCGCGCTGCCGAGGTGTCGCAGGTCCCGGGCCTGGAGCGCGATGCCGCTTTCTACGCGCAGCAGAATGCCCGGCTGGTTCGCAACGCCGAAGAGTATTACCGCACCATGTTCCGCGGCCGCGTCTCGTCCTGGAATCTGCGCGACAGCCACATGTTCGAAACGCTGCAGGCGCTGGAGCGCCACCTCACCGCCGACCACCGGACGCCGCCGCGCGTCGCCGTGTGGGCGCACAACTCGCACCTGGGCGATGCCTCGGCCACCGAGATGGGCAACATCGGTGAATGGAACGTCGGGCAGCTGGTGCGCGACCGTTATGGTGACGAGGCGGTGCTGCTGGGCTTCAGCACCCATCGCGGCTGGGTGACTGCCGCCACCGAATGGGACGAGCCGCCGCAGCGCAAGCAGGTGCGCCAGGGCCTGGCCGGAAGCTGGGAGGACGTCTTCCACGAGACCGACACCGAGCGGCTGCTGCTGGTCCTGCGCGGCAACGCGCAACTGCGTTCGCTGATCGAGACGCCCCGCCGGCTGCAGCGTGCCATCGGCGTGATCTACCGGCCCGAAACCGAGCGCCAGAGCCACTATTTCTACACGCGGCTGGCCGAGCAGTTCGACGCGATCATCCACATCGACGAAACCCACGCCCTGGAGCCGCTGGACGAGGTCGCGGCCTGGAACACCGGCGAGCCGCCGGAGACTTACCCTTCGGGAGTCTAGGGCGTGCTCTAGGGCGTGCCGCCGGCGCCCAGGTCCCAATACAGCCCGGTCATCACCGACAAGGCTTCGCGCAGCACTTGCGGCGGGAGATGCTCGTTCGGCGCGTGCTGCGAGCAGCCGGGATAGGAATGCGGCACCCAGATCGTGCGCAGGCCAAGCACATCGGTGAAGATGTCGTTGGGCAATGCCCCGCCAAGGTTCGGCAGCACGGCGGGCTTCTTGCCGCTGGTCCTGGCGATCGACGCCACTGCCCACTGAACCCAGGGGTCCTCCGGGTCGATGCGTGTGGCGTGGAACATGGCTTCGCTCGTGCTCTCGACCCTGACCATGGCAAAGCCGTGGTGGTCCAGGTGACGGCGCAAGGCGGGAAGGATGTCTTGCGGGTCGATGCCCACGACGAAACGCAGCTGGCAGCGGGCCCAGGCACGCGGCGGAATCGCATTCACCGGCGTTTCGGGGTTGCCGGTCTTGAACGCGAGCACCTCGAAGCTGCACCAGCCGAAAACGCGCTCGGCCGGCGACAGGCCCGGCTCGCCCCAGTCCGGCTCGATCACCGGACCGCCGGCGCCGCCATCCACCTCGCAGTCGGCCAGCGCGCGCCGCACTGCCGCCGGCAGTTCCCGGGGCACCCATTCCGGAACGCGGATCCGGCCGGTGGGCGACACGATGCAGGCTATCGCGTGCGCGAGCTGGATGCCGGGATTGGAGATCAGCCCGCCCCAGTTGCCGGAGTGATGTCCGCCCTCGCGGGCCTGGATCACCAGGTCGAAGTTGACGCTGCCGCGCGACCCGAGGAACACGGTGGGACGCTGCGCAGCCAGGCGCGGGCCGTCCGATGCGATCAGAAGGTCAGCCCGCAGCAGCTCCTGGTGTTCCTGGCATAGCTCGCGCAGGCCGAGCGAGCCCGTTTCCTCGCCCATCTCGATCAGGTATTTCGCGTTGAACCCCAGCCGGCCGCGGATCGTCAGCACCATCCGCAGCGCTTCCATGTTGATAGTGTGCTGGCCCTTGTTGTCCGCGATGCCGCGGCCGTACCAGCGGCCGTCCGATTCGGTGAGCGCCCAGGGCGACAGCCCCTGCTTCCATTCGCTTTCGAGTCCGCGGATGACGTCGCCATGGCCGTAGCCGAGCACAGTGGGCGCGTCGGGCGATTCGAGGCGTTCGGCGTAGAGGAACGGCGCCAGCGCCTTCGGGTGCTGCAGGTTGCGGCAGGTGAACCCCATCGCCTCGAACGCGGGCCCCACTTCGGTCTCCAGGTATTGCCGCAGCACTTCCGCGCGATCGGGGTTCTGGCTTTCGGTGGGCATGGCAATGCGGCGGGCCAGGGTCCGGCGAAAGTCGCCCGAGTCGAAACACGTTTCCGCCCGGCGGATGGCATCGACGCGGGTTGTCATGGCTCGCTTCGCTGCGGCCGCGCGGCCTTCAGGCGTACGAGGCCCGGTTCGCGCGCCGCAGCGCAAGCCGCAGGATCAGCACCAACGCGATCAGGCCAAAGAAGATGAACGCCACGAACGACCAGTTGGCCAGCGAGCCGCCCAGAAATGTCCAGTCGACTTTGCTGCAGTCGCCGCTGCCCTTGAAGATCATCGGGATGGCACGCCGCAAGGGAAAGGTTTCGATCATTCCGTAGAAGTCGCGCCCGCACGAGGCCTCCTCGGGTGGATACCACTGCAGCCAGCTCTGGCGCGCCGCGACGAAAGCACCGAAGCCGGCAGCCGCCAGCACCAGCACGCTGCCGCCGATCAGCACGCCGCGATTCCTGCCCGCCAGCGCCGTGAGTGCCGCGATCAGCACCACCAGCACCATCGCATAGCGCTGCACGATGCACATGGGGCAAGGCTCCAGGCCCACCACGTGCTGCAGGTAAAGGCCGAAGGCCAGCATGCCCACGCCGATGGCGCTCACCAGCGCGAGCACGCGCCGGGGCGCCGTATCAAACCAGTCGATCAAGATATGCTTCCTCCAATACTGGGGCAGCCGAACCGCTGCACCCCGCTGCGGCGCCGCCGCGTTCAGTGCGCGCCTTCCACAAACAC
This sequence comes from Ramlibacter sp., assembly GCA_035571795.1. Lineage (GTDB taxonomy): Bacteria > Pseudomonadota > Gammaproteobacteria > Burkholderiales > Burkholderiaceae_C > Ramlibacter. The sequence continues at coordinate 24,957 of DATNBX010000148.1, forward strand.
CCGGGCCCGGCGCGGCGTCACCACCAGCGTTTCGCCCTCGCGAAATCCAAGATCCCTGAATTGCTGCGCCGGAATCTGCGCCTCGATGATGGAATCCTTGTCATCTCCACCTGGCGGTTTGGTGTCGCCGGCCGGAATAAGTTCCAGCCGGGCGATCGGGCCGACCACGATGGCACGGCTCAATTGGACCACGATGCCGCGCGGCCGGCCGTCCGCGTCCATCCCCTCGCCCGGCGAATAGCGCCGCACGTCCAGGTCGTGCGGGCGCACGTAGGCGAAGGCCTTGGCGTTTTGCGCGTCCGCATGCTCCGGCGAAGCGATCTGCAGGCCCTCCAGGTGGATCTCGCCCTCGTGAGCGCGGCCGTGGAACAGGTTCACGTCGCCCAGGAAGCCGTACACGAAGGGGCTGGCCGGGTGGTCCCAGACTTCCTGCGGGGACCCCGATTGCTCCACCTTGCCCGCGTTCATCAGCACCACGCGATCGGCCACCTCCAGCGCCTCCTCCTGGTCGTGCGTGACGAAGATGCTGGTGACGTGAAGCTCGTCGTGCAGGCGCCGCAGCCAGCGCCTCAGCTCCTTGCGCACCTTGGCGTCCAGCGCGCCGAACGGCTCGTCCAGCAGCAGCACCTTGGGCTCGACGGCCAGCGCACGGGCCAGGGCGATACGCTGGCGCTGGCCGCCCGACAGCTGCGAGGGAAAACGATCGGCCAGCCAGTCGAGCTGCACCAGGCCCAGCAGGTCATGCACTTTCTTGCGGATCTGCGGTTCGGCCGGCCGCTGCCCGCGCGGCTTGACCCGCAGCCCGAAAGCGACGTTCTCGAACACGGTCATGTGGCGAAACAACGCGTAGTGCTGGAACACGAATCCGACCTGGCGCTCCCGCACATTCACGTCGGTGGTGTCTTCGCCGGCGAACAGGATGCTGCCGGCATCGGCCGTCTCCAGGCCCGCGATGATGCGCAGCAGCGTCGTCTTGCCGCACCCGGACGGACCGAGCAGGGCGATCAGCTCGCCCGAGCTGATGTCCAGCGAGACATCGCGCAGTGCATGGAAGTCGCCGAATTTCTTGCTGACGTTGCGGATCTCGATGCTCATGTCGCTTCCTTCAAAACCGGCCGCTCCGGCGGCATCTCGGCCGCCGCCTTCATCTCGCGCTCGTGCCGCCACTCGACGATCGACTTGATCACCAGCGTCACCAGCGCCAGCAGCGCCAGCAGCGACGCCACGGCGAAAGCCGCCACCGACTGGTATTCGTTGTAGAGGATCTCCACGTGCAGCGGCATGGTGTTGGTCTGCCCGCGGATGTGGCCGGACACCACCGACACCGCGCCGAACTCTCCCATCGCCCGGGCATTGCACAGGATCACCCCGTAGATCAGGCCCCACTTGATGTTGGGCAGCGTCACGTGCCAGAAGGTCTGCCAGCCATTTGCGCCCAGCACGATCGCGGCCTGCTCCTCTTCGTTGCCCTGGGCTTGCATCAACGGGATGAGTTCACGGGCGATGAAGGGAAAGGTGACGAAGATCGCCGCCAGCACGATCCCCGGCACGGCGAAGATGATCTTGATGTCATGGGCCGCCAGCCAGGGTCCGAACCAGCCGGCGGCACCGAACAGCAGCACGTAGATCAGTCCCGCCACGACCGGCGAGACCGAGAACGGCAGGTCCACCAGCGTCGTGAGGAAGGCCTTGCCGCGGAAATCGTACTTGGCGATGGCCCAGGCGGCCGCGATGCCGAAGACCAGGTTCAGCGGCACGGCGATGGCGGCCGTAATGAGCGTCAGCCGGATCGCCGACCACGCATCGGGCTCGCGCAGTGCCGCGAGGTAGGCGCCCGCGCCCTGGCGCAACGCCTCGGCGAACACCGCCGCCAGCGGCAGCACCAGGAACAGCAGGATGAAGGCGAGCGCCACGCCGATCAGCAGCCTGCGTGCCCATGGCGCCTCGGTCGCCGTCACGCGTTTTTTGCTGAGGTCGCTCATGCGGGCTCCTCCGCTGCCGAGCTCGCTCTTCGCTTCACGCTCCCCCCGACCTGCGGCGCTGCCAGCCCTGCAAGGCATTGATGACGAGCAGCAGCAGGAACGACATCACCAGCATCACGACAGCTACCGCGGTGGCGCCGCCGTAGTCGTACTGCTCGAGCTTGCCGATGATCACCAGCGGCGTGATTTCCGAAACCATGGGCACGTTGCCGGCGATGAAGATCACCGAGCCGTATTCGCCGATTGCGCGGGCGAACGCCATCGCGAAGCCGGTCAGCAAGGCCGGCGCGATCGAGGGCAGGATCACCCGGGCGAAGGTCTGCCAGCGCGTGGCGCCCAGGCACATCGCGGCCTCCTCCAGTTCTTTCTCGTTGTCTTCGAGCACCGGTTGCACCGTGCGAACCACGAACGGCAGGCCGATGAAGATCAGAGCGATCACGACCCCGTTCGGGTTGAACGCCAGCTTGATCCCCATCGGCTCCAGGTACTGGCCGATCCAACCGTTGCCCGACAGCAGTGCCGTGAGCGCGATGCCGGCCACCGCCGTCGGCAGCGCAAACGGCAGGTCCACCAGCGCGTCGACGATCTTCTTGCCGGGAAAGCTGTAGCGCACCAGCACCCAGGCGACCAGCAGGCCGAACACCACGTTCACCAGCGCCGCGACCAGGGACGCGCCGAACGTCAGGCGATAGGAAGCCAGCACCCGCGGCGAGCTGATTGCCGTCCAGAACTGGTCCCAGCTGAGCGTGAAGGACTTGAAGACCAGCGCCGACAGCGGGATCAGCACGATCAGGCTGAGATACAGCAGCGTGTAGCCCAACGTCAGGTTGAAGCCCGGCAGGACCTTCTTGCTGCCGCCGCGCGAAGGCACAGCCGCCCCCGGCAGCGGAACCCCCAGACTCGCGGCGGTCATTGCGTCATTTCACCGTGTAGATCTTGTCGAACTGGCCGCCATCGTTGAAGTGGACCTTCTGCGCTTCCGACAGCGAGCCGAACAGCTCCTGCACCGTGAACAGCTTGATCGGCTTGAAGGTGCCGGCGTACTTCTTCAGCACCGCGGCCGAACGCGGCCGGATCGAGTGCTTGGCGGCGATCTCCTGGCCTTCGTCCGAATACAGGTATTGCAGGTAATCCTTGGCGAGCTGGGCTGTCCCCTTCTTGGCCACTGTGCGCTCGACCACCGCCACGGGATTTTCGGCGACGATGCTGATCGACGGATAGACCACATCGGCCTTGCCTTCGCCGAACTCCTTGTTGATCGACACGACTTCGGATTCGAATGTGACCAGTACGTCGCCGGTATTGCGCTGCAGGAAGGCGGTGGTGGCATCGCGTCCGCCGCGCGCCAGTACCTGCACGTTCTTGTACATCTTCGCGAGGAACTCCTGCGCCTGCGCGTCGGTGGCGCCCTTCTTCTTCATGTATCCCAAGGCCGCCAGGTAGGTGTAGCGGCCGTTGCCGCCGGTCTTCGGGTTGATCACGACCACCTGTACGCCCGGCCTGGCCAGGTCGTCCCAGTCCTTGATGCCTTTTGGATTGCCGTTGCGCACCAGGAACAGCATGGTGGACGTGGTCGGCGCCGCGTTGTCGGGGAAGCGCTTGGTCCAGTCCTTGGCGACCACGCCGCGATCGGCCAGGAATTCGATGTCGGTACTGGTGTTCATCGTCACCACGTCGGCGTCCAGGCCGTCGGCCACCGCGCGTGCCTGCGCGCTGGAGCCGCCGTGCGCCTGATCGATCTTCACGTCCTTGCCGGTCGTTCGCTTGTAGTGCGCGACGAACGCGGCGTTGTAGTCCTTGTAGAACTCCCGCGCCACGTCATAGGAGGCGTTCAATAAAGTCTGGGCTTGCGCGCCCGCGAGGCTGCTGCCGGCCAGTGCGATGCCGGCCAGGATGGTCTTGAAGATGGGTTTCATGCTCGGATTGTTGTTCGATTGCGGCCATTTTGGGACCGGCACTCGATACCCAAACGACTGTGTAGTTGTTAGCTAATGTGACTGATGAATAAGCCGAGCTCACCCAGCGCGTAGATTTGCGTCCACTGCTCTTCTGAACAAAGACCCGGAAACGGCTAAGCTCGTGGGCATCAGGAGGCTTCCACATGCGCACCCAGGTTGCCATCATCGGCGCGGGCCCCGCGGGCTTGTTGCTCGGCCAATTGTTGTTCAAGGCCGGCATAGACAACGTCATCGTGGAGCGCCAAAGCGCCGACTATGTTCTCAGCCGCATCCGCGCCGGCGTACTGGAGCAGGTCGCGGTCGACCTGCTGGACGAGTGTGGCATCGGGTCGCGCATGCACCGCGAAGGCCTGGTGCACCACGGCATCGAATTGCTGTTCAAGGGCGAGCGCCACCGCATCGACATGCACGCACTGACGGGCGGCAAGAGCGTGACCGTTTACGGCCAGACCGAAGTCACGCACGACCTCATGGACGCGCGCAAGGCCGAGGGCCTCGTGACGATCTACGACAGCGGCGAAACGGTCACGCTGCACGATTTCGACAGCACCCAACCCAAGGTCCGCTACACGGTGGATGGGCAAGCACATGAAATCGAGTGCGACTTCATCGCCGGCTGCGATGGCTTCCACGGTGTCAGCCGCGCCAGCGCCCCGGCCGGCGTGCTCAAGACTTATGAAAAGGTTTATCCATTCGGCTGGCTGGGCGTGCTGGCCGACGTGCCGCCGGTGTCGCACGAACTCATTTACGCCAACACCGAACGCGGCTTCGCACTGTGCTCGATGCGCAGCCACACCCGCAGCCGCTATTACGTGCAGGTGCCGCTGCAGGACAAGGTCGAAGCGTGGTCGGACGAGGCGTTCTGGAACGAACTGCGCTCCCGGCTCGACCCCGCCGCCCGCGAGCGGCTGGTTACCGGTGCGTCGATCGAAAAAAGCATTGCGCCGCTGCGCAGTTTCGTGGCCGAGCCCATGCGCTTCGGCCGGCTGTTCCTGGCCGGCGATGCCGCCCACATCGTGCCGCCCACCGGCGCCAAGGGGCTGAACCTCGCGGCCACCGACGTCAAATACCTGTCCAGCGCGCTGATCGGGCATTACCGGGAACGCAGCAGCCGCGGCATCGACCACTATTCCGAAGTCTGCCTGCGCCGCATCTGGAAGGCCGAGCGCTTCTCCTGGTGGTTCACGTCCCTGATGCACCGGTTCCCCGACACCGGCGAGTTCGGCCAGAAGGTGCAGGAGGCGGAGCTGGACTACCTGGTTAACTCGCGCGCCGCGTCGACCTCGCTCGCCGAGAACTACGTTGGATTGCCGCTCTGACCAGGGCCTGGACCTATTTCCAGTCGACTCGGCCGAAATGCTCATGCCCCAGTAGCGTGTAGAAGATGCCGACCGTGCCGCGGGTCTGGGATCGGTCGCTCAGGTCGGAAAAGGTCGCGTTGCGCCGGTTCCACAGGTATTTCACCGTGACCGCATGCTGCTTGTGGATTCGCCACGTGTAGCCAATGTCGGCGCGCGCGATGTTGTCGTGGCCGCCGAGGCCGGCGCCGCCTACGCGGCTCACGAAATAATCGCGAGCGGTGATGTCGAGTGACGAGCGGTCGCCGAAGATCACGCGCAACGCCAGCAATGCCTGCGGTGCCACGCCGTAGTGATAGTCGCGCTCGCCGGTGCCATTGACCGTGCCCACGGCCGCGTAGCCCAAGCCCGCCATCGCGGTGCCCTGCACCGCCACTGCTTCACTGGCTCGCCACTGGCCGGTGGTGCCCAGCGAAAGCGCCGTGCTCGAAATGCGGAAGGTCTGCGGCGAGATGTAGTCATAGCTGCCGTAAAGGCCCCAGATGCCGCGGTAGGTCCGGCCCGCCGCATAGTCCTTGCCGATCAGCAGCCCGCGTGTCATGACGTTCTCGACGAAATTGGCGCTGGAAGCCGTGGCCTGGAACGTGAAGTAATCGAAAGGCCGGCGGTAGCCGTAGCCGTCCTTCCCCGGCATGCCGTATTCCAGCGAAAAATCCGCCTGCGCCTCGTTGCGCTTGAGGCTGGTGGAGGTCCCTTGGGCGTTCTGCGCTGTGCCCATCAGCCCGAGCTGGATGCGGCTGTAATACTCCGGATCGCGGCTGGCGAAGATGGAGTCCAGCCGCCGGCCCATGACCAGCCGGTTGAAGCCGGCCGACGGCGCAATCGCAGTGGCGGCGACCTCGCGCCAGAACGGCGAAAGTCCACCGCCCTTTTCCAGCAGCAGGCCGGACATTCGATAAAGCGATTCGCCCAGGAAAGTGCCGCCGATCCCCGAGGCGATCTGGTCGTTGCGCGAAGGCGGTGTCGTTTCGCCGGCGATCTCCCACAGGGCGCTGCCCGCGAAGGTATATCCCAGCGACTGCCAGTAGTCGAATCCAGCCGACCGCGCGAAGCCGTGGTACACCGATCCCTGGTACGGATGGCCCAGCTGGTTGGTCTTGAACGGGTCCGCATCCACGCCCCAGCTGCTGTGCAGGTTGCGCCGGATCGACTCCAGGCTGACGGCGTAGTCCTGGCGGTTGTTGCCGACGTTGCGATTGATGCGGTTGAGCAGGATATCGAAGCCGATGATTTCGAAGGCTGGAAGCGCATAGTCCGGCTTCTGCCGCGGGGCTTCGCCCTCGGCGGTTGCTGTGCTGTCGCTGGCCGAAGCTGGAGCTGCTTCGAGCTGCGCGATGGCAGGCCCGCAGCAGATGCAGGCAAGAACCAGCGACAAGGCCAGCGGTTCGTAGCGCATACGCGAATTCTGTTCAGCCTGAGGCCAGGCGCACGTAGGACGCGAGGCCGAGCTTGAGCCGGCAGAGCGCGAGCGGGCCGATCTGCTAGGCTTGCGCCAAAAAGCTCTTCCGCAGCACTCATGCCCCGCCCGCTCCGCGCCCTCAAGGGCACCCGCATCCTGAGCCTCGCACTGAACCTGCCCGGCCCCGCCGCGCTGATGCGCTGCCGTCAGATGGGCGCGTCCTGCGTCAAGCTGGAACCGCCGGCGGGCGATCCGATGGGCCACTACAACAGGGCGGCCTACGCGCAGCTGCACGAGGGCGTGAAGGTCCTGACAGCAGACCTGAAAGTCGAAGCCGGCCAACGGCTGCTGCACCGTGAACTCGCGAAGACCGATGTGTTGCTCACTTCGTTCCGGCCTTCGGCGCTCGACAAGCTCGGCATCGGCTGGAAAAAACTGCATCGGCTTTACCCCGCCTTATCGCAAGTGGCGATCGTCGGCGCGTCCGGACCGCGCGCCGAGGAGCCGGGCCACGACCTCACCTACCTTGCCGACAATGGCCTGGTGCCGGGGCTGGAGCTGCCGGCGACGCTATACGCCGACATGAGCGGGTCGCTGATGGCGAGCGAGGCGGTGCTCCAGGCGGCACGGCCCCGGAACGAACGCTACGCCGGCACCGGCGAGGCCGATCCGCGGGGGGTGTTCATCGAAGTCGCGCTGGCCGGCGCGGCAGCCTATCTCGCGCTGCCGCGCCAATGGGGCCTGACCCAAAGCAGCGGCTCGGTCGGAGGCGCACATGCGGGTTATCGCATCTATCGCTGCCGCGACGGCCGCGTCGCGGTTGCCGCGCTGGAGCCGCATTTCGCGGCTGCCCTGTGCAGCGCGGCGGGCGCACCGGCATCGGATATGCGCGCGATGTTTGCCCCGGCCACGCACGAAGCCGTCGCCGCGTTCTTCCTCACGCAAACGCGCCGCGAGCTGGACCAGCTGGCGGCGCAAAAAGACCTGCCGCTGCACACGATGGCAGCGGCATAGCAGCGCCGCTGACTGCGCTGCCTGGGAGCTTGCGCTCCTCGCTCAAGCTGCGGCTACATCCTCGGTTCGCCCTCGCCATTGACGGCGATGGTCGGACCCGGAGGCGCGGCCATCTGGACCCGATGTTCCAGCCCGCGGAAAACATAGGTCACATCCCAGTACGCGGGCGTGGTGCTGGTGACGTTCTCGCAGCGTTGCACGTCGCCATAGACCGGGCCGCCGGTGCTGCCGCCGCCCTGATTGGCGCCGATCGCCGCGCCGGCCACCGCGCCGCCTACCGTCGCCACATCGCGGCCGGAGCCACGGCCGACCTGGTGACCCAGGATGCCGCCGATCAACCCGCCGACGACCGCGCCGCCGACGTTCGGGTTACCTTGCGCCTGGCCGACCTGCTGGCGCTCGACCCAGCAGCGCTGGTTGGGCGGGCCCACCACCGCGTGAACGGAAGTCACCGGCACATCGAAAATGCGCTCACTCGGGCGGCGCCGGTACTCGTAGTTGGGCGAGGCCATCGGCGCGGGAGCTTCGTTATCGTAGCGCGCGCGCTCATCGACCGGCCGGACCGAGGAGATGCGGTTGTTCATGCCCATCGAGCGCAGCGAATCGTAGCTGCCGCGGCGCAGCACCACGCAGCGGCCCTCGAACCGGCTGTCCTCGCAGACTTCCCACCGGCCGCGGTCCACCACGACCGAGGAGGCCCGGTCGTTGAAGCCGTAGCGGTCGAGGTCGCCGACGCGCCTGTCGGTGGTGAAGGCGCGGCCGCGGAAGCCTTCGCCTTCGTAGAACGTGATCTGGGCCATCGCCTGCGACGCGAGGATCAGCGCCGCTGCGCCCAGAACGGATTTCAGTTTCCATGCCATGGTGTTTCTCCTGTTGGCTTGTAACGAGTCCAGGCTAGAGGAACACGACCGTGAATCGTGTCGGACGAAGCCTCGACGCAACTGTGCACAATGCCCATATCTGACGCCCGACGCGCCCGACAGCGGCCCTCCCGCGCGGCTGTGGCCTAATCGCCGGTTACGCAATTGAGCAATGGAGCATTCCCCATGGGAAACAAAATCGTCACCGAAGCCGACCGCAAGCGCACCCCCGCACCCAAGACCCAGGAGGGCATCAAGGTCCAGCAAAAAGGCCGCGGCCAGAAGATCAGCCTGGAGCGCGGCACGTCTACCCGTAACAAGAAGAACCCGGGCAAGCGGCCCCACAAAGGCGGCTGAGCGGCGGACCGGAGGCCCAACGGCGGCGGCGCACAGGAGCTTGCTGCCGCGTCCTACAGCGCTGCGCGAGCGATCGCGTACGGTGGAAGCACTATGGCACCCTCCAGCACCCGCACCCTGTGGAAAGGCGCGATCAGCTTTGGGCTGGTCTACATTCCCGTGACCTTGCATTCGGCCACGGCCGAGCATCGGATGAAATTCAACCTGCTCGATAAGCGCACCATGAATCCGGTGGGCAACAAGCAGGTGAACAAGGCGACCGGCGAGGCGATGACGAAGGAGGAAGTCGTCAAAGGCTTCGAGTTCGAGAAAGATCAATACGTCGTGGTCTCACCCGATGAGATCAAGGCGGCTTTGCCGAAGTCGACGCAGACCATCGAGATCGAGTCGTTCGTCGACGGCGGCCAGATCCCCAGCGCCTACTACAACAAGCCCTATTACGTCGCTCCCGCGGCCAGGGGCCAGAAGCCCTATCTGCTGCTGCTGGAGACATTGCGCCGCACCAGGAAGGTGGGCATCGCACGCGTCGTGATTTCCACGCGGCAGCACCTGGCCGCGCTGTTTCCCGCGCAGGAAGGGCTGGTGCTGGAGTTGCTGCGCTGGCACGACGAGGTTCGCGATACCGCCGGCCTGCCCCTGCCCGACGAAAAGGACACGAAGATCAGCGAGCGGGAACTGAAGATGGCCGAGCAACTGGTGAGCGAACTTGCCGGCAAATGGAAGCCCGAAGCATTCCACGACGAGTTCCGCGAAAAGCTCGAGAAACTGGTGGAAGAAAAAGTGAAGGCCGGCGAGGGCGAACACATCATGAAGCCGCTGGAGGGCGAAGAAGAAGCCAGGCCCAGCGCCGACATCCTGGATCTCACCGAGCTGTTGCGGCGCAGCCTGCGCAAGGGAGCGGGCGCCAAGGCCGCGCCGGAGGATGAAGAAGAGCCGGTACGCAAGACTTCGCGACGCACCGCCGCGAACGACGAGGAAGCACCGGCACGGCGCCGCGCCGCCGCGGCGTCCAAGAGCACCGCCCGCGCGAGCACCAGCGTCAAGGCCAAACCACGCAAGAAAGCGGCTTGATCCGGGCGCGATTTCTTACGACTGCGATGGCGGCGGGGGCCTAGTATCTGGAGATCAGACATTGTTTGGCCCACGCCGGAAGGAATCTCGCATGAAACACATCCTGAACATCACGGCGGCTTTTGCCGCCGGTGCCCTCGCCATGTATTACCTGGACGGCACCATGGGGCGGCGACGACGCGCGCTGGCCCGCGACAAGATCGTCGGCGCGTCGCACGAAGCCGCCGATTTCGTTGAAGACGCTGGAAGACAGGTGGCGGATCGCGCCAGAGGCGTGATGGCGACCGGCAATCTCGATCGCGTCTCGTCCAGCCAGCCGCAAAGCGATGCCCAGTTGCGCGAGCGTGTGCGCGCGCGGATGGGCCACCTGGTCAGCCACCCGCGCGCCATCGACGTGTCGGTGGAAGAAGGCGTGGTCCGGCTGAGCGGGCAGGTGCTCGCCAAGGAGCTCGATGGGCTGCTGTCGCAGCTGACGGACATGCAAGGTGTGAGGAAGGTCCATAACGCGTTGACGGCGCTGAACGATCCGAGCGGATTCGGTGAAGTCCAGCGCGCGCAGGACACCGCGGAAGCGGGACCGTCCGCCTTCGA